>JAZNFZ010000106.1:0-6560 GCA_045576195.1 Eubacteriales bacterium | reverse complement strand
GGACTTCATGTTGTGGCTCTTGGAGGAGCCGGTAGCGCCGCCGATACCGTCGCGACCGGTACGGCCGCCCAGCAGGATGACAACATCACCGGGAGCGGGAACTTCACGGCGCACGTGGTCAGCAGGAGCCGCACCAACGACCGCGCCGCACTCCAGACGCTTGGCGATATAGCCGTTGTGATAGACTTCAGCGACATGACCGGTGGCCAGACCGATCTGGTTGCCGTAAGAGCTGTAACCTGCGGCGGCGGTGGTGGCCAGCTTGCGCTGGGGCAGCTTGCCGGGGGTAGTCTTGTCAAACGCCACACGGGGATCGCCGCCGCCGGTGACGCGCATGGCCTGATGGACATAGACGCGGCCGGAGAGGGGATCGCGGATGCAGCCGCCGATGCAGGTGGCAGCACCGCCAAAGGGCTCGATCTCGGTGGGATGGTTGTGGGTCTCGTTTTTGAACATCAGAAGCCAATCCTGCTCCTCGCCGTTCACCTCAGCGGTGACGTGGATCGAGCAGGCATTGATCTCCTCGCTTTCATCAAGCTCGGGCAGCTTGCCGCGCTTTTTGAGCACCTTGGTGGCGATGGTGGCAATGTCCATCAGCGTCTGGGGGCGCGCTGCGGCCTTCTCTTCCCCGTAGACCTCAACACGTGCGGCAAGGTAGCGGTCATAGGCGGCCTGCACCGCAGGATCGTCGATCTTCACGCCGTCAATGTGCGTGGAGAAGGTGGTGTGACGGCAGTGGTCGGACCAATAGGTATCGACCACGCGGATCTCGGTGATGGTGGGATCGCGCTTTTCCTCGTCGCGGAAGTAGGCCTGCAGGAATGTCAGATCGTCAAGATCCATTGCAAGGCCGAGGCGGTCAAGCAGGCCGGAAAGTCCCTTTTCATCAAGAGCGGTAAAGCCCTCGACCGTTGCAACAGTGGTGGGGATGGCATACTCGATAGCCAGCGTTTCGGGCTTGGTGAGGGTCGCCTCACGGCTCTCCACCGCGTTGATCACATATTTTTTGATCTCGGCCACATCGGCATCCGAAAGGGTACCCGACAGCACATAGACCTTGGCCGAGCGCACCGTGGGGCGCTCGACGCCGCTTTGCAGCTGAATGCACTGCGCGGCCGAATCGGCGCGCTGATCAAACTGACCTGGCAGGGGCTCTACCGCAAATACGGTGCCGCCCGCGGCATCAAAGTTCTCGCTCACAATGTCAAGCTGCGGCTCGGAGAAAATGGTGCGAACTGCCTTGTCAAACAGTGCCTTATCCAAATTTTCCACATCGTAGCGATTGATCACACGGACGCCCGTGAGCCCCTTGATGCCAAGGAGCCCCGAAAGCTCGGCAAAAAGGCCGTTTGCCTCGTGGGCGAGCTCCTTCTTTTTCTCTACATAGACTCTATAAACCATTGTTTACTCCTTATTGGCGGCAAGTGCGCGCGCACCGATGTCTTTTCTGCAATATTTGTTTTCAAACCTTACCTTCTCGGCCACCTCGTAGGCGTGCCCGATGGCATTTTTCAGCGTATCCGCCGTTGCCACGGCGCCGATCACGCGACCGCCCGCCGTGAGGAGCTTTCCCTGCTCCAGCTTCGCTCCCGCCACGAACAAATGCTCGTTTTCGGCGGTTTCGGGAAGCGTCATTTCAAAGCCGCTAGCATATTTTTTGGGATAGCCGTCAGAGGCAAGCACCACGCAGCACGCGGCACCCTTTGAAAATTTCACCTCGACCTCGGAAAGGCGCTCCTCGGCCACGGCCTGCATCACGGTGAAAAGGTCACTTTGAAGCAGGGGCAGCACCACCTGGGTTTCGGGGTCGCCGAAGCGGCAGTTGTACTCGATGACGCGCGGCCCCTTGGGGGTAATCATCAAGCCGAAGAAAAGGCAGCCCTTGAAGGTGCGCCCCTCGGCGTTCATGGCGTGCATCGTGGGAAGGAAGATCTTCTCCATGCACTCCTTGGCGACAGCCTCGGTGTAGTAGGGGTTGGGGGCAACGGTGCCCATACCGCCCGTATTGAGACCCTCGTCGTTGTCGCGGGCGCGCTTGTGGTCCATGGCCGAAACCATGGGCACGACGGTTTTACCGTCCATAAACGCAAGCACAGAGACCTCAGGGCCTGTCATAAACTCTTCCACGAGAATGCGGCTGCCGCTCTCGCCGAAGATCTTGTCACACATCATCTCGCGGACGGCGGCCTTGGCCTCGTCAAAGCTCTGCGCGATCACCACGCCCTTGCCAAGCGCCAGACCGTCTGCCTTGATGACGGTGGGATAGTCCTGCTTTTCAAGATAGGCAATGGCCTTGTCGGGATCGTCAAAGGTCTCGCTTGCGGCGGTGGGAATGCCGTATTTGTGCATCAGACCCTTGGAAAAGACCTTGCTGCCCTCAATGATGGCGGCGTTGGCGCGAGGGCCGCAGCAAGGAATGCCCAGCGCCTCCAGGCGGTCCACACAGCCAAGCACCAGCGGGTCGTCGGGGGCGACCACGGCAAAATCAATGCTCTGCCCCCTCGCGAACTCCACAATGCCGTCCACATCGGTTGCCTTGATCGCCACACACTCGGCATCCGCGGCAATGCCGCCGTTGCCGGGCAGGGCGAAGATCTTTTCAACCTGTGGGTTTTCTTTCAGTTTCTTGATGATGGCGTGCTCTCGCCCGCCACCGCCTACTACCAGAAGCCTCATAAGGTATCCTCCGTTTTTTCTCAATGGTGGAACAGACGCATACCCGTAAAGGCCACGGTCATTCCGTATCTATCAGCGCATTCGATCACCGCGTCATCGCGGATCGAGCCGCCGGGCTCGGCAACGTACTTCACGCCGCTGGCAGCCGCGCGCTGAATGTTATCGTCAAAGGGGAAGAAGGCATCCGAGCCGAGGGAAACGCCCTCCTTCGTGTCCAGATACGCGCGGATCTCGGCATCGGTGAGGGGCTCGGGTCTTTCGGTAAAGTACTTTTGCCAATTACCCTCCGCACACACATCCTCCTCGTTGCGGTTGATGTAGCCATCAATGACATTGTCGCGGGTGGGGCGGGCGAGATCCTCGCGGAAGGGCAGGCCCAGCACCTTGTCGTGCTGACGGAGGAACCAGGTGTCGGCCTTGCTGCCTGCAAGGCGCGTGCAGTGGATGCGGGACTGCTGACCCGCGCCCACGCCGATGGCCTGTCCGTCTACGGCGTAGCAGACCGAGTTGGATTGGGTATATTTCAGGGTAATGAGCGCCACGATGAGATCGCGCACCGCACTCTCGGGCAGATCCTTGTTTGCGGTGACGATGTTTTGAAGCAGCGCACGGTTGATCTCAAAATTGTTTCTTCCCTGCTCGAAGGTGATGCCGAAGACCTGCTTGGTCTCGACCTCGGCGGGAACATAGTCAGGATCGATTTTCACGATGTTGTAAGCGCCCTTGCGCTTGGACTTCAGGATCTCCAGCGCCTCAGGCTCGTAGTCGGGGGCGATGATACCGTCCGACACCTCGCGCTGAATGAGCTTCGCGGTGGGAACGTCGCAGACATCGGAGAGCGCCACCCAGTCACCGAAGGAGCACATACGGTCAGTGCCGCGGGCACGCGCGTAGGCACAGGCAAGAGGGGTGCTGACCTCCTCAGGGGTCACGAAGCAGGCCTTCATCAGCTTTTCCGACATGGGAATGCCAACTGCTGCCGAGGTGGGGCTGACGTGCTTGAAGGAGGTCACGGCAGGCATGCCGAGCGCCGCCTTCAGCTCCTTCACGAGCTGCCAGGAGTTAAAGGCATCCAGAAAATTGATATAACCGGGGCGGCCGCACAGAATTTCAATGGGCAGCTCCGCGCCGTCTGCCATATAGATCTTCGCGGGCTTTTGGTTGGGGTTGCACCCATACTTCAATTCAAACTCTTTCATAAATTTTACACCTCATTTTCCTGTGGGAGCATCCCACGTCGTTTTTTATCATCCAAATTCAAAATGCGTTCTGCTATTGCTCTACATCAAGCTCGATAATACTGGCGTAGGAATAACTGTTTCCGTCTTCGGAGCGCTGACACTGAACCCAAACAAGATAGGAGCGCTCCGCATCGGGAATGTCCACAACAAGAGGAAGCTGATAAATATCTGTATCAACGAATTTGACCTCCTCGTGCCTTCCCTTTTCCTCAGGTAAAGAAAGCCAATATGCTGCACCGTACATTTCTTCGGCAAAGGGATTTTCTTCTATATATGAGACCGCTCCCATATACATTTCTTCGTTCCGTTTTTGAATACTGTTTGAAAACAGTATGTAAACAATCATTAAAATGGCCGAAAAAATGACACAGGTCATTATTACGATTCTTCTCTTCTTGCTCATATCAAACGTTTTTATTGATGATGATCTCGGTGGGCTCGCTGCCGTCAAGCGGCACACAGCGCACGAAAAGCGAGACCTTATTGTCCTCATTCAGGCTGCCCCACACGAGATCGGCAAGCTCGCGGGCGGTATTGGGGAGAGCAACCTCCTCAGGCTCGCCGTAAAACGAGGGGATGGGACTGCCGTCGCACTTGTAGGTGTGAATAAAGTGGCCGATGCCGTTTTCGGGAATGTAACGGTAGAAATAGCGGTTACAGGCGGCAGGGCGGCCGTTGGCGCTTTTGAGGATCGAAAGGCGGTAGGTAAAATCGTTGTGGGGGAAGTTGTAATAGCATACGCCCGAAATGCGGGGGGTGAAGTTGGGGGCATCGGGCTCAAACTCACGGGTCATCAGCGCATCCTCAAATGCATTCGCGTTTTCCCCGTCGGCCACCATAAAGTCATAGACCGTGTTGGTCTGGTCGCCGTTGGTCACAATGTCAATGCTCTTTCCCTTTTGCAGATAGGGGTTATAAATGATCAGACTGGGGTCGGAAAGCTTGGACTCATCAAAGGCTCTCGTCCGCATACCGCCCGCAAAGCGCTCAAACACGCGGTTGCGGCTGTTTTCGCTTCTGCCCATGATGAAATAGGCGATCATCGCGCTCTTGCCGTCGGCAGATCTGCCGATCACAATGCCTCTGCCGGGGTAAGTATTCTCCTCCAGAAGCTTTTTCAAATCATACATTGCCATTACAGTCACCACAAATTCCTTTCATAAATTGTCAGTGCACCAGCGCGGCGCTGACCTTTTCCACGGATTGCGGCAGAATGATCCACTCCGCCTCCTCCATCACGCGCCGCTGCAGCACCTCGGGGGTATCACCCTCCTGCACCTCCACGGCCTTTTGCATAATGATCTTACCGCCATCGGGGATCTCGTTGACGAAATGCACGGTGGCACCCGTCACCTTCACGCCCTTTGCAAGAGCGGCCTCGTGCGGGGCAAGGCCATACATGCCCTTGCCGCAAAAGGAGGGGATGAGAGCGGGATGCACATTGATGATGCGCTCGGGCCACTTTGCCGTAAAATCGGCCGACAGAATGTTCATAAAGCCCGCCAGCACGATGAGGTCGATGCGGTAGGCAGCAAGGGCCTCCTCGATCTTTGCCTCAAAGGCCTCCTGCGAGCCGAGCTCCTTTTTCCACGCCACGGCGGTGTCAATTCCCTTCCTCGCCGCGCGCTCAAGGGCAAAGGCCGTGGGGTTGCTGGCAACCACCAGCACGATCTCACCGCTTTTGAGAATGCCACGGTCCTGTGCATCCAAGAGAGCCTGCAGATTGGTGCCGCCGCCCGAAACGAAGACGGCAATTCTTGCTTTTTTCGTCATACTCATTTCCTTATTGAAGGTCAATTTTGTCCTCGCCCGCCACGATCTTACCGATCACATAGGCATCCTCGCCGTTGGCGGTAAGGATCTCAAGGGCAAGTGCGGCCTCGTCGGCAGGCACCACAATGCTCATACCAACGCCCATATTGTAGGTGTTAAACATATCTCGCTCGGGAATATTGCCCGTCTTTGCGATCAGGTCAAAGATCGGCAGCACCTTGACGGCGCTTTTGTCGATCTTCGCGCAGAGTCCGTCGGGAATGCTTCTCGGAATGTTTTCGTAGAAGCCGCCGCCCGTGATATGGGAAATACCCTTCACGTTCACCTTTTCAAGCAGGGCAAGCACGGATTTGACGTAAATTCTGGTGGGGGTCAACAGGGTCTCGGCAACCGATTTGCCGCCGAGGGTCTCGTTGGGAGTATAGAGAGAGTCGGGATTGGCGTCGATGTCAAACACCTTGCGGCAAAGCGAGAAGCCGTTGGAGTGGATGCCGCTGGAGGCCAGCGCGATCACCACGTCACCCTCCTTCATTTTTGTTTTATCAAGGATCTTCTTTTTATCGACAATGCCCACGGCAAAGCCCGCAAGATCGTAGTCCTCCACGGGCATCAGGCCGGGGTGCTCTGCGGTCTCACCGCCGATGAGCGCCGCACCCGACTGCACACAGCCCTCGGCAACGCCACCGACGATCTCTGCGATCTTTTCGGGATAGTTTTTGCCGCAAGCGATGTAATCAAGGAAAAACAGAGGCCTTGCGCCGACACAGATGATGTCATTGACGCACATTGCCACGGCATCGATGCCGATGGTGTCGTGCTTATCCATCAAGATGGCCATCTTCACCTTGGTGCCGCAGCCGTCGGTGCCGG
>JAZNFZ010000105.1:0-27831 GCA_045576195.1 Eubacteriales bacterium | reverse complement strand
CATCAAGCAATGCGCGTAACGGGTGCGGGCGACCCGAGAAAGGCTCTTTCCGAAACCGTTCCCGGTAAGCTCCCCCAGGGAAAGCTTTGCCAGACAGCGGCCGCGGGCTATTCCTCCTACGGCAACCAGATCGGCCTCGCAACGGGTCATGTCGCCGAGGTCTACCACGATGGCTATGTGGCCAAGCGATTGGAGTGCGGCGTGGTCGTAGCGGCCGCTCCCGCCTACAATGTACGCCGTGAGTGCCCTGCGGCAGGTGACGTGGTCATTCTGCTCGGCGGCCGTACGGGCCGTGACGGCATCGGCGGTGCGACGGGCTCCTCCAAGAGCCACAATATGAAATCGCTGACCACCATGGCCTCCGAGGTGCAGAAGGGAAATGCCCCCGAGGAGCGAAAGATCCAGCGCCTCTTCCGCGATGCGCGTGTTACGCGCCTCATCAAGCGCTGCAACGACTTTGGCGCGGGCGGTGTGTCGGTTGCCATCGGCGAGCTTGCCGACGGACTTGAGATCAACCTGGATGCTGTCCGTAAAAAATATGACGGCCTTGACGGCACCGAGCTTGCCATCTCCGAATCGCAGGAGCGTATGGCGGTTGTGGTGGCAGCCGAGGACGCCGATACCTTTATCGCATACGCGCAGGCCGAAAATCTGGAGGCCTACCGCGTGGCTACCGTCACTAAGGCGGCGCGTATGGTCATGACCTGGAAGGGGCAGACCATTGCCAACCTTTCCCGTGACTTCCTTAACACCAACGGTGCGGACAAGCACACCGTGGTGGATGTGACGGCCAAGGATCTCTCCTCGCTCTCCCGCGCCCTTTACAAGGATCTGCGCGAGATGGCGGCAGACCTCAAAACCGCAAGCCGTCGCGGTCTTGTTGAGCGCTTTGACGGCTCGATCGGCGCAGGCAGTGTGCTGATGCCCTTCGGCGGCAAGACGCAAAAGACCCCCACCCAGGCAATGTCCGCTCTCCTTCCCGTTTTGCCGGGGCAGACCACCGAGCAGGCAAGCGTGATGGCTTGGGGCTTTGACCCCGACCAGATGACGGTCGATCCCTTTACGGGCGCTTATGCCGCTGTTTACACCTCTATGGCAAAGCTGGTGGCCGCGGGTGCGGACTACAAGGCCGCGTATCTCACATTGCAGGAGTTCTTTGAAAAGCTCCGCCAGGAGCCTGCGCGCTGGGGCAAGCCCTTTGCGGCATTGCTTGGCGCGATGGAGGCTCAGCTTGAGCTCGGCGCTGCCGCCATCGGCGGTAAGGACTCGATGTCGGGCACCTTCCTTGATATGGATGTACCCCCCACGCTGATCTCCTTTGCCATCGCTCCCATCAAGGCAGACCGGGTGCTGTCGCCCGAGTTTAAGGCGGCAGGACACCCCGTGTATCTCTTTGCTCCCACCGAGGAGGGCGCCGACAGCCAGAAGGCGGCCTGGGAGGCCTTCCACGCCCTGCATAAGGCAGGCAAGGTCAAGGCCGCATGGGCCGTGGAAAACGGCATCGGCGAGGCCGTAATGAAGATGTCCTTCGGCAACAAGATCGGCTTCAGGTCTACCCTGTGCGACGATTGGTACGATGCCTCTATGTACGGCTTCATCGTGGCAGAGCTTGACGGGGATGTGGAAAGCGAGTATGCCCTGTGCATCGGTGAAACCACAAAGGAGGAGGTCATCGACCTCGCGGGTGACACGGCAACCATCGACGAGCTGATCGCGCTCAACGACGGCGTGCTGGAGGATGTGTATCCCACCAACGCTCCCGCAAAGGAGAAGAGCGCGCCCACCTTTACCTTTACCGAGGGCAGCACCGCGGCCCCTGCCGTGAAGGTTGCCCGTCCCAAGGTGCTCATTCCCGTGTTCCCGGGCACTAACTGTGAATACGACTCCGCACGCGCGATGGAGGCGGCAGGTGCCGCACCTGAGATCGTGGTCATTCGAAACCTGACCGCCGACGATGTGGCCAAGAGCGTGAAAGAGGTTTCCCGAAAGCTTGCCGAAAGCCAGATGGTCTTTATCCCGGGTGGCTTCTCGGGCGGCGACGAGCCCGATGGCTCCGCCAAATTTATCACCGCCTTCTTCCGCAATCCCGAGATCAAGGAGGAGGTCACAAGGCTGCTTGAAAATCGCGACGGCCTGATGCTGGGCATCTGCAATGGCTTCCAGGCGCTCATTAAGCTCGGCCTTGTACCCTATGGCAAGATCATCGACACCGATGCTTCCTGTCCGACGTTGACCTACAACATCATCGGTCGCCACCAATCCAAGCTGGTGCGTACCCGTGTTTGCACGAACAAATCCCCTTGGCTTGCCGAAACCCGCGTGGGTGAGGTCTACACCGTGCCGATCTCGCACGGAGAGGGTCGCTTCCTTGCCTCCGACGAGCTTGTGAAGACACTTGCCGCAAACGGCCAGATCGCCACGCAGTACGTTGACCTTGAGGGCAACCCCTCTATGGATACCGCCTTCAACCCCAACGGCTCCGTCTCTGCCATTGAGGGCATCCTCTCGCCTGACGGCCGCGTGCTTGGCAAGATGGGTCACTCCGAGCGTGTGGGTAAAAACCTTTACAAGAATGTGATCGGTGAGTATGATATGGGTCTGTTCCGCTCGGCAGTCAAATATTTTAAATAAGATAAAGGAGAATTCAAATGGCAACTTATTATAACGAACCCTCGCACACCTTTAACGAGTACCTTCTCGTTCCCGGCTACTCCTCCAGCGAGTGCATTCCGTCCAATGTTTCCCTGAAGACCCCTCTGGTTCGTTACCGCAAGGGTGAGGAGCCTTCCATCTCCCTCAATATTCCGCTGGTTTCTGCCATTATGCAGTCGGTCTCGGGCGACAGACTTGCCGTGGCGCTGGCGCAGGAGGGCGGTGCTTCCTTCATCTTCGGCTCGCAGTCAATTGAAAACGAGGCCGCTATGGTCGCCAAGGTCAAGGGCTTCAAGGCAGGCTTTGTGCGCTCTGCCTCGAACCTCCGTCCCGACCAGACCCTTGCTGATGTGCTGGCTCTGAAGGAGGAGAACGGCTTTTCCACCGTCGCCATTACCGAGGATGGCACCCCCTGCGGAAAGCTTCTCGGCATCGTGACGGGCAGAGATTACCGCGTCAGCCGTATGAGCCCCGATGAAAAGATCGAGAGCTTTATGACCCCCCTTGCCAAGCTCGTTACCGCCCCCGAGGGAACCACCCTCAAGGAGGCCAATGATATCATCTGGGATCACAAGCTCAACTCCTTGCCCATCGTGAACAAGGAAGGGAAGCTCTGCTATTTTGTGTTCCGCAAGGACTATGACCAGCACAAGAAGAATCCTATGGAGCTGCTTGACGCGCAAAAGCGCTATATCGTGGGCGCGGGCATCAATACCCGTGACTACGCCGAGCGCGTTCCCGCGCTTGTTGAGGCAGGTGCCGATGTGCTTTGCATCGACTCCTCCGAGGGCTTTTCCGAGTGGCAGAAGCGCACCATCGCCTGGATCCGTGACAAATACGGTGACAGCGTCAAGGTCGGTGCGGGCAACGTGGTGGATGCCGATGGCTTCCGCTTCCTTGCCGATTGCGGTGCTGACTTTATCAAAGTCGGCATCGGCGGCGGCTCGATCTGCATCACCCGTGAGACCAAGGGCATCGGCCGCGGTCAGGCCACCGCACTGATTGAGGTCTGCAAGGCAAGAGATGAGTATTTCAAGGAGACAGGCATCTATGTGCCCGTTTGCTCTGACGGTGGCATCGTGCATGACCATCATATGACCCTGGCGCTGGCCATGGGTGCCGACTTCATTATGCTCGGCCGCTACTTTGCCCGCTTTGACGAGAGCCCCACGGCAAAGGTCAATGTCAACGGTACCCTGATGAAGGAGTACTGGGGCGAGGGAAGCACCCGCGCCCGCAACTGGCAGCGCTATGATCTCGGCGGCAGCTCCAAGCTCTCCTTTGAGGAGGGTGTGGATTCCTACGTTCCTTACGCAGGTAAGCTCTCCGACAACGTGCAGCAGAGCCTTGCCAAGGTGCGCTCCACCATGTGCAACTGCGGCGCTCTGTCGATCCCCGAGCTGCAAGAGAAGGCAAAGCTCACGCTGGTCTCCTCGGTCAGTATCATTGAGGGCGGCGCGCACGATGTGCTGCTCAAATCCACCAATAAGCAGGTATAAGCGCCTCCCAAAAAACAGCAGACCCTCTGCTGTTTTTTGCTTTTTTGCGACGATGCGTTATTATTTATAGAAGATATTGTTTTTTATTGACGAAAATGACAATAAATGAACACGAATATTGTCATATTTGTGAATTGAATTTTATGTGACTTTCGTGTACAATGGATGTATGTTGAGAGTATGAATGAGGAGGATTCCTGTCAATGGAATTGCTCAAGCAAAAAATCAGAACTGACGGACGCGTGCTTGACGGAAACGTGCTGAAGGTCGACGGCTTTCTCAACCATCAGATCGATGTTGAGCTCATCTCCAAGGTGGGCGAGGAGTTCCACCGCATTTACGGCGACTGCGGCATCACCAAGATCTTGACGATCGAGGCCTCGGGCATCGGTATTGCTTGCCTGGTGGCACAGCACTTCGGCGTGCCGGTGCTGTTTGCCAAAAAGTCAAAGTCAAGCAACATCGGGGATGATGTCTATTCCTCCACCGTCCATTCCTATACGCATAACCGCACCTATGACATTTTAGTTTCCAAAAATTATTTAAAGCCGACCGACCGTGTGCTCGTGATTGACGATTTTCTCGCCATGGGCAGTGCGCTTGAGGCGCTGATCTCCCTCATCCGTGAGGCGGGGGCAGAGCTGGTTGGCTGCGGCATCGTAATTGAGAAGGCCTACCAGCCCGGCGGCAAAAAGCTGCGGGATGCGGGTGTTCGCATTGAGTCCCTGGCGCGCATCGCCTCGATGAGCGCGGAGGATGGCGTTACGTTTTGCTGATCCGTTGATTTACCGGCGAAAGCCTGTGAATAAAAAATTTTAGGAGGACTTTTCCAATGTTCAAGAAGATTCTTGCACTCGTTCTCGCGGTTCTGATGTGTACAACCATGATGGTTGCCTTCTCCTCTTGCAACAGTGACGACACCTTTAAGGTCGGCTTCATCTGTCTGCACGACGAGAACTCCACCTACGACAACAACTTCCTGGTAGCCGCAAAGGCTGCTTGCGATGCTCTCGGTCTCACCGAGGATCAGGTTGTCATCAAGAAGCAGATCCCCGAGTCCAATCTCTGCTATGAGGCAGCAAAGGACCTGGTTGATCAGGGCTGTGACGTTATTTTCGCCAACAGCTTCGGTCACGAGGACTACATGATCCAGGCCGCAAAGGAATTCCCCAATGTGCAGTTCTGCCATGCCACCGGCACCAAGGCTCACACCACGGAGAATCTCCCCAACTACCAGAATGCATTTGCTTCCATCTATGAGGGCAGATACCTTGCAGGCATTGCTGCAGGCATGAAGCTCAAGGAGCTCTACGGCGATGACATCACCGACGAAGAGGCTGTTATGGGCTATGTTGGCGCATACACCTACGCAGAGGTTATCTCCGGCTACACCTCCTTCTACCTTGGCGCAAAGTCTGTGGTTCCCAACGTAACCATGAAGGTGACCTTCACCGGTGAGTGGTACGAGGAGTCCCTCGAGAAGACCGCTGCCGAGACCCTGATCGCTGCAGGCTGCAAGCTGATCTCGCAGCACGCTGACTCTATGGGCGCTCCCAAGGCTTGCGAGACCGCAGGCATTCCCAACGTTTCCTACAACGGCAGCACGCAAACTGCTTGCCCCAACACCTTTATCGTTTCTTCCCGTATCGACTGGACTCCCTACTTCAAGTACATGATCGAGAAGGCTCAGAAGGGTGAGGACATTGCAACCGACTGGACCGGCACCATTGCTACCGGCTCTGTTGTGCTGACCGACATCAACACCAACGTTGCTGCTGCAGGCACCGCTGAGGCAATTGCCGATGCAAAGGCTAAGCTGCAGTCCGGCGAGCTGAAGGTGTTTGACACCGATAAGTTCACCGTTACCGTGGTCACCGAGGGCGACGGCGCCAAGAACCAGAACGCCGTGGTGGACGCGAACGGCAAGCTTACCTCCTACAAGGCTGACGTCAACACCGATCTTGCCTTCCAGGGCGACACCGAGGTTGTGAAGGACGGCTACTTTGCAGAGTCCGAATATCGCTCCGCTCCTTACTTCGACATTCAGATCGATGGTATCGAGCTGCTCGATAAGAAATTCTGATTTTTTCTAAAATCGGGGGTCGGGAACATTCTGTCCCGACCCCTATCCCGATTTTTCCTAAAGGAGGATCATTGCGTGAGCAAACCGATTGCAATCGAATTAAAGGGTGTTACCAAGACCTTTGGCAAGGTGATCGCCAACCAAAATGTCGATCTCACCGTCTACCACGGTGAAATTTTGGCGATCCTTGGTGAAAACGGCAGCGGCAAAACCACCCTGATGAATATGATCTCGGGCATTTACTACCCCGATGCAGGTAAGATCTATGTAGACGGCGAGGAGGCAAATATCGCCTCTCCCCGCGATGCATTCCGCTATAAGATCGGTATGATCCACCAACATTTCAAGCTGGTCGACGTGTTTTCCGCTGCCGAAAACATCGTGCTCGGCGTGAAGGAGGAGGGAGGATACTCCTTGCCCGAGGTTGAGACGCGCGTAGGCGAGATCACCGAGCGCTATGGCTTTCATCTTGATCCCAAAAAGAAGATTTACGAAATGGCGGTTTCCGAAAAGCAGACCGTAGAGATCATCAAGGTGCTCTACCGCGGTGCGGATATTCTCATCCTGGACGAGCCTACCGCCGTGCTTACCCCCCAGGAGACCGAAAAGCTGTTTGCCGTGCTGCGCCGTATGCGCGAGGACGGTAAATCCATCATCATCATTACCCATAAGCTGCATGAGGTAATGGCAATTTCCGACCGTGTTGCCGTGCTGCGAAAAGGCGAGCATATTGCAACGGTCGAGACCGCGAATACTACCGAAAACGAGCTGACCGAAATGATGGTCGGCAAAAAAATATCCTTAAACATTGAACGCTCCGAGCCGACGAATGTTGCCGATCGGCTTGTGGTGTCGGGTATCAACTGCATCGGCCCTGAGGGCAATAAGATACTCGACAATATATCCTTTGTCGCCAAGGCAGGAGAAATCCTCGGTATTGCAGGCATTGCGGGCAGCGGTCAGCGCGAGCTGCTGGAGGCCATTGCGGGTCTGCACCATCTCGATTCGGGAGAAATTATTTTCAACCGACCCAAAAAGAACCTGCCCGTTTCCTTTTATCACAAAACCTTCGCCCAGGTGGTAGAGCTTGCCGCCGAGGGAAAATTCCATTATGAGGATGGCACCCCGGTGGACTTCACGGGGATGAGCCACTCCGAGATCCGCACACTGGTCAACGAGGGCAAGGTCCTCTTTAACGAGGACGAGGTGATGAACCTGCGTGATAAGACCCCCTTGCAGATCAGAGAGCTGGGTGTCCGCCTTTCCTTTGTGCCTGAGGACCGTCTCGGCATGGGGCTGGTCGGTAATATGGACATTGTGGATAACATGATGCTCCGTAGCTACCGCAAGGGCAACTCCATGTTTGTGGATCGCGAAAAGCCCCGCAGCCTTGCTGAAACCATCATTCACGATCTTGAGGTGGTAACCCCCAACGCCAACACCCCCGTGCGCCGTCTGTCGGGCGGCAATGTGCAAAAGGTGCTGGTGGGCAGAGAGATCGCATCGGCGCCTACCGTGCTGATGGCGGCTTATCCCGTGCGCGGCCTTGACATCAACTCGTCCTATACGATTTACAACCTTCTCAACAGTCAGAAAGAGAAGGGAGTTGCCGTGATTTTCGTGGGCGAGGACCTTGACGTGCTGCTGGAGCTGTGTGACCGCATTATGGTCATTTGCGGCGGCAAGATCTCGGGTGTGGTAGATGGCAGAACCGCCAAAAAAGAGGAGATCGGTCTGTTGATGACCCAGGTCACCGCAAAAAATGAGGAAGAGGAGGGTACGGTCAATGGATAAAGCGCAAAAGCCGATCGAAGAGCAAAAGGCACATGCCCGCGTGCCCTTCGTGCATATTTCCAAGCGCGACACCTTGCCGTGGAAAAAAGCGTGGGCGATCCGCGCGGCGGCGCTGCTCGCGGCTATGGTCTTTATGGGCCTTGTTTCGATCGTGCTCACCAAGGAAAACCCCTTTGTGATCTATAAAACCATCTTTGAGGGTAACTTTGCCTATACGGGCCGTATCTGGACACTGTTTTATAACACCGCCATTCTGCTTTGCATCGCACTGGCACTGACCCCCGCCTTCCGTATGCGCTTCTGGAACATCGGTGCGGAGGGACAGGTGCTCACGGGCGCTCTCGCTGCGGTGCTTTGTATGTACTACCTTGGCGGCAAGCTCCCCAATGTGCTTCTGATTTTGGTGATGCTGCTGGCGGGTATCGCGGCAGGTGCACTGTGGGCAGGTATCCCCGCCGTATTCAAGGCCTTCTGGGATACCAACGAAACGCTCTTCACCCTGATGATGAACTATGTTTCTACTTGTCTTGTGGGCTATACCATTCAGGCAATGTTTCCCAAGGGAACAGGCACAATGGGTATCATCAACGCCGACACACGAGCGGGCTGGCTGCCACGTCTGTTTGGCAACAACTACCTGCTTTCGATCCTTTTGGTGGTCGTGCTCACGGTGCTGCTCTACATTTACCTGCAATACAGCAAGCACGGCTATGAGATCTCTGTGGTGGGTGAAAGCGAAAACACCGCGCACTACATCGGCATCAATGTAAAAAAGGTTATTTTGCGTACCATGCTGATCTCGGGCGCGATCTGCGGCTTCTGCGGCTTCCTTTTGGTCAGCGGCTACAACCATTCGATCGCAACCGACACCGTGGGCGGCCGTGGCTTTACCGCAATCATGGTCACCTGGCTTGCCAAGTTCAACCCCATCTTTATGTTCCTCACCTCCTTCCTTATCTGCTTCCTTGAAAACGGGGCAGAGCAGGTTGCGAACAACTGTGATATTTCCAGCGCTTATGCCGATATCCTGGTCGGTATCGTGCTGTTCTTCGTCATCGGCTGTGAGTTCTTTATCCAGTATCGCTTGCAGTTCCGCAAAAAAGAAACGGAGGTGGCAGAATGAATTGGCTTGTTAACTTTATTCCCGGCGCGGTCAGCCAGGGCATTCCGCTCCTTTACGGCTGTACGGGTGAGATCCTGACCGAGAAATCGGGCAACCTGAATATGGGTATCCCCGGTACGATGTATGTGGGCAGTATCTGCGGCGTGATGGGCGCATTCTTCTACGAAAAGTCGCTGGCGGGCGCACCCGTCAACCATTTCCTTGCAATTTTCATTCCGATGCTATGCTGCCTTCTCGGCTCGCTTCTGATGGGCCTGCTTTACTGCTTTCTTACGGTGACCCTGCGCGCCAACCAGAACGTGACGGGTCTTGCGCTCACCACCTTCGGTGTGGGCATCGGCAATTTCTTCGGCGGATCGATCATTAAGCTTGTGGGAAGCTCCAACGGCGAAACCTACATCAGCGTTAAGGCGACAAGTGATGTGTTCAAGGCCTCCTTGCCCTTTGCCAAAGATCTTGGTTGGTTTGGTACGGTCTTCCTTTCCTACGGCTTTCTTGCCTATCTTGCCATTGTTTTGGCGGTCGTGGTCGCGCTGGTGCTCAACAAAACGCGGGTTGGATTGCATCTTCGTGCCGTGGGTGAAAACCCCGCCACCGCGGATGCCGTGGGCATCAACGTGGGACGCTACAAATACGTGGCAACCTGCCTTGGCAGTATGATCGCAGGCCTTGGCGGACTCTTCTATATCATGGACTTCATTTCCGGCGTTTGGTCAAACGATGCCTTCGGCGACCGCGGCTGGCTTGCCGTGGCACTGGTCATCTTCGTCATCTGGAGACCCAATATGGGCATTCTCGGCTCGATCCTCTTTGGTGCGCTGTACAATCTCCCGCTTTATATGAAGGGACTTTCCCTCAGCGAAAAGAAGCTGTTTGCCATGATCCCATATGTGGTCACCATCCTGGTGCTGATCATCACCAGCGTCCGCAAAAAGCGTGAAAACCAGGCTCCCGCAAGCCTTGGCCTACCATATTACCGAGAGGAACGGTAAATACAAAAAGAAACAAGAAAAAACGAGCTTTTATGCTCGTTTTTTCTTATTGCAAAAACCACGTGATAGTCGCGTGGTTTTCGTTTTACAATAAAGAAGCCACCCCGAAGGGTGGCTTTTTCCTTTTGCCTTAAACGAGTGAAAAGGTGTTTAAATGAGGTGAAAACGAACAAAAGGTGTCTGTTATCTTGCCAAAAACTTTATAAATAAATCTTCTCCAAAGAAATCCACATAATAAAAAATACAAGCGTTATGATTATGTGAGCAATGGGTAAAAAGCTTATAATGCTCAATTTTTTCTTGCGAAATGTATTTATGGTTGAAGCGATATAGGTTATGGAGTATGTTCCTGCTAATAACATAGAAAACACAGCCGCAAAAGCGAGCAGAAAAGATTGCTCTGAAAGCATTCCGATATTTGCAAGAGATATTATAGACCCAAGAATTGTGATCAGAGAAATTGGAACGGGCAGCGCCTGTATGACAGTAACTGTCCAAATCAAAGCTTTGTTTTTCATTTCGTGTTCTCCTTCAATTTTTTACAACTTGCAATCAACATTCTTCTAATGCTTGTCAAATGATGCATCGCCTTGCGGCGATATGATGTTTTTCGCTTCGCACAAAATGATGTTGCTCCACTCCGTTCCGCAATGATGCGATGTTTGCCCCCAAATGTGGCGAAGCCACGCATCATTCGCGAAGCGAACATCATTAGGCGAAGCCGTCATCATTTGCCGAAGGCAAACATCATTCAAAAAAGCCTAATTTGTCCGGTAGACAAATTAGGCTTTTTTGTTGGTGGAGCATAGGGGATTCGAACCCCTGACCCCAACACTGCCAGTGTTGTGCGCTCCCAACTGCGCTAATGCCCCATAAATTCAACAGTGGTATTATACCAAATCGCAGCGCGTTTGTCAATACCTATTTCAAAGAAAAAGAGAATTTTTGCGCCAAATTCCAAATACCGTCCCATAGTTGTGCGCGCCTTCATTGACTTTGCGCGTGAAATATGGTAAAATAGAGAAAAGAGAAGGGAGGTGGGCGTATGATCCTCATCATTGCGGAAAAGCCGAGTCTTGCGCGCAATATCGCTGCGGGAATCGGGCAGATGGCACGTCGCGACGGCTATCTGGAGGGCGGCGGCTATCTTGTGACCTGGGCCTTCGGGCATCTCTTTTCTCTTGTGGATATCGAGGCCTACAACCCGCCCCCTGCCGAGGCGCAGGGACGTTGGACAATGGCAAACCTGCCCTGCATTCCGCAGAGCTTTCGCTTTGAGCTGCGGCGCGATAAGGACAAAAAAGAAGTCGACAAGGGCGTGATCAAGCAGTTTGGCGTGATCAAATCGCTTTGTAACCGCCCCGATGTGGATACCATCGTCAATGCGGGCGACGCCGACCGCGAGGGAGAGATCATCGTGCGACTTTGTGTAGAACATGCGCTGGAGGGGCAAAAGACCCAAAAAAGACTCTGGCTGCCCGATCAGACCCCCGAGACTGTGGCCGAGGCCCTGCGAAATCTCGGTGATGCGGCACAGTACCAAAGCCTCGCCAACGAGGGCTTTGCCAGAACTTATATCGATTGGCTCTATGGCGTGAATCTCACGCGCTACGCCACACTCAAGTGCGGCTCTCTGCTTCGCGTGGGGCGCGTGATCGTGCCTATTGTGCGCGCTATTTACGAGCGCGATATGGCGATCCGCAATTTCGTGCCCGGAAAATACCTCGCCATCGTCAGCGATGCCGAGACGGGCGGTGAGCGCGTGGAGCTTGTCAGCAAGCAGAAATTTGACGAGGGGAAGCGCGCCGAGGCCGAGGCGCTTTGCGCCGCTTACAACGCCATCGGTGCCGAGGTCAAGGCGGTGAAGAAAAAGACCGATACCCTGGCCCCGGGCAAGCTCTACTCGCTCTCCAAGCTGCAAAACGTGCTTGGCAAAAAGTATAAAATGTCAATGGCAGACAGCCTTGCCGTGATCCAAGGGCTTTACGAAAAGGGCTATCTCACCTATCCCCGCACCAACTCCGAATACCTGGCCACCGCCGAAAAGGATAAGATCCGCAGGATCATTCATAGCTGCGCGGGGTTGGGCTATGCCGTTGCCTTCAAGGACTCCCCCAAGATCTTTGATGACAGCAAGATCGAGTCACACTCCGCCCTCACCCCCACCTACAAGATCCCCAAAAAGGGCGAGCTTTCCGAGGTAGAGAACAAGGTCTATGCCACGGTGTTCCGCCGCTTTGTGGCGGTGTTCTGTGCCGAGCCCTGCCGCGCCGAGCGCACCGAGATCACCATTGCCGTGGGAGACAAAGAAGAATTTTTGTTAAAGGGCCTTGTGATTTTGGAAAAGGGCTGGATGAAATATGATGATTCCGCCCAGAAGGACAAGGTTCTGCCCAAGCTCTCAAAGGGCGATGCGGTGAATGTTTGCTTTTCTCCCAAGGAAAAGGAGACCTCGCCGCCCAAGCACTACACCATCGAGACCCTCAACAACTACCTCAAAAACCCCTTCCGCGATGAAAAGGCCGCCGCCGCGGATACGGTGGGCAGCGACGACAGCGCCGAGTACAAGGCGGTGTTTGAGGGATTGGAGCTTGGCACCGAGGCGACGCGCACGGGCATTATCGACAACGCCAAGAAAAGCGGATATATTGCCCTGAATAAGGACGTGTACTCCATCCTGCCGGGTGGGGAATACCTTATCGAGTCGCTTGACCGTATGCAGATCCGAATGGACAAGTTCCGCACCAGCGAAATGGGCAAGGCTCTCAAGCGGGTGTTCCGCGGTGAGATGACCGTGGAGGAGAGCGTGGCGCTTGCCGCCGCCGATGTGCGCGAGGTGTTTGACAAGGAAAAGGAGATAAAGCCCCCCGAGGAGGATACCGACATCGGCCTTTACGGAGCCGAGGTGGGCGCCTGTCCCCTTTGCGGCAAGAGTGTGGTGCGCGGCAAGTTCAGCTATGGCTGCAGCGGCTACCGCGAGGGGTGTGAGTTCCGCGTCAATACCTCGATCTGCGGGCGTGTGATCTCGGTGCAGAATATGAAGCTTCTGCTTACCACGGGGCGCACCGCCAAGATCCGCGGCTTTATCTCAAAGAAAAAGGAAAAGACCTTTGATGCCTATCTCCGCCTTGATGCAGGCAAGGCCATATTTGATTTTTCGGATAAATAAGAAAAGAAGGCAGATCTTGTTCCGATGCCCGAGGGGCATCGCGCAAGATCTGTCTTTTCTATTTTTTCGATTTAACAAAACACAAATATTTTACAAAAACAACAAAAACAACCCCCTGTTAAAATACAGGCACAACATCAAAAACAAACACAGAAAGGGAATGAAAGATGAATAAGAACGATCAGCAGTTTATGGCACAGAAGATCCGCACACAGTATGTAGAAAAGCAAGCATCCGAGCTTGATGCGCTTCGCAAGCTTGACAGCAAGGTAAAGCGCCCTGCAAACGTATTTTCCTACGTTTTCGGGAGCCTGGCCGCCATTGTGATGGGCGCGGGCATGAGTCTTGTCATGACCGACATCGGTGCGGCCGTTGGAATGGAAAGCACGATGCTTCCCGGTATCGTGATCGGTATTTTGGGAATGGTGATGGCTATTGTCAACTATCCGATCTACCAACGCCTTCTCGGCAGCCGCAAAAAGAAATACAGAGCCGAAATTCTCAAGCTCAGTGAAAAAATGATGAATCAGCAATAAAAAGGAAAAGAATGAAAATGGGAATCAGGGAATTTTTCAAAAAAGCCTTCGGAGATATGAAGGAAAATGCCAGGGCGCAGCATGAGGTTGACAAGGCAGAGTTTTCCGCGGTAAAGGCAGAGTCCAAGGCAAGCTTTGAGGAAAACAGAGGCCGCAACACCTTTCGAAAAGCGAAGGCAGACGCAAAGAGATCTTGGGATGTCGCGCATATGACTCCCTCGGAGAGAATGATGAGAACACGGGAGGAGTGTGACGCGAGAATTGCCGCGGCCAATGAAAGAGCCGAGGCCGCAAACGCCCGTTACGAAGCGGCAAAAAAGCACGAATAAGGGAAAGGGGCAATGCAAAACGGCGTTGCCCTTCCTTTGTGTGTTTTTTGTGGGTAACCTCTTTTTTACACCGAAAGCGGTAAAATGCTTCGGTTTTTTTGAAAAACTTAAAAACACAAACAAAACTTTAACATTTCTGTGTTAAAATAGAGCTGTAAAAGGATAAATGTGCCCTTGGGAGGAAGAGGTTATGTTTAAGATTTTAGTGGTGGAGGATGACAGAGATCTGAACCGTAGCGTTTGCACGTTTCTGAATAGCAGCGGCTATGAGGCGATCGGCTGTCCTGATGCGGAGAGCGCCTATGACGAGCTGTATAAGACCACCTTTGATCTGATCGTGTCGGATATTATGATGCCGAGGGTCGATGGCTTTGAGTTTGTCAAAACAGTGCGTTCACTCAACAACGATATTCCGATCCTGTTTATGACCGCCCGTGACGATTTCGCATCCAAGCAAAGGGGATTTCGGCTGGGAATTGATGACTATATGACCAAGCCCATTGACCTTGATGAGCTGTTTTTGCGTATTGGCGCGCTCCTGCGCCGCTCCAAGATCGCCTCGAGCCGTCGGCTTGAGATTGGCGACTTTGTCATGGATGCCGACGAGAGAAGCGCGACCTTGAAGGAGGAGGAGATCTCTCTTACGGCACGGGAATTTGATCTTCTTTACAAGCTTTTGTCCTATCCGAAAAAAACATTTACACGCACCCAGCTGATGGATGAGTTTTGGGATGTAGACACCCAAACAAGCACGAGAACGGTTGACGTATATATGACCAAGCTGCGTGCCAAGCTTTCAAAATGCGACTCCTTTGAGATACAGACGGTCCACGGCCTTGGCTATAAGGCGGTGATCAAATGAAGCGGGAAAGACGCGCGCGGCGTATAATCAATACCTTGAGTAGCTTTTTTGTGTTTTTTCTGCTGGCCGCCTTTGTGACCACCTGCTGTATTATGCTATTTGTTTCAGCTTTGCAGGGGGCTCTCGGAAGAGAATTTACCCAAGCGGAAATTACACTTGCCGCAAAGATTACAATGGTCAACGTGGTGCTGATCAGCATGGTTATGGCGGTGATCGACCATCTGCGCCGCAAGGCTACGGTAGAACGGCCCGTAGCAAGGATCGTGGAGGCTACCTCAAAAATGATAGAGGGAGATTTCAGCGTTCGCATTGCGCCGACCGCAAGGATCGGTGTCGATGACAGCTTTCATGAGGTGATCGACTGTATCAACAAAATGGCTGAGGAGCTTTCGGGGGTAGAAACGCTTCGCAGTGACTTTATTGCCAATGTCTCTCACGAAATGAAGACCCCTCTTGCCGTGATACAGAACTACGGCAAGCTGCTGGAGACCCCCGATCTTCCCGAGGAGAAGCGCTTGGAATACGCCAAAGCAATCACCGAGGCCTCTCGCCGCCTTGCCGATATGATGACCAATATTTTGAAGCTGAATCGGCTTGAAAATCAGCAGATCTATCCCAATTTCACCACCTTTAACCTCTGGGAACAGCTTTGCGAGAGCTTTTTGCAGTATGAAGACGTTTGGGAAAGAAAAAATATTGAGATCGCAACCCATATAACCGAGGATATATGGGTTTGTGCTGATGCGGAGCTTCTGTTGCTTGTCTGGAACAATCTTTTTTCCAATGCCTTCAAGTTTACCGATGAGGGGGGAAGGGTAACACTTGCTCTTGCGGCGGAGGGTGAATACGCGACCGTAAGGGTCACCGATACCGGTTGCGGTATGAGCGCGGAGGTGGGCGCGCACATCTTTGAAAAGTTTTATCAGGGCGATACCTCTCACGCCGCCCAGGGGAATGGCCTCGGACTCGCCCTTGTCAAGCGGGTGGTCGATATCATGCAGGCCGAGATCGGCGTGGAAAGCGTTATGGGAAGCGGAACGACCTTTACAGTAAAAATCAGGAGAGCAGAGAATGAATCTTCGAAAAATCAGTAAAGCCTTACTTTTTCCGCCCATGGCTCTCATGATCATCCTCGTTCCCATCGCCACAGTCCTGCTTGTCGGATCGATGATATATATCGGCACGGAATCGCCGATCGCAATCGCCTCTTATGTTCTTTCCGCCTATACCTTGACGGTGTGGTGCTGCAGGATCCCGAGGCTGATCCGATATTTCAAAATGAGAACAGGTATGCAAGGCTTTGGCGCGACAATACGCGTTTGCGGGTCAACGTCTCTCTCTATGCCTCCTTTGTCTGGAATGCTATGTATGGGGCGTTTCAGCTTTGGCTTGGCTTCTTTCATAAAACCGTTTGGTTTTGCTCGTTTGGCGTATATTATATCTGCCTTGCCGTGATGCGTTTCTTTTTGCTCCACTATACAAGAAAGTACAGGCCGGGAGAAAAAATGCGCAGCGAGCTTGAAAGATTCCGCATCTGCGGCTGGGTCTTTCTTATTATGAATCTTGCGCTTTCGCTGATCGTATTCTTTATGGTATATTGGAACAGGACCTTTGAGCATCATATGATCACGGCCATTGCCATGGCGGCCTACACCTTCACGGCGTTGATAAGCGCAATAATCAGTGTTGTAAAATACAGAAAATATCAAAGCCCTGTCTTTTCGGCCTCCAAGATAATCGGTTTGGCAGCGGCCTTGGTGTCGATGCTGACGCTCACATCCACAATGATTTCTACCTTCGGTGACGGAACAATAACGGCGACACAGAGAAAATGGATGCTCGGTTCAACGGGCGGAGCTATCTCTGCCATGATCGTTCTGGCGGCCATCTACATGATCGTTTCGACAACCGAAAAGCTGAAAATACTGAAAAAAGGGGTTAAAAATGGAGTACAATCAAAATAAAGACGGATTTTCTTACACCTACTCCGCAAAGGAGCAGGAGGAGCTGAAGAGGATCCGAGAAAAATATACAGCTCCTACGGAGAGCGAGGATAAGATGGCACGCCTGCGCCGATTGGATGCCAGCGTGACCGATGCAGCACAGGCTGCCGCACTGGTGCTCGGCATTGTCGGGGCGCTGATCCTTGGCTGCGGTATGAGCCTTTGTATGACAGATATCGGTAACGTCATCGGTCTTAGCGGCAGCGCGGCTATGATCGTTGGCATTATAGTCGGCGTGCTCGGCGGCGTGATGGCGTGTCTTGCCTATCCTGTTTATCAGGGGATTGTCAGCGTAAGACGCAAAAAAATCGCGCCCGAGATCATTCGACTGACAGACGAGCTGATGAAATAAGCGCGATCCTCACCCGAACAGAAAAAGAACCCGAAGGGCAGTTGCTCTTCGGGTTCTTTCTTTGCTTTTTATTTCAGCTTTTGCTTGCCGCTGTCGAGCAGCATCTTGATGAAGAGGCCGCCCTGCACGGTTCTGTGCTGGAAGCCGACCTTCTTGGCGCTGATCGTGTCATACCAGTCGGTCAGCGGTACGCGAGTGGTCATCTCGTTGTAGGCACGCCACATCGGGGCGATGAACTTCTTGAAGTCGGTCATCGAGTTTGCCATGGTGGCCGTCCAGACAAGCCAGTCAGACTTGGTGTAGTCGGAACGGGAGTCAAGCGGCATACCGTAGTCGTTGAAACGATCGAGGTTGGACTTGATCTCTGCTTTGTACACCGAGGCAGGGAATACCTTGGTGCCCCAGAGCTTATCCCAGACCATATTATACTTCATCGAGAAGGAGCCCGGCTGGTCAAAGGCAAGGCGGTAAGAGCCGTCCTCGTTGAGCGCACGTGCTGCCCAGCTCTTTGCCTTTTCTCTGGCGATCTTGTCATACTTCTTCGCGGCAGCCTTGTCACCGAGCATATTCATCAGAATCGACATGCCCTCAATGCCCATAATGGCCTTCAACGTCAGGTTGCAGTTGTGTGCCAGGTGGCCTGCAAAGTCGTCGGTGCAGAGCTGATTTTCGGGATCGTCGCCGTACTTGATGAGGTACTCGCACCAGCCCTTGAGGGTGTCAATGTGCTTTGCGGCAAAGTCGGCATTGCCCTCGGCAATGGCAACGGCGGTTTCCATAATGATCATATTGCCGCATTCCTCTACGGGCATTTGCTTTTCGTGGCGAAGGACAAGGTGACCCTTTTCGTCGATCAGGAAGCCCTCGGCATCGGTTCCGTGAACGACCTCACCCTCATAGGCATCCTTGGTGCGACCGTAGACCTGACCGATAACCAGAGGGTAACGGCCAACATCGTGGGGGGCATAGTCGTAGTTCCAGGCCTCGCTGTCGTTAAACTTGTAAACGGGAATCATCATGCCTCTTACAAGCTCGGGATTGTAGTAAAGGAACATCGGGATCGAGGGGTAGGATACGTCAACCGTGACGGCACAGCCGTTGGAGAAGCACTCCTTGGATACATAGAGAATGTCGCCGTTATCGTCCACTACCAGCTTATGTGCGGCCAAAACCTGACGCCAGGAAAGCGCAAGGATCTCGGCATACTGTGCACCGCCTGCGGTGTAGGCCTTGGCATAAAGATCGTCGGAGAAGGCATCGCACTTCTCGGTAAGCTCGGTGTACTCGGCGGCTGCTTCGGCAATAGCGGTTTCGATCGTCTTGCCGTCCTTGTTCCAATAGGACTTGAGGTGCTTGCCAAAATAATCAATAGAAGCAATATCGTCATATGCAAAGAGGAAAAGAGCCTCCTTGCCCTCTGTCATAGCAGTGGAGAGAGATACATTGGTAACACCGCGGGCGCTCTTGGCCGCAGCAACTGTTGCATTGGCATCGCAAACGGCAAGATATACATAACCCCAATCAATGCGAATGTCATCGCCGCTGCGGTTGAGTACGTTCTGGTTGGTGTTGCCCATACGGATTGCCTTGATCGAGGGGGTGATTGCCATCTCCTTTGTCTCAACGGGGCTCTGCACCACTCTGTTCAGGCAAAGCGACTCATCGATCAGCACCTTCGCGCTGACATCGTGCTTTTTGCCGTCCTTTGCGGTATAGGAGAGCGCCATGTAAGAAACGGGGCGGGTGAGAAGGTTGTAGTTGTCGAGCAAAAGAGGCGTCATAAAGCGCACATTCAGCTCGATCTCCTCGGTTTCAAAGGTGTAGTAGGTAGAAAGTGCGTCGTAATCTGCGCTGACCTGGGGCATTTTGTGTGCGTTGCGCTCATAACCAAGGAAGGAGAACGTGCGACCGTCAACGGTCAACGTACCGAAAATGTGGTTGTTTGAACCTGTCCAATGCTTGGTGGTAGCGTGATTGAGGTAGTTGTCGTCGGACCAGATCGAAAAATAAGGATCGACCGTGATCAGCGGCATCGAAGGTGCGCGTAATTTCATAATTTTCTTCCTTTTCTGTTAATTTTTTATTAAAGGCTTCAAGTGAAGCCGTTATCACACACATATAGAAAAACAAAGGGCCTTTATAAGTGAAAGCCGCCTTGGAGAAATGGCTACAGCATTCCTCTCGGTTATATTATAATGTACATGCGGGCTCAAATCAATGAAGAATATGAGCAAAAAGGTGTAGAATATGCGCAAATATAGTAAAATCGAATCAAAGAGAGTGTTTCTCTCTCATCGAGGCAATGACCGCACGGGGGTCCTCGGCACCAAAAATAGCAGAACCTGCCACCACCACATTGACACCTGCATCTATTACCTCGTCAAGGTTTTGAAGGCCAATGCCGCCGTCCGCCTCAATGTCAAGGCGAAGCCCCTCGGCATTGATCTTCTCGCGGAGTGTCCGTGCCTTTTGCAACGTATCCTTGATCAGCTTTTGTCCGCCGAAGCCTGGCTCCACCGTCATAATCAGGATCATATCGCAAAGCGGCAGATAGGGGAAAACCTGCTCGATCGGTGTTTTGGGCGAGACTGAAAGCGCCGCGCGAAGGCCTGCCTTTCTGATTTTTTCCAAGGACTCCGCCACCTTGTCGGTGCTCTCAACATGGATCGTGATGCCATCAGCTCCCGCACGGATAAAATCGTCGAGATAGCGCTCGGGGCGCTCCACCATCAGATGCACGTCAAAGAAAAGCCCCGTGTGGGGGCGGATCGCGGAGATCACGCAGGCACCAAAGGAAATGTTGGGTACAAAATTGCCGTCCATCACGTCAAGGTGGAGCATATCGGCGGTCTTAACTCGCTCAAGCTCCGTTTCAAGATGGGCAAAGTCGGCAGCAAGAAGGGAGGGAGAAATTTTCATCATAAACCTCACAGAAACAAAAAATTCGACATATTCTGCAAACGAAGGGGTATTTTGGGATAAGATCCGCGTGGGCGTGTCGGTGGACAAAAAAAGAAAAGGTCGTTTGGGGAAAAAGCCGACACAAGCACGCTGTAGGATGCCCCAAGGCGCCTTGGGGCATCTTTTTTAAAGAGGGGTCACTCCGCCCTTGGAGTGAAGCAGGCAGACCGCGTGGGCGGCAATGCCAAGCCCTTCACCCGTAAAGCCGAGCCCCTCCTCTGTGGTGGCCTTTACGCTCACGGCTCCGATGGGGAGCCGCAGGGCGCTTGCCACATTGCCTCGCATGGTCTCCATAAAAGGGGAGAGCTTTGGGCGCTGGGCCAGAATGGTGATATCTACATTTCCCACCGCATATCCGCCCCGCTCAATGAGGGCGGCAACCGCCTCCAAAAGCTTGAGGCTATCAGCGCCCGAAAGGGCGGGATCGCTATCGGGAAAAAGCTTGCCGATGTCGCCAAGGGC
This sequence comes from Eubacteriales bacterium, assembly GCA_045576195.1. GTDB lineage: Bacteria > Bacillota > Clostridia > Oscillospirales > CAG-272 > Firm-07. The sequence goes on along the minus strand of JAZNFZ010000105.1, from coordinate 7,014 downwards.
GGCCGCGCCAAGCAGGGCATCCATCAGGGCGTGTAGTGCCACATCGGCATCCGAGTGGCCAAGCAGCCCCTTTTCAAAGGGGATCTTCACGCCGCAAAGGATCAGCGGGCGATCCGAAACCAAGCGGTGCACATCATAGCCGTGTCCGATTCTCATAGCTGCTCCTTTCGCAGGGCAAGGATCATTTGCGCCATGGCAAGATCCCTTGGGGTGGTGATCTTCAGGTTTTCTTCTCCGCAATCCACGGTGCGAATGGGAAAGGGAAGGGCCTCAATGAGCTGATTGTCATCGGTGAGCCCCTCGGCATTCTTTGCGGTGGCAAGGGCCGCACGGTAAAGATTGGTATCAAAGATCTGCGGCGTTTGCACCAGGCAAAGCTCATCGCGGTTGATGGTTTCCTTGATGCGGCCGTGGCGGTCGATCCGCTTTACCGTGTCAAAAACAGCCGTTGCGGCCGTTGCGGCACGGTGGCGGTAGGCGGCGCGGCAGACCTTTTCGATCATCTGTGGGGTGATCAGGCATCTGGCACCGTCGTGAATGGCCACAAAGCGCGCCTTGGGATCGATCTTGGCAAAGCCGTGCCGCACGGAAAGGGCGCGGGTTGCGCCTCCCGAAACCGCCGAGAAGGGCTTTTTAATGCCATAGGTCTCCCGCATCGCCCACACCGCGGAAAGATCCTCGTGGCGGGCAACCACGATGATCTCCGAGATAAAGGGAGAGCGCTCAAAGGCGAGCAGGGTGTGTGCCAGAACAGGCTTATCACCAAGCAGCAAAAACTGCTTGGAGGTCTTACTGTTCATCCGCACCGAGCTTCCCGCCGCCACGATGACGGCCGAGGTGAAGGGGCGCGGATCTTTACCCGCAGAAACAAGGAGCGCATCTGCGGCAAGCGTGTGAAGCGCCATATCAGTCGGCAAAGCTGCCGTTTTCAATAGCAGCGATCATATCAATACGCGTTTTATGCGAGCCGCCCACAAACTCGGTCTTCACAAAGATATCCGCAAGGTCGGCGGCAAGTCCCGCGCCCAGAACCCGTGCGCCAAGGCAAAGCACGTTGGCATCATTGTGCTCTCTTGTCAGGCGTGCACTGTAGGTGTCGGAGCAGCAGGCCGCGCGAATGCCCCTGTGCTTGTTTGCGGCCATCGACATACCGATGCCGGTTCCGCAAACGAGAATGCCGAGCTCACCCTCGCCCTTTTGCAGCTTTTCGCAAAGCGCGTGGGCAAAATGGGGGTAATGGCAGGACTCGGTGCTGTGTGTGCCCACGTCGGTTACTTCATAGCCTTGCTTCTGAAGGTGATCCTTTAAAAATTCCTTCAGCTCAAAGGCGGCGTGGTCAGAGCCAATGATTATCTTTTTCATATTCTCATCCTTTCGTTGTGGCAAGTCGTTCAAGGCGCTCCCGCTCCGCCTGGGGGAGTCGCAGGTAAACGGGCTTTAAGGCGGCATCGGTCACCGTGTCTCCCCGCCTTGCGGCGCGGTCGGCACAAATGGCAACCGAACAGGCGTTTTGCCCTACAAGCAGGGGCGGCGTGGGGGAGGGCGTCACTGCCTTTAGCTGTCGGCGCACCAGCTCGGCGCCGTCGCCGCACAGATAAAACGGCCGCTGCAGGGAGGATAGCTCTGCCTCAAGCTCCTCTATTGACAGCGCGCGATCCTCGGTGAGGCGGCAAAGCTCGCCATCCTTTACCTCAAACAGCGCGTTGTAGACCTGGCCGCGCCTGGCGTTCATGACGGGGCAAAGAATGCCGCTTGACGGAACAAGGCTTTGTGCCAGCGCCTCAAGAGAGGAAACCGCCACGCATGGTTTGTTTTTTCCAAAGGCAAGACCCTTGACCGTAGCCACGCCGATCCGTACCCCCGTAAAGGAGCCGGGGCCCGTGCTGCAGGCAAACAGATCAATGTCGTCCACGCCAACGCCCGCACTCTCAAGCAGAGCCTTGGCCATAGGGAGCAGGGTCTCGCTGTGGGTGTTGCCGTTTTCGACGTGAAAGGAGGCAAGGGGCTTGCCGTCGCGCAGCAGCGCTACGCTTGCAATGATTGCGGTACTGTCAAGGGCAAAGATCAGCATAGTGTCTCCTCTCCTTTGATGTGCTCCACCCGTATTTCCCGTCGGTCCACAAGGTCGGGGTCGCTTTTTCTGATCGAGACCCTGAGGTATTCCTCGGGGAGGGCGAAGGGAATGTTTTCGCTCCATTCCACAAGGCAAATGCCGTCGCGGGCAAGGTAGTCGTCAAAGCCGATGGAGTAAAGATCGTCCTCGCCCGTAATGCGGTACATATCAAAATGAAAAATTGAGGTCTCCTTGCCGCGGTATTCGTAAACCAGGGCAAAGGTGGGGGATCTGACCGCCACTCCGGGCGCGATGACCGAGGCAAAGCCGCGCACAAAAGCGGTTTTGCCAACGCCGAGGTCGCCGTAAAGTGCCACAAAGGTGGGCAGATCCTCGCTTTGCATTTTTTGTGCGAGTGCTATGCCAATGCCTTCGGTTTCTTCGGCCGAAAAAGAGTGAAAAATAAGCGTTTGCATCAGAAAAGTCCTGTAATGTTGCCGTCGTTATCGATGTCGATCGAGTACGCAGCGGGCGCTTTGCCAAGACCGGGCATGGTCATAATGGCACCCGTGAGAACCACGATAAACCCGGCGCCTGCCGAGAGCTTGATCTCGCGCACCGTCAGCGGGAAGCCCGTGGGGCGACCCAGCTTGGTCTGGTCGTCGGAAAGGGAATATTGGGTCTTTGCCATGCACACGGGCAGCTTGCCGTAGGCAGGGTCAATGGCAAGAATATCAGCCAGCGCCTTTTTGGCGGCAGGCTCAAGGATCACGCCGTCGGCACCGTAGATCTTGGTGGCCACCGCGCGGATCTTCTCCTCAATGGTGTCCTCATCGTTGTAAAGAAGTGTGAAGCTCTTTTCCTTTTCGCAGGCAGCCACCACCTTTTCGGCAAGATCGATGCCGCCCTTGCCGCCCTTGGCAAACACCTCGGAGAGCGAAAGCTCGGCACCCTTCTTTTCGCAGATCTCTCTTACAATGGCAAGCTCCGCGTCGGTATCGGTGGCAAAGCGATTGAGTGCCACCACCACGGGAAGACCGAATTTCTGAAGATTGTCGATGTGCGCCTCAAGGTTGACCGCGCCGCGGCGAAGCGCCTCGGTGTTCTCCTCCTTGAGATCCTCCTTCTTCACGCCGCCGTTGTATTTGAGCGCGCGTACGGTGGCGACCAGCACCACGGCATCGGGCGTGAGCCCTGCCTTGCGGCACTTGATGTCAAAGAATTTCTCAGCACCGAGATCGGCACCAAAGCCCGCCTCGGTGATGGTGTAATCCGCCAGCTTCAGTGCAAGCTTGGTGGCGCGCACCGAGTTGCAGCCGTGGGCGATATTGGCAAAGGGACCGCCGTGAATGAGGGCGGGGGTGTTTTCCAGAGTCTGCACCAGATTGGGCTTGATGGCATCCTTAAGGAGTGCCGCCATCGCGCCGTTGACGCGAAGATCGCGGCAGTAGATCGGCTTGTTGTCAAGGGAGTAGGCCACCAGAATGTTGCCCAGCTTTTCCTTGAGATCTGCCATATCATTGGCAAGGCAAAGAATGGCCATGACCTCGCTTGCCACGGTGATCATAAAATGATCCTCGCGCGGCACGCCGTTGATCTTGCCGCCAAGGCCGACCAGCACATTGCGCAGCGCGCGGTCGTTCATATCCTCCACGCGGGAGAAAAGAATACGGCGCTGGTCAATGCCAAGCTCGTTGCCCTGCTGCAGGTGATTGTCGATCACAGCGCAAAGCAGATTGTTGGCCGCGGTGATGGCGTGAAAATCGCCCGTAAAGTGCAGATTGATATCCTCCATCGGCACGACCTGCGCGTATCCTCCGCCAGCGGCACCGCCCTTGATGCCGAACACGGGCCCGAGCGACGGCTCACGCAGGGCAATGATGGCGTTTTTGCCGATCTGCTTCATTGCCATGCCAAGGCCCACGGTGGTGGTGGTCTTGCCCTCGCCCGCAGGCGTGGGGTTGATGGCGGTGACCAGGATCAGCTTGCCGTTCTTTTTGTTCTCGGTGCGCTTTAAAAATTCATTGCCGATCTTGGCCTTGTATTTGCCGTAAAGCTCAAGCTCCTCATCGAGAACGCCGATCTGCTTTGCGATCTGCTGTATGGGAAGCATATTCGCTTCCTTTGCGATTTCAATGTCGGTTTTCATAAGCAACTCCTCGTTTTTTTATTGTGGATCAGTTCTTTTTCGGCAGCTTTTCACGCGTGCCGTCGGGGCGCTCGATCACGGTGTTTTGGAGCATTGCGCCAAAGGAGGCGCGGATCTCCGCCACATATTCGGCGCGAAGCGCCGCTTGCTCTTTCTTTTCCGCATCGGTGAGCTGACGCTCCTTTTGCAGGTGCGCCAGCTCGTTGATACGGGCTACCTTTTCCTTTTCCATAGCCTTATGCGCGCAGGGTAAGGCCGAGCTCGCGCGAGAGAAGCACCAGCACCTTTTTGCTTACCTTTTCTGCATCCTCCACGGTCATGGTATGGTCGTCGGCACGCAGGGTCATACGGATCGAAACCGACTTTTTACCCTCGCCCACCTGCGGGCCGCGGTAAATGTCAAAGAGGGAGACATCCTCGCACTGCTTGCCGCCCGCCTTTTTCATCACGGCGATGATCTTGCCCACCTCAAGCGCCTCGTCACAAACAAGAGAGAAGTCACGGGTGGTGGCGGGGAACTTGGGCAGAGGCTTGTAGTGCTTATCCGCCGTACGCGCGGCAAAGAGCGCGTCGAAATCGATCTCGGCGGCATAAAGAGGCATCGAAACGCCGTAATTTTCCGCCACAACGGGATGGATCTGACCGGACACGGCCAGGGTCTTGCCATCCACGGTTACCTCGGCGCAGCGGCCTGGATGATAGGAGGCGTTGTCGGTGACGGCCACCCACTCGGCGCCGCCGATGGCAGCAAGCGAGAGCAGGTTTTCGATCACACCCTTCACAGTGTAGAAGTCCGCGTCGCCGTACATGCCCAGTGTCAGCATCTTACCCTCATAGGGGAGCTTGGTCGCGTCCTCGTCGGGCAGGTAGACCGAGCCCATCTCAAAGAGGCGGACATTTTCGTTCTGGAAGTTGGCGTTGCGCGCCAGCACCTCCAGCATCGAGGGGAGCGCGGTGGTGCGCATCACGCTGGTATCCTCGCCGAGGGGGTTGGAGATCACCACGCTGCGGCGCTTTTCCTCGGGCAGGCGGATCTTGTCGTAGTATTTGGGGGAAATGAAGGAGAAGGTCTGGATCTCATCAAGTCCCATGCCGTAAAGAGCATTTTCCAGATCAATGCCAAAGGCCTGCTTGGGGGTACGACCGCCCTCGGTGGTCTCTGCCACGATCTTGGTGGAAACGATCTTGTCATAGCCGTAGATGCGCATGATCTCCTCTGCAATGTCGTTCATGCAGGCAAGATCGGCGCGGTAAGAGGGAACGGTGATCTTGCCGTCAGCCACAATGCAGCCAAGCTCGGTGAGGATCTCTACCATACGTGCCTCGGCAATATCGGTGCCAAGGAACTTGTTATAGCGCGCGGGCTCAAAGGGGAGCACCGTCACCTCGGCCTTGGTGGGGTACACGTCGATGAGTCCATCCACCACGTCGCCCGCGTCAAGGAGCTCCACAAGCTCACAAGCGCGCGCGAGGCCCGCATAGCAGTTCTCGGGGTCAAGACCCTTTTCAAAGCGTGCAGAAGATTCGGTACGCATACCGTTTTTCTTGGCGGTCACGCGCACAGAGGCGCCGTTGAAGCAGGCAGACTCAAACACCACGGTCTTGGTGTCGTCCTTGATCTCGCTGTTGGCGCCGCCCATCACGCCTGCAAGCGCGCAGGCCTTCTTTTCGTCGGCGATCACCAGCATCGAGCTATCCAGCGTGTGGTCGATATCGTCCAGCGACTTGAACTGCTCGCCGTCAGCGGCGCGGCGCACGCGAATGGCAGAGCCCTCAAGCTGGGCATAGTCAAAGGCGTGCATGGGCTGACCGTATTCCAGCATCACATAGTTGGTGATGTCCACAATGTTGTTGATGGGGCGCACGCCTGCGGCAAAGAGACGCATACGAAGCCACATGGGGGAGGGCTTGATGCGAACATTCTTTACCACCTTAGCGGCATAGCGGTAGCAAAGGTCGGGGGCTTCGATGCCCACGGAGAGATAATTTTCGATCTTATCGCCGTCATTGGCACCCTTCACAACGGGCGCGGGGACGGTGAGCTTGCGGCCGAAGGAAACGGCGGTCTCTCGCGCGAGACCGATGACCGAGAGGCAGTCGGGGCGATTGGAGGTGATCTCAAACTCCACGGCGGTATCGTCAAGTAAAAGCGCCTTGCGAATATCCATGCCGATCTTATCGGCAAAGCAGTCGTCGAGAATGAGAATGCCGTTTTCCTCCTTGCCGGGGCACTCGTGGGTGGTGAGATTCAGCTCACCCATAGAGCAGAGCATACCGTGGGAGGGAACGCCGCGCAGCTTGCCGTCCTTGATGACCACGTCGCCGGGGAGCTTTGCCACGGGCAGTGCCGCGGGAACGATGGCGCCCTCAAACACGTTCTGTGCGCCCGTCACGATCTGGGTGTCCTCACCCGTGCCCACATCCATCGTGCAGACCAGCAGATGGTCACTGTCGGGGTGGGGGACGATCTTTTTGATGCGCGCCACGACCACGTTTTCGATCTCGGCGCCCATCTCCTCATAGCCCTCTACCTTGGAGCCCGTGAGGGTGAGTTTGTCGCAATAATCCTTGATATTTACGTCGCTGACATCCACAAAGTCAGCCAGCCATTTCATAGATAAATTCATTTTTTATTCCTCCTTTCAGAACTGCTTGAGGAAGCGCTCGTCGTTTTCGTAGAACAGACGGATATCATCGATGCCGTAGCGCGTCATGGTCACGCGCTCAAGGCCCATGCCAAACGCAAAGCCACTGTATACCTCGGGGTCAATGCCGCAGTTCTGAAGCACGAAGGGGTGCACCATGCCGGCGC
>JAZNFZ010000104.1:0-46879 GCA_045576195.1 Eubacteriales bacterium | reverse complement strand
TGAGGGATTGTATTAACGCCATTTCAATCTTTTACAATCCCTCCGTCACGGCAAGCCGTGCCACCTCCCTTTACACAAGGGAGGCTCTTTTCGCCGCCCGATAGATAAACAAAGAGGACAGAGAACGTAAAGCATCCTCTGTCCTCCTGTCGGTAGGTAACGTATTCTAATGAATTTCAAAAACTGTCCTTAAGAGTACCTACCATTCCTGCCGCGTTTTTTGTTTTGGAGCGCATCTGCGGCCTCCCCGCCCCACGCCGTTTTTCTGCCACCATCATCAAAACAGCATAAAACCGAAAGAATGTCACCCCCCTTGGGGCTATTGACAAACAATCACAAAAGAGATATACTAATGGGAGAAGATGATCACACTCGATCAAAAGGAGGACACCTATGCTGCAGCTGCAACGGCAAAATGACATTATGCGATTGTTAAAAGAGAAAAAGGAGCTGACGGTCAAGGAGCTTTGCGCCACACTGTATGCAAGCCCCGCCACAGTTCGCCGCGACCTTGCGGAGCTTGAGAAGCGCGGACTTCTCAAGCGCAGCTTTGGCGGTGCGGTGCTGACCGAGGATTACTCCAATCAGATCCCCCATTTTGTCCGTTTTTCCAGCAACTTGCCCCAAAAGCGGCAGATCTGCGCCATGGCGGCAAAATTCATTCAAAGCGGTGACACCATTTTTGTGGACTCCTCCTCCACCACCTATTTTCTCGCGCCCCATTTGGCCAAGATCGAGGACATTACGGTGATCACCAACAACCCTTATCTTTCCATCATGCTCTCCGAGCTGAATGTGCATAATTTTTGCACGGGCGGCGAGATGCTCAACGATTCGGGGGCGCTGGTGGGAGGCGATGCCGCAAGATTTGTTTCCAAAATTTACGCCCACAAATGCTTTTTCTCGGCGCGCGGGTGGGATGAGCACGTGATCAGCGATTCCTCCAAGGCCGAGTGCGACGTGCGTATCGCCATGCTGGAGCACTCAAGTGAGCATTTTTTGCTGTGCGACACCACAAAGTGGCACAAGATCTATCCTTATATCATTGCCAAGACCCCGAATATGACGGCGGTCATTGATGAAAATTTTGAATTTAAAGGCGGAACGGAGTGAGTTATGGCATATTATTACATTCTATATCTGCTGGCCATCGGACTTGTCACCTTTCTCGCCTATGCCCTGGACAAGCACCGCGCCAAGAAGGGAAAATGGCGCATTTCGGAAAAGGCTCTGCTCACCCTCTCGCTGCTTGGCGGCGCGTTTGGCGGCTTTCTTGCTATGCGCCTTCTCCACCATAAGACCCGCCGTGAGCATTGGTATTTTACCGTCATCAACCTTGTCGGCATGCTACTTCACATCGGCGTTACGGTATTGCTTTTTCTCTACCTTACATAAAAAAGCGGCACGTTGTGCCGCTTTTTTTACATTGCGCTTTTTTTCAGCTCCATATCAAGCCAGGTGGTGCCAAGAATGAACGCATCGTGCAGGCTGTTTTTGTCGCCCTGCTTGATGATCTTATTGGGGTCCTTGGCGTCAAGGATCTGAATGAGCACCTTATTCGGCACCTTCTCCTCGCCCTCGCCCGTGTAGGACATGATCTCCAGCACCAGCACACAGGGGTCGTGGTTGAGATCGCCGTAAATAATGGTGTTTTCCTCTCTCACCAGGGGCTTACCCTGATATTGCAGATATTCGCCCTCTGCTTTTTTTCTCGTATCGGCCATTACTGTGCCTCCTTGCTCCTACTAATATCAACATATAGTATAGCACGCTTTTTTCAAAAAGTCAATGCTTTTCGGGGATTTCCCAAGGACTCGTATCCTCGCCGCAATAGACGGGAGCGGTTTGCAGGGCGGCAACCGAAAGCTCCCCGTCAAGGCAAAGCGCATAAAGTCCATCCGAAACCTTGGCAAGCGCGCGCTGCCGCTCGGCCGCCGCACCCAGCGCCGCGATCTCGGCCTGTGTGCTTACCACGGGAACGGTACGTGTTTTTTTGGTTTTGGCGAGAAATTCTCGCCCCTTTTCATTCATACCGAGCAGCCGCAGATAAGCGGGAGGTGCGGTAAGATCCTCCCCTCTCACACCACTCATAGCATAGAGCAGTGTGCGACGGATCCTACCGTCGGTATATTTTTTGGTGGCCGCCTCGCGGCAAAGAGAGTCGTAGTTCTTTGCGGAAAGGGCCGCGCGGCAAAGGTGCGCGGCAAGGCCGCCCCCTGCCTCGGCAATTCCCTCAAACGGCGTGCAGCGGACACCCTCGCGGCGCAGCAGCGCCAGCATTGCCCCGCCGAGCCTTGCGGTGTCGGCCACGCCGAAGCGGGCAACCGCACGGGAAAAGCCCTCTCTTGTGGCTTCGGGAAGCAGGTGGGCGATCTCGCCCCCCTGCCGCAGGACCGACCGCAGGGCGGTGGCCGAGGGATTTCCCCACCCGATGGCGGCCTCGTGATACCCCGCGCCCTCTCTTTTTACGGGGAAAACAGCAAGGTCAAGCCCCGCCGAGAGGATCGCGCGGGTATATTCAATGGCCAAAATTTCATTGGAAAGAGGAGCTCTTCCCAGCGCCTCAAAGTAGGCCTTGGCCGCCCCCTCAAAGGCGGGAGCCCGCTCCCCCTCCAGCGAGAGTGAGCGGCGCGCGAGCTCCAAGATCTCACACCGTTCTGCCACTTCGCTGCCAAAAGAGAGCGTATCCACCCCCAGTGCCGCGAGGGCGCGCACGCCGCCCGTGGCAAAGTAGCGCGCCGAGGCTGCGGCAAAGGGAAAGGGCAGCTCCAGCACCAGATCCGCCCCGCCCCTTACGGCAAGCTCTGCCCTGGCCGTGGGCGGCAGGATCGCAGCCTCGCCGCGCTGGGTAAAGTTGCCGCTCATCAGGGCGACCACCACCTCACCCCCCGCGCGGCGCACCTCTCTGATCTGATGCGCGTGCCCGCCGTGAAAGGGGTTATATTCGCAAATAATGCCTACGTTTTTCATCACACTCTCCCGCTTGCCCCTCTCTTTCTTGCTTTTGCGGAATTTTTGAGAGGAAATTGGCAAAAAATATTGAAAATTTGCACGCTCTGTGCTATACTATCCTTGTTAATTTATTATTTGGAGGACTACTATGTACGTATTGGTTGTAAACGCCGGCTCCAGCTCCCTCAAGTATCAGTTTTTTGATACCAAGACCGAAACGGTCTATGCCAAGGGCATTTGCGAGCGCATCGGCATTGCAGGCTCCCTCATCGAGCATAAGCACCTCACCAAGGGCATCAAGCTGCAGGAGGAGTACCCCATGCAGAACCACGCCGAGGCGATGAAGGCAGTTGTGGATAAGCTGCTTGACCCCGAGTGCGGCTGCATCTCCAGCATGGATGAGATCGAGGCCGTGGGTCACCGCGTGGTGCACGGCGGCGCCTTCTTCTCCGAGTCGATGCTGCTGACCGACGAGGTGCTGGAAAAGCTTCGTCTTTGCCACGATTTCGCTCCCCTGCACACCCCCGCCCACATTCAGGGCATTGAGGGCTGCCTTGCGGTGATGCCCGACAAGCCCCAGGTTCTGGTATTTGACACCGCCTTCCACCAGACCATGGCGCCCGAGGCCTATATGTATGCCCTGCCCTACGAGGTGTATGAGAAATACGGTGTTCGCCGCTATGGCGCGCACGGCACCTCGCACCGCTTTGTCGCGGGCGAAATGGCGCGCATTCTCGGCCGCACCGAGGGCACCAAGATCGTGACCTGCCACATCGGCAACGGCTCCTCGATCTCTGCCGTGAGGGACGGCAAGGTGGTGGACACCTCCATGGGCTTTACCCCCCTTGCGGGTGTGGAAATGGGTACGCGCTGCGGCGATATTGACCCTGCCATCGTTCCCTATATGATGGAGAAGATGAACCTTACCCCCGCCGAGGTCAACAATCTGATGAACAAGAAATCGGGCTTCCTTGGTGTGTCGGGCTTCTCCTCCGACTCCCGTGACCTTGAGGCAGCCATTGCCAACGGCCCCTCTGACCCCAACTACGAGCGCGCCAATCTTGCCGTTAACATTCTCAAGCAACAGATCAAAAAGCACATCGGTGCTTACGCCGCCGAGATGAACGGCCTTGACGCCATCGTATTTACCGCAGGCATCGGTGAGAACAACCCCCACCTGCGCGAGATGGTTTGCGAGGATATGGAGTACTTTGGCATCAAGATCAACAAGGAGCTGAACGCCAAGACCCTTCGCCAGTCCGACATCGTGAAGCTCTCCACCGACGACTCCCGTGTGGCGGTCTACCTGATCCCCACCAACGAGGAGCTGGTCATCGCGAGAGATACCGAGGCGCTGGTCAAGGCAAACGCCCGCTGATCGCCCCCTTTGCCCATTATAACACAACGCGGCACTTTTCGCAAGTGCCGCGTTTTTTTCTGTTGGGCTTGACAAACGTGAATAATTTGTGTATAATAGAAGTGCTCCCGAACGCGGAGTCAAAACACCCCTTAGGAGGACAATTTTATGGATGACAAGAAACTCGCACGCTTTTTGCTGACCTTTTTCCTTGGATGGATCGGCAGCATCATCATTAATCACACCTCGCTGAAGCCCGAGGGATACACCAGCCGCACGCTGGCCTACTTTTTCCTGCCGTGCATTACCTTTGGCATTTACGGTCTTGTTGCCTCGATCTGCAACCTGACCTTTGATCCTGCCAAGCAAAGAAACATCGGCTATGCAAAGAAATAAGAGATCACCTCTCTTAAAAAAAAGGGGGGGCGCCGACTCGGCGCCCCCCTTTTTTTGCAATAAAATTTATGCTTTCCCCTTGCATTTATGGGAGAAAAGCGGTATAATAATGATGTATGAAAATTTTTCCGCAGAAAGGTTCAGATCTATGACAAAGCTCCATTCTCTTGCAAACTTTTCGGGCGTCAAGGGCCCCGTGGTCACCATCGTGATGGATGGCGTGGGCATCGCGCCCGAGGGCGCGGGCAACGCCGTTACCTCGGCATATACTCCCCACCTTGACGCTTTGATGAAAAACTACCCCATGGTGGCCCTCAAGGCGCACGGCACCGCCGTGGGTCTGCCCTCCGATGACGATATGGGCAACTCCGAGGTGGGTCACAACGCCCTTGGTGCAGGCCAGGTCTTCGCGCAGGGCGCAAAGCTGGTCTCCAACTCCATTGAGTCGGGCAAAATGTTCACCTCCACCACCTGGCAGGAGCTGATCGGGGGCGTAAAAACAAACAACAGCACGCTCCATTTCCTCGGTCTTTTCTCCGACGGCAATGTCCACTCCCATATTGACCATCTCAAGGCTATGCTGGTGCAGGCCAAGAAGGAGGGCGTGGCGCGCGTGCGCGTGCACATTCTCATTGACGGCCGTGACGTGGGCGAGACCTCGGCGCTGGAGTATATCGATCCCTTTGAGGCTTTTCTCGCAGACCTCAACGACGCTACCTTTGATGCTGCCATTGCCAGCGGCGGCGGCCGTATGAAGGTGACGATGGACCGCTATGAGGCCGATTGGTCGATGGTGGAGCTTGGCTGGAAGACCCACGTGCTGGGCGAGGGCCGCCGCTTTGCCTCTGCGGCCGAGGCCGTGAAGGCCTACCGCGACGAGCTGCACGTCATTGACCAGGATCTGCCCCCCTTCGTCATTGAGCGCGATGGCAAGCCCCTTGGCATCGTGGAGGATGGCGACAGCGTGATCTTCTCCAACTTCCGCGGCGACCGCTCCATTGAGATCTCCCGCGCCTTTGACGGCGGCGACGAGTTTGACAAGTTTGACCGCGTGCGCGTACCTCGCGTGGTCTATGCAGGTATGCTGGAGTACGACGGCGATCTGCACATCCCGAAAAAATACCTGGTGTCTCCTCCTGAGATCACCAACACCATGAGCGAGTATTTGGCCAACACAGGTGTCAGCCAGCTGGCCATCTCCGAGACCCAAAAGTACGGTCACGTCACCTACTTCTGGAACGGCAACAAGTCGGGTAAGTTCTCCGAGGAGCTGGAGACCTATATTGAGGTGCCCTCCGACGTGGTGCCCTTTGAGCAGCGCCCTTGGATGAAGTGCGCCGAGATCACCGACAAGCTCATTGAGTGCCTGGAGTCGGGCAAGTACCGCTATCTGCGCGTCAACTTCCCCAACGGCGATATGGTGGGCCACACGGGCTCCCTTGCCGCCACCCGCTGCTCCATGGAGGCGCTTGACCTCCAGCTTGGCCGCATTCTTCCCGTCATCGACCGCCTTGGCGGCGTGGCGCTGATCACCGCCGATCACGGCAATGCGGATGAGATGTATGAGATCGACAAGAAGACCAAGGGCCCCAAGGCCGATAAGAACGGCAATTTCAAGGCAAAAACCAGCCACACCTTAAACCGTGTGCCCTGCATCATTTACGATAACACCGATGCAAAGAACGCCTACACGGTGAAGGCCGACGAGGGTAGCTTTGGGCTTTCCAACGTTGCCGCTACTATGGTCAATCTGATGGGCTTTGCCGCTCCCGCAATGTGGGATGAGTCGATCATCGACGTGAAATAACGAAAGCGGCCCATCCTTGCGGTGGGCCGCTTTGTTTTCCACATTTTCGACAAAATATTCCATTTTTAAACTGTTATTTTCCAAGTTAAAGCAACAAATAAGCAATTTTTCGAGAAAAAGCAATATCTGTCCCTTAAAGAGCATCGAATGACTTGCTTTTTGAGGGCGTGCACCTTACAATGAAACACGAGGTGAATGCCAATGTCCTTTCTCACAGAGCTACACTGCCACTCGGCACCGGTCAGCGCCTGCGCCGACATCACCCCCGCCGAGATCGTTCAAAAATACACCGACGCGGGCTTTGCTACGGTCACGATTGCCGACCATCTCAGCCGCGTGACCTTCTCCCCCAAAAATTATAGCGGCGCTGACGATTGGAACGCGAAGATCGACTACTTCCTTAGCGGCTACCGCGCCGTGAAGGAGGCCGCGGGGGAGCGCCTCAATGTTCTGCTTGCCGCAGAGCTGCGCCTCAACCGTCACAGGGCAACCGACCTTCTTGTCTACGGCGTGACCGAGGAATGGCTTCGCGCCTATCCCGATCTGCTGGATACCAACCTCAAGACCCTCTCCTCCCGCGTGCACAGTGCAGGGCTTCGCCTCTATCAGGCGCACCCCTTCCGCAACGGAATGGAGATCTGCGATCCCACGCTGCTTGACGGCTACGAGATCCATAACGGACACAATCGCCAGATCTCACGCAACGATATGGCAGAGCTTTGGGCTGCGCGCTTCGGTCTCCCCGGCACATCCGGCTCGGATATGCACCGCCCTGAGGATATGATCACAGGCGGCATCATGACCGATGCCCCCATCACCGACAACCAAGAGCTTTTGCGCGTGCTCTCTGCGCAAAGCTATACCTTGCTGAAAAACGGTCCCCTCAACGATGATCGGAAAAGCTGATCGCCGCGAACACACGCTCACTCTTGCCTATGAAAGGAGAAACACATATGCCCTACCGCACAAGCTATGATCTGATCGGCACGCCCGACACCTACATTTTGGAGGAAAAGGACTGTACCGTCAAGACTCAGAAAAAATATGAGACTGTGATGTGCCTTGGAAACGGCTATCTCGGTATGCGAAGCGCCTTTTCTGAGGTGGCGCCCTCGCAATCCCGCCTGACGATGATCGCAGGCCTTTACGACCAGCAGCCCAACGAGGTGGAGGAGCTGATGCCGCTGCCCGATGCCACGGCGCTTCATCTCGCCGCCGACGGCACGACACTTTCTCCGATGAGTGCGGATGTCCGCGACTACGGACGGTCGCTGAATCTCAAAAACGGCCTGCTCTCCTATACTTACACTCAAAATCTTGCCAACGGGGGCGCCGTTACGGTGACCCAACGGCGCTTTGTCTCCATGGCCCAGCGCCATCTGGTGGCCTTTGACACCACGATCGTGGCGGATTGCGACACCGAGCTTTCGGTCAACGTCTCAATCAACGCCAGACAGACAATGAACGGCACCCAGCACGCCTTTGAGGACGAGCGCACAGTGCTTGCCGACGATGTACTGTGGTACGCGGGACACGCGGCGGTGGCGGGGACCCCCTTCCGCATTGCCAACCGCGTGAAATTTTATGTAAATGGCGAGGAGATGAGCAAGCAGCGCTACTCCACCGACCGCCGTTATCTTGCCACAAATGCCAAGATTTCGCTTCACAAGGGCGATGAGGTACGCATTTCGCGCCTGGTGCTCTTCTACACGGGTCACGATACCGAGATGAAGCGCCTTTCCCTCGACGGCTCCAAGGAGATGGTAACAGCAGAGATGGCGCGTCTTGCCGCAAAGGGCTTTGAGGCGCTGCTGGATGAGTCAAGAGCCGCGTGGGCGGCACGCTGGAGCAACTGCGATGTCACCGTGAACGGCAAGGATCCCACCGAGACCCTCAACATCAGGCTCTGCCTTTACCACTCGATCATTATGTGCCCCGATCACGACGACCGCCTGAGCATTGCCGCCAAGGGCCTGACCGGCCCCGGTTATGCGGGGCACGTGTTCTGGGACTGTGAGATCTTCAATCTCCCCTTCTTTGTCTACACTGATCCCGCCACGGCAAGAAAGCTCTGCACCTACCGCTACCGCACCCTCGGCGGCGCGCGCAAAAAGGCCAAGGAATACGGCTATCAGGGCGCGATGTTCCCCTGGGAGGGCTCAAGCTGCAAGGGCGAGGAGCAGTGCCCCACCTATGGTGGCTATGATGCCGACAATGTGCGCCACCACATCAACTGCGGTGAGATCGAGCATCACATCGTCTGCGACGTAGCCTACGGCTCCTACCAATACGCCACCATCACCCGCGACCGCGCCTTCCTTCGCAAATACGGATATGAGATCCTGTTTGAGACCGCCAACTTCTGGCAGTCCAGAATGACATTCAACAAGGCGCTTGACCGCTACGAGATCCTTGACCTGACGGGTCCCGACGAGTACAAGGAGCACGTGGACAACAACGCCTATACCAACTATATGGTAAAGTGGAACCTTGACACCGCCCTCTCGGAGGCAGAAAAGCTGCAGGCGGAGGACAAAGCGCTCTTTGACCGTCTCGATCAGAAGATCGGCCTCGTCGCGCTGATGGAACAGATCCGCCAAAAGGCACCGAAGCTTTACCTGCCCGTGCCCAACGAGGAGGGGCTGATTCCGCAGGACGACACCTACCTGACCCTTGAGAAGATCGACCTGACCAAGTACAAAACAAGCGGCATCAACCGCCTGATCTTCAAGGACTATAACAGCCGCGAGCGCAATCACATTATGGTGTCCAAGCAAGCCGACATCGTTCAGCTTTTCGTGCTGCTGCCCGGCCTTTTCTCCCCCGAGACCGTCAAGCAGAACTTTGACTTTTACGAAAGCCGCTGCCTGCACGACTCCTCCCTCTCGCTTTCTGCCTATGCGATGGTTGCCGCCTCGCTGGGTATGCCCGATTTTGCCCATCAGTTCTTCCACGGTGCGCTCAATACCGACTTCGGCGAAAATAAGATCAGCTGCAGCGAGGGCATCCACGCGGCAAACTGCGGCGGTGTTTGGCAATCGGTGGTGTTTGGCTTTGCAGGCGTGAAGGCTACCGAAAAATCTCTCACCGTTAACCCCCATTTGCCTACCTGCTGGAACGAGATCAGCTTCCGCCTCTACTACCACGGCTGCCATCTGAAGGTGACCGTGAGCAAAGAGAGCGTAACGCTTGAGCCGCTGAACGGCAAAAAATTCACCTGCTCTGTCCACGGCAAGACCGTTACGGCAAGCAAGACTGTCATGGTAAACTATTAAGATGCAAGGAGAGCTGCTATGAGTAGAATTCGCGTCACGGTATGGAACGAATTTCGCCACGAAAAGGAAATGGAGGACGTAAAGGCCATCTATCCGGACGGTCTGCACGCCGTGATCAAGGAATTCCTTGACGAGGAGGAGGACTTTGAGGTGCGCCTTGCCGCCCTTGACGATCCCGATCAGGGTCTGCCCGACGAGGTACTGAATGCCACCGATGTGCTGATCTGGTGGGGGCATATGGCGCACAAGGAGGTAAGGGATGAGCTGGCGGAAAGGATCCGCGACCGCGTATATGCGGGCGATATGGGCTTTATTGCCCTGCACTCAGCTCACCACTCCAAGCCCTTCCGTGCCATTGTGGGCACCACGGGCAATCTCACCTGGGGGCGGGAGCAAAAGGAGGTCATCTGGAACCTGATGCCCTCTCACCCCATTGCCGCAGGCATTCCCGACCACTTTATCATCGAGGAGGAGGAGCTTTACGCCGAGCCCTTCTACATTCCGAATCCCGATGCGCTGGTGTTTGGTTGCTGGTATGAGGATGGCTTTATCTTCCGCGGCGGCGCGTGCTTTCTGCGTGGCGCGGGCAAGGTCTTTTACTTCCAGCCCGGTCACGAGTCCTGCCGCTCCTTCTTTAACCCCTATGTGCAGCGCGTGATCAAAAACGCCATTCGTTGGGCCTCAAGCAAGCCCTCCTACGAAATTCCCGAAAAGTGCATCCATTTCAAGGAAAAGATTACCGACGAGTTCCGTCAGTAAAACAAAAAAGGGAGCGCAAGGCTTTGCCTTGCGCTCCTTTTTTTATACCGTTTTAGGGGTTATTGAAAATCTGCCTCGGTGGCGTCCTCGTCACGCAGGATCTCTTTTCTCACCCGCTTGCGCGCTCTCACACAAACGCCGCCCTGCTCGCCGCAAAGCTCACGGCGAAGCTTGTGATGTGCCTCATCGGCCTCCTCACCGACAAACAACTCGTCATCGTGGGAAAATTTCCGCCACTTGGCCTTTTTGAGGCGTTCAAACGCGTTCTCGCCCGATCTGCCCTCCGCATCATACAGCAATGCGGCACCCGCAACGCCTTCTGCGGTGGCCAGCACCATCAGTGCGGCAAGCAGGCTGCGCTTTTTGCAAGCAAGCACGACAAAGCTTGCCGTCAGAGTGACTGCGGAGATCAGCAAAGAGATGCCCGTGGCCCTTTTTAAATGTTTCGTCAATTTCATGCTCGCTTCTCCTTTCTGTTACTGCTTGGCATTCATCTTGAGGTAGGCGTTGATAAAGCCGTCAATATCGCCGTCCATCACCGCGCCGATATTGCCGTTTTCAAAGCCCGTTCTGGTGTCTTTTGCCAAGGTGTAGGGCATAAAGACATAGGAACGGATCTGTGCGCCCCACTCAATGTTGGTTTTGTTGCCCTGAATTTCCTCAATGGTGTCAAGTCGCTCACGCAGCTTGATCTCCATCAGCTTGGCCTTCAGCATTTTCATGGCCGTTTCCTTGTTTTGCAGCTGGCTGCGCTCGGTCTGGCAGCCCACCACAATGCCCGTGGGCTTGTGGAGAATGCGGATGGCCGAGTCGGTCTTGTTGATGTGCTGGCCGCCCGCGCCGCTGGAGCGGTGCGCCGTCACCTCAATATCCTCATCGCGGATCTCCACCTTGTCTACATCGGCAAATTCGGGCATGACCTCGATGGATGCAAAGGAGGTCTGTCTGCGCCCTGCTGCATCAAAGGGGGACACGCGCACCAGGCGGTGTACGCCGTTCTCGCTTTTGAGGTAACCGTAGGCGTTGTTGCCCTCTACCATAATGGTGGCGCTCTTGATGCCTGCCATATCGCCATCCAGCCAATCGACCAGCTTGTATTTGAAGTTGTGGCGCTCGGCCCAGCGCGTGATCATACGGTAAAGCATCTGTGCCCAATCCTGCGCCTCGGTGCCGCCCGCACCGGGATGGAAGGAAACAATGGCATTACTGTGGTCATACTCCCCGCAAAGCAGCACCTCCATACGCTGGGTGTCCTCCGCGAGGCGAATGGCCGCAAGCTCGCTCTCGACCTCCTCCACGCAGGACTCGTCCTCTGCCTCAATGGCAATGTCGGCCAGGGCAATGGCATCCTCCAAACGGCTGCAAAGCGCATAGTACTCCTCTACGGTGTCCTTGCTTTGCTTGAGCTCCTGCAAGACCTTGGAGGAATTTTCCTGATCGCCCCAAAAGGAGGGATCGGCGGTTTTCTGCTCCAGCTCGGCAATTCTGCCCTTGAGATCTTCAATATGCAATGCGCTACCGAGATCTTCAAGCTTTTCGCGCATTCCTACTAATTCGCGTCTCGCGTTTTCCAATGCAATAATCAAAAAAATTTCCTCCTGCCGCAGCGCCGCGGCCCATTTTATCAGTATCGTCATATACTGTATTTTATAAAGCAAAAATGCTTGCGTCAGCAAGACCTTCCCTATTTATTATACCATATTCTATGTGACTTGGCAATAGATAACAAAATTTTTTTGCTCTGCAAAAGGAAAAAGCCCCGCCACGGCGGCCTCGTCTTATCGCAGGCCGCCGTGGCGGGGGTGCTTTTTTAGAATTTGATGACGCGAATGCGGCGAACACCGGCGATCGCCTTGATGGCGGCAACGACCTCATCATCGATCGCGCTGTTGACATCAAGCATGGTGTAGGCATTGTCGCCACGGGATTTGTTCATCAGGTTTTCGATGTTGATGGACTTGGCGGAGCAAGCGCCCGTAATGCTTGACAGCACGGCGGGTACGTTTGCGTGGAGCACACACAGACGGTATGCACCGCTGGGTGCCATCGAAACGGCGGGATAGTTCACGCTGTTGCGGATATTACCGAGCGCCAGGTACTCATCAAGCTCCTCAGCAGCCATAACGGCGCAGTTGTCCTCGGACTCCTCCGTAGAAGCACCCAGGTGAGGAATGGTGATAGCGCCTGCCATGGCAACCGTCTCCTCGGTGGGGAAATCGGTCACATAGGCAGAAACGCGCCCCTCCTCCATAGCGGCGGCAAGATCAGCGGAGTGAACAAGCTCTGCGCGCGCCAGGTTGATGATCTTGACACCGTTCTTCATCTGCGCGATGGTGTCCTTATTGATCATGCCCTTGGTATCTGCGGTGGCGGGCACGTGCAGCGTGATGTAGTCCGCCTTGGCGTAGATCTCATCGTAGTTTTTCGCGTGAACGATGTGGTGATCCAGGTTCCAGGCGCCGTCCACGGAGAGGAAGGGATCGCAGCCGATGACGTTCATACCGAGCTTTACTGCGGCGTTGGACACCATACCGCCAATGGCACCAAGGCCAATGACGCCAAGGGTCTTGCCCTTGATCTCGGTGCCGCCAAACTGCGACTTTCCTGCCTCTACCTGCTTGGCAACATCTGCCGTGCCGGCAAGGCCCTTGGCCCAGTTGACACCGTCAACGATCTTACGGGAAGCGAGAAGAAGCGCGCACAGTGCCAGCTCCTTTACGCCGTTGGCGTTAGCACCGGGGGTGTTGAACACCACAATTCCCTCCTCAGCACAGCGGTCAACGGGAATGTTGTTGACACCCGCACCTGCTCTTGCAATGGCAAGCAGCTCAGGGCCAAAGGTCATCTCGTGCATCTTGGCAGAGCGTACCATAATGCCCTCGGGAGCCTCTACCTCGGTACCGAAGTGATATACCGCAGGATCGAGCTTATCGGTGCCGACCTTTGCGATCTTATTGAGCAACAGAATATTTTTCATCGTCCTTATCCTCTCAGTTCTTGGGATTGGCGGCGGCAAACGCCTTCATAAACTCAACCAGCTTCTCCACACCCTCGTGGGGCATTGCGTTGTAGATCGACGCGCGCATACCGCCTACCGAGCGATGGCCCTTCAGGTTCTTGAGGCCCGCCTTGCCTGCCTCGGAGGCAAACTTCTTGTCAAGGTCGGCATCGCCCGTTACGAAGGTCACGTTCATCATCGAGCGGCTGTTCTTCTTGACGGGAGCGATGTAGTAGCTCTGGCTGTCAAGGTAGTCGTAAAGCAGGGCAGCCTTCTTCTGGTTGCGCTTCTGCATTTCGGCAAGACCTCCGATCGACAGGATCCACTCATAGACCAGCTTTGCCATATAGATGCAATAGCAGGGAGGCGTGTTGTACATAGAGCCGTTCTCGGCCATGGTCTTCCACTCTAGCATCGTGGGCATGTCGGCCTTGGCATAGTCCAGCAGATCCTCACGCACGATCACCAGCGTCAGGCCTGCGGGGGCCATATTCTTCTGTGCGCCTGCATAGATCACGCCGAAGCGGCTGACATCAACCGGCTCGGAAATGATGCAGGAGGACATATCGGCCACCAGGGGAATGTCGCCCGTATCGGGGATCTCGGCATACTTGGTGCCGTAGATGGTGTTGTTGTAGCAGATATGCACATAAGCGGCATCCTCGCGGAACATATCGCGGGACAGCGCGGGGATATGGTCAAAGTTATCCTCCTTGGTGGTGGCAACACACTTGACATCAAAGCCCAGTTTCTGTGCCTCCTTGAAGGCCTTGCCCGAGAACTGACCCGACACCACATAGTCGGCCTTGCCGGTTCTGCCGATCAGGTTGAGCGGAACGGCTGCAAACTGGGTGGAAGCACCGCCCTGCAGGAACAGCACCTTGTAATTATCCGGGATCTGCATCAGCTCGCGCAGCATTCTCTCCGCATCGGCAATGATCGCCTCGTAATCGGGAGAACGGTGTGACATTTCCATCACAGACATGCCGGATTCACCGTAAACCAAAAGCTCGGATGCCGCCTTTTCAAGAACAGGAACGGGAAGCATAGACGGACCTGCTGAAAAATTGTACACTCTGTTCATAATGACCTCCAAAAAGACCCCTCGGAATTCCTCGAAAAAGAGGGAGGGTATTTAAGTTTAATTATACAATTCTTTCTCCCTTTCGTCAAGAGAATTGACGAAAAAATATCAATATTTCTTTCATATTTTTTTGTATAAAAACACAAATACCGTTCCGAGGGGCACGGCGCAGGGCGCCGTTATTTGAGGACGACCGAGTAAACGGTAAAGTTGCCGCTTCCCTCAAGGATCAGCTTGCAGCTCTCGCTGCGCCGTCTGGGAAGCGAAAAAACCTTGGTTCCGCGCTTCTTTTTGCCGCGGACCGTGCCCACGGGCACATAGATATCCCCCTCATAGCAAACCGAAAGGGTGAGGGTGGAATCGGACTCCATATCCAGATCAATGGCCAGCGCCGAATACGCGATCTTCTCGCCCGGCACCCTGCCGAATTCGATCTCTCCGTAGGAGGAAATGGCGCCCTCATCGGTAGGCGGAGTGCCTGCCAGGCTTGAAAATTCATCAAATCTTCGCACCGCATCTCCGTCTGTGCGGAGAAGGGCCACGCCCGCGATATCCTGGTTTACGCTTTTGTTGAGCATACCGATCACATACCCTTGGCCGCAGTAGAGAGTAAACAAGGGTGTGCTCTCCTCAAAGCTCCATACACCCTCCTTGTTGTGGTAAACATAAAGTCCGCTCTCGCCGTTTACGGTCTGCGCGTACAGATAGTAATGGTTGCGGTCTCCTGCCGCAATGCCATTTGCGAGAGGCAGCAGGCACTCGCTCACACAGCTGAGTGTATTTCCCTCGTAGCGGTAGACATCATTGCCCGACATGAAAAAGAGCGCATCACCCACAGCCGCGGTGGCCTTTGCATTACTGTACTCCACGCCCATCGAAAGGCGCAGCACCAGCTTGAAGCTGTCGCTGTCGTCGCCCGTGATCTCATAAACCTTTGTGGGGGAAAGCACAAACAGTCTGTTGCCGACCATGCAAAAATGGGTCAGCGCCGTGCCGACATCCGCTTCAAGAACACCTGCCTCTCCTTCCGCCAGCGCCATATTGCCCTTCCACAAAAAGGGCTCGTTTTGGGCACTGAAGTAAACCTTGTTGGTGGTGCAGCCCCACATACGCTTGCTGTGGAATGCCGTATCGGAAAAGGAGAGCATACTGCGGCTGATCGAGATCTCTACCTCCCTTGCCTCCTCGGGCAGGTCATAATCGTTGACGTGAAAATAGGTTTCACCCCATTTCTGCTCCACATTCCACGGTGTTATCGTCAGCCTTTCATCGCCGCTGGGATAGTGGAGCGTGAGATTGACGCGCTCACCGCCCGCAAAGCCCGTGACCGGGAAGGGGAAACGGATGCAGTTACCGTCGATCTCATTTCCCTCATCGTCATAGCAATGCTCATACACGCCGCCATTGAAGGTCGTGGTGAATGAGTCTGCACAAAAGGCATCAAGATCCACCACCTTTCCGAGCGTGGGAATAAAGAGGCGGTTCCCCACAAGCGTCCACTTGAGGGGACGGGGGTATTTGCTGTTATAGAGCTTGATCTTGGTAAATTGCTCCGAGCTGTCGGCAACGGAAATGCAGAGGTGGGTCCCCTCCGCATCCCCCACAAAGAAGCAGACGCGCTCGCCGTGGAAAAACATCCCCATGATCTGCCCCGTCAGGCCCTTCAGATAGCGCTTGACCTCGCGCACGGTGAGGTGGGAGGCCTCATCAAAGGTCAGATTTTTCATTGCCACAAAGTCGCCCTTCCCCGCGTTGGGCACGTTGCAAAAGCCCCCGAATTTGGTTTTTACAATGGGATCGGAGTTGCTTTTGGACAAATATCCCTTTGGGATCATACGCTCTCACCCCCCATCTCGCCGCCAACATTGCCAAACGCCTTGCCAAAGCCGATATCCTCGGTGATCATGGCAATGAGGCGCTCCTCCTCAAAGGCGCACCCCAGCTCTGCCGTCCGCGCGCGCAGACGAGCGAGCACGTAGCTAAGCTTCTCCGCTCCGTCCACGCCCACAAGACCCTCGGCCTCCAGCTCATACTGCCTTGCGGCACGGATCAGCTCGATCCAGTTTTTCAGATCCTTCGCCTTGCCGTTGCGGCACATACAAAGGATGTTGTAGCCAAGCGCCACCAGATTGAGCAGGATCACGCCAAGAAAAGCGACCAGCTCGCGGTGCGCCAACAGCCAATTCAATACATTCACGTTACATTTCTCCCTTCTTGTTTGTTTTGTGGCGAGCAAACCAACGCGCGTACTCGTCGTACGCCTCAAGGAACAGCGGGTAGGAGGCAGCGTATGCCGCCCGGTCGCCGCAGGCGAGGTCGATCATTGCCACAAGATATGTCCAATAGACACGTTCAAAGGGCGCTGTCACCAAAAGGGGCGTGGACGGGTCGAATTTCTCGCTATACGAGGGGACTCCTCCCACAGCCTCTCCCCGAACAGAGACCGCCATGCGCCCCTCCAGCTCAAGGAGCCAGCGCAGCAAAATTTTCTCCTCATAGGCGACCGAGCGCAGTGCGCCCACGAAATCCAGCACATCACGGTACGTCACGGCAGACCTCACACGCTGC
Source organism: Eubacteriales bacterium (assembly GCA_045576195.1). GTDB lineage: Bacteria > Bacillota > Clostridia > Oscillospirales > CAG-272 > Firm-07. The sequence continues at coordinate 29,683 of JAZNFZ010000104.1, read as the reverse complement.
GGCGCCTTGACTCATCGGCAAAGCGGCCCGCCTCGCGCTCCATCAGCTCGGTGGCGCGCAGATCCTGGATCTCGGATTGGTCAAGAAGCAGCGCAAACTTGCGGCGGATCCTGGTCCAGATGCCGCGGCGAATGAGACAGTTTTTGCCGTTGATGGCCACATACACGTCGTCCTTGTATTTCTCGTTATCCTTAAAGAGTCGCACCTCCACATACTCGTTGAGGTAGGCCTCCTGCTTTTTGAGAAAATCCTTTCGGGGGCCGCGCTTACCCTGCCCTGTCGCATCGTCTGCGGCAGACTCCTGCAGGGCCTTCAGCTTCGCCTCATACTCCGCGCGCATCTCCTCCATTTGCCGCTCAAGGGAGCGCAATGTTCTTTTTTCGGTATTTTCCATAGTTTCTCCTTTCAGGGGGCACCGCTGCCGGGGCAGCGGTGCCATATTGGTTTTAGTGCCACATTGGTATTAGTTTTCGCCGACCTCAAAGGTGGAGGCAGTCTCAATACGGATCATAAATGCCTCCACAAGGCGGGCTGCCGCCTTGGTGGCCTTCCAGCCCACGGTGGCGCGCTGGTTGAGAGGATCGGAGGTGCCCGCAGAGCCAAGCTGCTTGATGATGTGCTCAAGGCCGCCGCCCGTCAGCTCGGTGGTGCCGTAGGCATTGTCACCAAAGACAAGGGTAGCATAGACATCACGGCCTGCAAAGCCCGCCTCACCGGGATAGAGCATATCCTCGGCTGCGCTCACAAGCTCGCCCGCAGCCGCAGTCAGCTCACGGTCAAGGTAGATGTAGCTGGCATCGGCCTCGTTGCAGCCGCCCACGATCACGGCATACTGCCAGTTCTCCTCGGAGGCATCAAAATAAAGGATCGAGCGACCCACCATATCGGGGGCAGCCTTAACGCCGGAGGCGGCATCACCGATCTTGATGCGGTAAAGGGAGCCCGTGCCCATCTCATCGGAGACGGCACCTGCGCTCTCCAGCTTCGTATAGCCGTTCTCAAAGCAGGAGATGGTACGACCCTCGGCGGTGAGATCGGGAGCGTGGAAGACCTTGGCCTCGGTGCTTTCCACAAAGCGCACGCCCTCGATCATGCCGATCTCGCCCTCATAAAGCTCCTTGGTATCGGCATACTGATGAGGGTACTTCCAGTTGGGATCGTTGGTGAGATCGTAGGCACAGTCGGGGTGAATGATGCAGGCGTAGGCGCCGTTGATCTTCTCCGCGTTCTGATTCTTGAGGAATCTCACCGCGCGCTTGATGCAATCCACCGACATATAGTGGTTGCCGCTCTCCTCGCCGCCCGTCAGCAGGTAGCGGGCAGAAACGGCATCCGCGCCGTACTGCACGTTAGTGCCGCCGCAGAGCACCTCACGGGTGATGGTATCCAGGGTACGACCCGCCTGCGAGCCGAGCAGCTTGGTGGCCATGACAAGATTGTTGTCAATGGCGGTGAGCAGCAGCAGGTCGGAAAGCTCCACATAGCCGCCGTACTGGCGCACGGTCGCCTCGACCGAGCCCATATTGAGCGACTGCCCCGAGGGAGTCACGCCCTCGGAAAGTGCTGCGGTGAGCTTGGGCAGCGGATCGTATTTGCGGAACTGAATGGTCTTGCCGCCTGCTCTGGGAATGGGATGCTTTTGCGCGAACTGATCGTGGATCAGATTGGGCTCGGCGTTGTCGATCAGATAATCGGCATAGTAGGTCCGCATTTCATCGGAAAGGCCCTCGCCGACAAGGCTCTTTTCCCCCGTGGTGGCATTGACCGTGCCCTCGGTGGTGTTTACGTTGGTGCCTGCGCCGAAGAGCTGCAGGTCCATTTTTCTCATTTTTTTCATTTCGTTTCCTTTCTTTCTTTCGAATGTGCTGTGGGAACGAAAGGCTTATAGCTCGATGTGCTCTCCTCTTGCGGCACGGCGCGCCACCTCGGCGCGCTGTGCGCGGGAAAGGTGCGTGCTGCCACCGCGAAGCACACCGCCCGCCGACAGTGCACTCTCGGCGGGGCGAAGGCCTCTGGCTCTGATGTGTGCCAGCAGTGCCTCCTCGGTTTCTGCGCGGGTGCTTTCCACCGCCTCCCTTACCGCGTGCCTGATGCGCGCGGCAACCTGCTCCTCTGCTTGTTGGGCGTTTGATCGCTCGGCCTCTGCCGACGCTATCTTTTTCTCATATTCCGTCCGAATGACCGTCAACAGATCATCGCCCTCTCTCACACCAAAGTGCGCGGTCACCGCACGCTCCACGGCGCGCAGTCGTTCCAACTCCTCTATCATGCCCTTCTGTTCCCGAAAACGCCGATTGAAGGTCTCCTGAAAATACTCGGTGAAGAGGTCCTTGTATTCCCCCTCCATCAGCGAGCGGAATTCCTCCCTTCGCGTTTTCACGGTGGATGTCTCCCCGGCGACGGAAGCGCTTTCCTTTACTTCGCCCGTTGGCGATCTCTCGCCGCTTGTCGAGGGGGTGACGGTCGACTGCTCTCTTGCTTCGCCCCCGCTCTCCTCCCCAAACAGGGTAAGAAAGCCCCATGCTTTTTGCTGTTTCATAAAACCTCACTCTTTCGTGGCGTCAGAGGGGTAAGTGCTTCAGACCCAAAAAATTACGGTGCCGATCTTAAGTCCTCTCACCCGTCGTGCCGATTATATCATACCGTTTCCTGTTTGTCGTCAACCGAGATCAGCCGTACACATTGCGGGTATTCGGCAGCAATGGCAGAAAGCCCTGCCATAGCCATAGCAAAGGCCTTGCCCCCGCCCCGACAGGAAAAGAAGGCTCTGCCCTTCTCCATCGACACCCGCAGATGCTGACATTCCGAATCCTCGGCGGCAAAGGCGGCCAGCGCCCCCACCAGCGCGGAAACACCCGCGCAGACGATATCCCCCGTGGGGGCATAGTCGGCGTGCCCCGTGACGTAAAGCCTTGCACGGTCGCCCTTTTGCTCACTGTATACCGAGATCAATGTGCATCCTCCGCGGCCTTCTCGGCCAGAGCCGCCGACAGGTGCCGCGCCATCTCCGCCGTACCCTGCGGCGTGGTGGAGGGGACATCCTTGGGGGTAACGCCCTTCCTCTCTCCGCCTGCGGCGGCATTGGCCGCCACCTCGGCGCGGATCCGCGCCACACCGGGGAAGTCCATTCCGTCAAGCAGCACCAGTGCGGCCTTCGCGTTGGCGGGATCAAACACCCCCATACGGTAAAGATCCTTCAGGGTCTCGTTGTAGGAAAGGCGAGCGTAGGGATCCTGCTTCTCGGCGCGCACGTCAATATCAAAGATCGGGCGGCGGGAGAGCGGGGTGCCATCGGGCAGATAACTCACCACGTGTTCGCGGATATTCTGATTGGAATAGTGGAGGTAGGTGTACCCGTCGGGGCCGAGAATGCGGAAGCATCTGGCCTCGCTGTAAAACTGCCGCACACACTCCACCACCAGCCTTACCGTGCGGACAAAGGCACGGAAGGAGGCGCTTATCATATCGCGCATGGTCTTATTCCCCGCCTCCTGCAGGGCGGCAATGGCCGCTGCTGCGGTCACGCCGCCGTCCGCCGAGCCTTGGGATACATTGCGGTTGGCGGTGGTCTCCTTCAGCTCGGTAACCTTGTCGCCCTTGAGCTGAAGCCAAAGACTGTCAAGCCCCGCCACCGTGATCTGCCGCAGGCGATCCTCACCAAGGTCGCCCTCCACCTCGACCACGCGACGGCTGAGATCGCCGAATTCCTCCTCGTTCATACCGATATTCTTCTTGCAGAAATAGCGCACACGGGTGGCCCAATCCATATATTCCAGCAGATTTCTGTCCATACGGTCGATATAGGTCTGGGGGTCTCGCGCCACGGCGATCACGCCAAAGCCAAGGGCCTCACCCTCAATGGGGTAAAGCACATCAAGCACAAAGGGATACTGCCCGTGCTCATACCAGCCCATCCCAAAGGCGGGGTCGTTTTCGGTGGAAAACAGCACCGTATCGCCTGAAAACTTGCAATAGTGCAGCACACTGGTGCCGTTTGGCAGCAGCTTTTTGTAGTACCAATCCACTACCAGCGCCTTTTCGGGGCCGTTCTGCTCGCCTCCCGTTACCGAAACGAATTCCTCGGAGGCCCCGCCGCCGTTGTACTGCGGATAACGCGCCCGCAGCCACTGATCGTCCACCTCCTCGACGAAATAGACCGAGCGGGAGTCCTGCAGATCCCGCACACCGGGCTGCCAATAGAGATTGAGCAGATCCACACGGCGCACATCAATGTCACCAAGTCCGTTTTCCAGCGCATTGTTCCAAAAAACGCCCCAGGCACAAACGCCGTGCTTCAGCTTGAACCACATATTGTCCGAGTAGGCCTCTCCGAAGTTCCCGCGCTCAAGGATCACGGGCAGGATCCTTGAAAGTGCCTTTGCCTCCTGCTCGTCACTTTCCTCTCTGGCAAGGCAGGTGGCACCGGGCATATGCTCCATCAGGTCGGCGTGCTTTTGCAGCAGCGAATTGAAGAGCCACGCCGAGCGGGGGGCAAAGCTCTCCCCCTCCGCATTGCGGTGTGCCTTGGGAGAAACCCGCAAACGGTACCAGTTTTCTTCATCCAGCACACGGCGGTTAAATGCTTCTCTCCCCCTTCTGTAGCGCTTCAGCTCCTCCATGGCGGCCCTGATCTCGGGCACACCGATCACAACTTTTTTCTTCATACTTTTTCCTTTCTTCATGTTTTTCTCCTCGCGGCGCGCTCCTCGCGACGCCAAGGATATTGGGCAATGATACATCGGTCAAGCGGATCCATAAACCGCACCGTCCGCAGGGCGGGTGTATTGTCCGCCCGCATCGGCACCATCATACAAAGATAGCGCGTTTCGTCGGCAATATGGTCCTCCTGCTCGGAATTCACGTCCTCGGGGTGCAGGCTGCTGTATTGCAGGGTAGGCACGGTCCGCAAAAACTCGCGGCAGGTGCGGAACACGTAAAGCATCGGCACGCCGTTTTCGTCAAAGGAGAGCCGATTGTGCAGCTGCATCCATCCTGCGAGTCGACGGTTGTCCCCCTTCTCAAAATACACCCCGCAGCGCTCTGCCGTCTCGGCGATCGACTCGCCCCGCGAGGCATCCCAGATGGCAGGGTCTGCCACCCCCGAGATCCGCCTGCCGCAAAGCCAGGGGTGCTCCTGCTCGATCCGCAGGATCTCCCGAAAGATCTCCTCCGGGGTCCACCTCACCCCCACGTTGGCCTCGCGGGGCGCGCAGCCGTAAAGCTCCAGAATGCGGTAGAGCCTGCCGTCCCCATCCCGCGCCCACCATCCCACCGAAAAGGGCTTGGCGTAGCCAAAGTCAAAGGAGCGGTAAAGCTCCCATTGCGGGGGCGGCGCAAAGGGCTCGATCACGTGGGTCAGCAGCCGATCCTCATAGTGCGCGGGATCATCGCGCAGCTCGGAAAACACCTGCCCCTCATACACATTCCAATCTCCCAGCAAATGCGCGCGGCGCTTATGCTCGGGCAGCGCCTCCAGCCGCTTGACATAATCGGGATCCGAGCGCATCAGCACCCGATTGTCGTACACGCTGGCAGGCACAAACAAATAGTCATCGGGATCCTCCCCCTCCCGAAAGGCGCGGTCAATAAACAGCCGCTTGATGTAGGCGTGCCCCACGCCACCGGGATTGCAGGTGTAGTAGACCCGCGTGCGAAAGCCCGCCTTGGTGGTACGCAGCGCCGTGCAGATAAAGATCATCCACTCCTCCTTGAAGTGGGTGGCCTCCTCAAAGCCGATCACATCGTACTCCGCGCCCTGATACTGCAGCATATCACTATCGCTGTCGCAATACCCGAGGGAAAGGCGCGATCCGTTGGGAAAAAGAAAGGCGCGCTCCTCCTTACGGTAATCGGCATAGCCCGCGAGCTCGGCCTGCAGCGGGAGTAGATGGTTTTCCCGCAGCTCCTGCAGGCTGCGCCGCAGCAAAAGCAGCCGCAGCCCCGCATGCCGCATAGCCAGCATCACCATTTTGCGGCGCATCGCCCAGGATTTTCCCCCACCGCGCGCCCCGCCGTAGGCCGTGTGCCTTGCGGTGGAGGCAAAAAAGGCACGCTGCCTCGGATTGGGGACCTCGCGGCGCAGCCGCTCAAAGATCAGCGCCTCGCCCCCGTTGCCTGTCCTCCTCATTGGCTCCACTCCTCAAGCACCCCCTCAAACCGCACGCTGGGCGGTGCTGCCGTGCCTCCTGCCGCCGCGGCGGATTTACCCCACGCACGGTCCAAAATGCTTTCTGCCGCCTTCATCCGCAGCTCGGTCTTCACGTTTTCGTCGTGCATCACCTCAAGCAAAAAGCCAAGCGCCTCTGCAGTGCGCTCGTCAAGCAGGGCGCGCACGCCCTTTCCCATCTCAGCGGCTTCACTTGCTTTCCTCTTCAACGGCATTTCCCACCTCTTTCTCCTCACGCGAGGAAAAGTAAAGAAGGTAGTTGCCGTCATCCGCGCTGCACCGCAGCGACCATTGCTCGAGAAACTCGCGCACCCTGCCGCGCGGGATCCGCAGCAGCATCTCCCCCGTCTCGGCAATGCCGTATTCACCCGGCTCCTCCCGCTTGGCGGCGGCAAACAGACAGTATTGCAGGAGCGCGGCAAGGATCCTTGCCTCCTCCTCCCTGCCTGCCAGCATCTCCTTTTGCAAAGCGATCACACGGTCACGCCACGCCAGCATATAGGCGGCGCGTCCGTCACGCTTTACCGCTTGCTCTGCCCCGATCTTGGTATTCATTCTGAAAGCTCCTTTCATAGTAATGGTCAAGTGCTACCTTAAACGGGCAGGCTGCAAAGCCCGTTGGGCTGGCACAGTAGGCGTAAAGCACCTCGCGGCGCACCAGGCGGTCGGGAAACTGCAGCTGCCCACATTCGCAGTGGGTCACGCCTCCCTTTTCATAGCGATAATACGGACAAGCCCCCGCAATCGGCATTCCTCTTTCCTCCTCGTCTCGTTTTTGGAACGGTCAAAGTAAACCTCCCTCATTTTCAGAAAAAATCATCCTTCCGTTATCGGAAATTTCTTCGGTGATCCTCCCCCACAAAAGCACCGTTTTTCTGTGAGGTGTCACCTTTTTCGGACATTCGTTCCACTTTTGGAACGACTATAGCATACAAGATCCCCGCCCGTTTGTCAAGTACTTTTGCACCAAAAAGTATGAACAAATTGTAAATCTGTCTCATTTTTGTGACGGACGGTTGACAAGTGCCCCGCACTTTGCTACAATAAAATTACTGACACGCGCCCCCCGCGCGTATGCATCGTTTTGATGCAGAAAGGTTGCTTTATGACCGTTTCGGATCGCATTCGCACACAAATGCAGCTGCTGGGCCTCTCCTATGGTGAGCTTTCTGCCGCCACGGGTCTTGCCAAATCTGCCATTCATCGCTACGCCACGGGACAGACCGACAAGGTGCCCACCGAGGCGCTTTTAAAGCTCTCCCGCGCCCTCGGCGTGACCCCCGCCTATCTCACGGGCTGGGAAAGCGAAGAATCTCACACCCTCGCCGCCCATTTTGAGGGCGAGGAGTTCTCTGAGGAGGAGCTGAGGGAGATCGAGGATTTCGTGCGCTATGTCAAATCCAAGCGGCAACGCTGATGGAGGCTCTATGTACGAAAAGCTATTGAACGAAGCACACGAGCAAGGCCTTGAGGTGATTGAAAAATATCCCTTTCGATCCCCGCGCATTCGCGGTCTTTGCTGTGACAATACCATTGCGCTCAGCGCACAGATCGACACCCGCGCCGAGCGCACTGTTGTTCTTTGCGAGGAGCTGACCCACGCCACCTATACCGTTGGTAACATCCTGCACGATCCCCGCCTGGAGCGCCGCGTGCGCGAGCGTATGTTTGACCGTCTTGTGGGCAAGCAGGGGCTTGTTAAGGCCTTTCTCGGCGGCTGCCGTGAGGTCTGGGAGCTTGCCGAATGGTTTGGCGTGCCCGCAGAATTTATGGCCGCGGCGCTCCAAAGCTACCGGGCGCGCTTTGGCACCTTTACCACGGTCAAAATCGGGGGCAAGACCTATTCCCTTGCCTTTGAGCCCACTCTGCACGTGGAATGCCTTGGGGCTTGACCCCACCCTTATTTACGGGAGGTTTTTGATATGAAGCGTTATTTGATGGCTCTGGATCAGGGCACCACCAGCTCGCGCTGCATCATTTTTGATGCCTGCGGCAGCCCCGTTGCGGGGGCCGCACGGGAATTTACGCAATATTTCCCAAGGGAGGGCCTTGTCGAGCACGATGCTGTTGAGATCTGGGAATCCCAGCTCCTGGTCGCGCGGGAGGCGCTGCGAAAGGCAGAGCTTGAGGCCTGCGACATTGCCGCAATCGGCATTACCAACCAGCGGGAGACCTTTCTTGTCTGGGAAAAGGCCACGGGAAAGCCGATCTCCCACGCCATAGTCTGGCAGTGCCGCCGCAGCGCAGATCTCTGCGATCAGCTGCGGGAGCGCGGGCTTGGCGACACAATCCGCGCCAAAACGGGGCTTACCGTTGATCCCTATTTTTCTGCCACCAAGCTCTCGATGCTCCTCTCGGAGCACGAGGGGGCGCGGGAGCGCGCCGCACGCGGCGAGCTGCTGTTCGGCACGGTGGACACGTGGTTGATCTGGAACCTGACGGGCGGCCGCGTCCACGCCACCGACCCCTCCAACGCCGCGCGCACCATGCTCTTTAACATTCACACCCTCACCTGGGACGAGGATCTTCTGAAGCTCTTTGAGATCCCCGCCGCGATGCTTCCGCAAATTCTGCCCTCCTCGGGCCAATTTGGTCTTACCGACTCACACCTGCTCGGCGCTCCCATCGCCATTTGCGGCGTGGCGGGTGATCAGCAGGCCGCCCTCTTTGGGCAATGCTGCTTTGAAAAGGGCGCGGTAAAAAACACCTACGGCACGGGCGGCTTTCTGCTGATGAACACGGGCGAGCAGGCCGTCAGCTCACAAAACGGGCTGCTTACCACCATCGGCTGGCAGATCGGCGGCAGGACCACCTATGTGCTGGAGGGCTCTGTCTTTATCTGCGGTGCTGCCATTCAATGGCTGCGCGACGGGCTGGGGCTTCTCGCCTCGGCAGCGGAGAGTGCGGCCATTGCCTCCACGGTGCCCGACACCGCAGGCGTTTATTTCGTTCCCGCCTTTGTCGGTCTCGGCACACCCTATTGGAACGCCTGGGCGCGCGGCACGATCGTGGGCATCACCCGCGGCACCACAAGGGCCCACCTGGTGCGCGCCACGCTGGAGGCTATGGCCTTTCAGACCACCGATGTGTTGGATGCCATGCGCCGCGACACGGGGCTTTCGATCCCCGCGCTGCAGGTAGATGGCGGCGCGACCCAAAACGACCTGCTCCTCTCCATTCAAAGCGATCTGCTGGGCGCCCCCATTCTGCGCCCCGCCTGCGTGGAAACCACCGCGCAGGGTGCCGCCAATCTGGCGGGGCTTGGCTGCGGCCTTTTCCGCGATCTTGATGAGATCCGAGCGCTGCGCCGCACTGACCGCACCTTTACCCCCTCCATCGGCAGCGAAGAGCGTCAAGCCCGCCTTGCCGCCTGGCACCGCGCTGTGCGCTGCGCGCTGGCCTTCGCCGAGCAGCACTAACTACACAAAACAAAAATACCACGCACAAATGGTAGGTACTCAAAAGGACAGTTTTTGAAATTCATTAGAATACGTTACCTACCGACAGGAGGACAGAAGGGGTTTTACGCCCTCTGTCCTCTTTGTTTATCTATCGGGCGGCGAAAGAGCCTCCCTTGTGTAAAGGGAGGTGGCACGGCTTGCCGTGACGGAGGGATTGTAAAAAGCAACAGCTACACAAAAACAATCCCTCAGCCGCCTTCGGCGTCAGGTCCCTTTACACAAGGGAGCCTTTTTTATGTTCACCTATGACGTATCAATTTTCCTGACAAGCACTGCTTTTCTAGACACAAAAGCAAAATACGGCATATCCCTTTCGAGATATACCGTATTCTATAAAACTGTCCTTTAGGGGAACACCCTAAAGAGAAGGCTTTTTTCTTGTGCAATCAAGCAGCTCGCCCTTCGACGTTGTTCTGACATAAGAATACAGAAACTGCAGATTGATTTTCTACGGTTTTTGTGTTACAATAAACTTTAGACACAATTGCAATGCGCGAATGCCAAAACGCCTCCCTTGTGTAAAGGGAGGTGGCACGCAAAGCGTGACGGAGGGATTGTAATGCAGAGAAAACACAATAAAGAAATTGTTCCAACAGCAAAAATGCTGCGAAAGAATATGACCAAAGAAGAAAAACATCTTTGGTACGATTTTCTACGTGCATATCCCGTCCGTTTTTCTCGTCAAAAGGTGCTCGGCAAGTATATTGCTGATTTCTACTGTGCTGAGGCAAAGCTTGTAATCGAGCTTGACGGTTCGGAACATTATACGGAAAACGGCAAGCAATACGACGAAGAAAGAACCACTTTTCTTGAAGAATACAGTTTGACGGTTATCAGAATACAAAATACAGAAATACACAAAAACTTCCGAGGTGTTTGTGAATACATTGATCGCCTCGTAGAACAATCCCTCAGTCAGCTTCGCTGACAGCTCCCTTTACACAAGGGAGCCTTTTTTATTTCAACCTCTGCCCAAAATCGCTTTTGACCTTTACATTTTCTGTATGGGGATTATGTCCCCTTGTTTTTGCATTTTAAATGAATATAATTAACGTATGCAAACAAAAAAACAGGTGCAGTTATTGCACATTTTTTCAGGTGCAAAAACAAAGTATTTTAATCTTCAGAAAAATGTTGTAAAATATAGGTGTTAGGAGTGATGGACCGTGTTTGAGATAAAGAAAAACGAACATATCAACAAAACCTTTCGCCTACCTCTAAATCTTGTCAAAAAGATGTCCGCATTAGCCCAACGGCACGATATATCGCTCAACAATTTAGTAGTTCAATGCTGCGAATATGCGCTTTCCTGCCAGGACATCCCTCACAAACAAAATTCAAAAAAGGAATAAGCTTATGAACTTATATCAAGAGGTTTTATGCAACGTATTAAAGGATGAGCTGATTGAGATCAGGCTCCCGAACATTCCCACGATGGTGAATTTGGTGGAGCTGAAATGCTATCACACGCTGGAAAAGATCAAGGCGGTTTTGGAGGATGACGACCTTTCTGATGTGGCTTGCTTTCAGAAGATCGAGGAGATCGTCACGATTTTTGAAAGCATTGGAAGCGACGGCGGAAATCGCCACGATTTTGGATAAAAAAGGCCAAGAACGGATACCGTTCTTGGCCTTTTTGCTTTTTATTTTTTGTCGGAAAACAGTCCCTTGAAGGCAGAGAGCGCGTTGATGGCGAGCGAAGCCAGCTGCAGCGGCACTAAAGGCGCGCGGCGCAGCTTGGTCAGCACTCTGCCCGCGGAGGCGGCACCGCTCCCATCGGCGGGAGGCGGATCGGGGCGCTCGCGCAGCATAGTGGGGATCTGGGCGGGCAGCAAGCGCCCTGGGGCGGGCGTTGTGCCCTTTGTAGCCTTCAGCAGCCGCTCCGTGGCGGTCATATGGGGATAAGCGGCATAATAAAGGGGCGTATCTGCCACGACCGCCACGCTGTGGGCGCAATCGGGGCCAAACTCCACCCGCGCCAGCAGCTCGGTGCCGCGCAGAAGATCGATCCTTCGCCCCTCGACGGGCAGCGGCATCGCGGTGACCATCAGGTCATCGCCCTCGATCAGCTTTGTGCCGTAGCGGGCGTTGAAATCAGATACCGTCAGGCCCGATTTGTCGGGTCTGCTCCAAACAGTCAGCGTGCCGCCTGCGGCAATGTGCATCCCCGCAAGCGAGAGCTTACGATCCTCGGCGGGGCGCTTCCCCAGCTTATCCCAAAACGCCAGCGAATACTCGGCAAGCGAGATCACGCGGGAGGTGGGGTTATGGATCTCCATATAGGAGAAGGGGTTTTGCACGGTCTTGCCCCGCGAATGCACCTCGGAGGTGGAGAGCATCAGCTTGCTGATCGCCAGCGGTGAGAGCTGCAGGAAGGCCGTGTCGGCATAGCGGCTCTTTCCCAGCATACCCGACACAACGACACTGACGCGGTGCGCCTGCGGCACATCGGGAAAGCTTTTGGAGATGCGGCAAGCCTCTCCGGGGGCAAGCTTTCCTATATCAAGCGAGGAGAAGGGTGCCATCTCTCTTAACAAAAAGCCATCAGACGGTGTAAGATAAAAGTCAATTTTGACATCCTGCAGCGCCTTTTCACCCTGATTTTTCACGGTAGCGGTAACCGCAAAGCAATGCGACTCATCCTCGGTGTAGCAGCTTTTCAGCTCGGTGACGGCCAGCTGATCCCGCCCCGTGACAAACACGGGCGCTGTGACCGAATAGGTGCTGCCGTTGTTCACCCGCAGATAGTAATAGTCAAAATCGGGGTCAAGCTCCACGCGCCAATAAAACTCGGCAAGCGCCCCCGCGTGGATGTGGGCAACGACGATGCCGTCCTCGCTCACCAGCTCGATACTGCCAATTCCCTTTTCGCTTTTCGTGCGGAGCAGTGCCTCCACGGTCAGCTTTTCGGGATCTTTCAGCTCGCTGCCAAGCCAAGCTCCATTGACACGATAGTAGATCTCCAGGCTGCGGTCGGTAGAGACATAGGTGCGACGGCGGCGGAATGCATCCAGTATATTGGCGCGGGTGAGTGCGGGTGCCAGCGCGACACCGATGCCCGAGGAGGCGGTCGTCCACCTCTTTTTGTGGTTATCCTCGTTGGATAAGGGTGCCACTCGCCAGCCCCTTGCCAGGGCGAGGGTATACTGGCGGTCAAAGCTGCGGCCGTTGATCTCAATGAGGCATACGGTGGCATCCAATGCGGGATCGTGATGCGAAAACTCATCAAAATTACCCCAAGGGTCGCCCGGATGATTGAACATTCCGATCGCCCCGGGATCGGCGGAAAGGCTGCGGTACATAGTGGAAAGATCTGCAAAAGGAGCGGCAAACAGGAGCTTATCCTGATACACATTGAGATGGCCGTAGTAGCCCTCCTTGCCCCTGAAGGTCAACTCCACGCCCGTGAAGGCGGCAAACTCGTCGGGGCGGTCAAGGCGGCGGGCAAGCGCCTGCTGGGCCTCATAATCCTGCCGCACCATACAGTGCGAGTGATCCGCCACGGAGAAAAAGTCCACGCCGCCCACATCTCTGGCATAGGTATAGGCCTCGGCGGGCGTACCCTCCCCGTCGGAATCAATGGTGTGGCTATGGATCTGGCCGCGATAGCATTGGAGCTTTGTGCCGTCGCACACCGAAAACGACACCTTCTGATAGGTGCGGTTGCCGAGCATATCCCGAAGGGAGATCTCCAGCAGATGCCGCCCGCAGGACAGCGCCTTTTGCGGTGTCAGCGTAACCACTCCCTTCCCCCACTCGGCAAGCGAGGTAAGATTGTAGCCGTCAAGACAGATGGTGGAGGCGGCGACATTCACGCCGGAGGAATCACGGAAGGTGACGGTGATCCGAGGCAGCGGCATCCCCTCAAGAGCCTCCCCCGCAGAGGGGAAGACCGAGAGGATCTCGGGGCCGATGTTATCCACCGTCTTCACCGAAAGCGGCTCCTTGGGTGAGCCGCATTGCACAGTATAAAGCCCGCCCGAGATCTCGATATAATAGCAAAACGCCCCATCGGTAAGAGTCAGCTCGGACACGGGAAGCGTGGCCTCAAGCACGCCGCTTCGGTTCAGCTGCACGGGATAGGAGCGATAATGCTCCCCTGCGCGCACCCAAACCCGCGCACGCCCGAGCGCGGCACCAATGGCCGCAAAGCGCACGGTCACCTTGCCCGTGGCAAGATAGATCCGATCCTCGGGCGAGAGCGGAATGATGACGGGGGGCACGGTATCCCTCGCATCAAGCAGCACCTGCCCCTCGGCGGGAAAGCCGGGCGTAGGCTCGGCATCGGCGGTGAGGAACACTGCCCGCTCAGGGGCGGTGGGATCAGCGCACCACAACGAGGCGCGCGAATAGCGCACCGTTCTCTCGGCGGGAGACTGGCGACCCTCCACCGAAAACAGCGCCTCCGAAGGCCCGCCGCCGCGCGGCACGATCAAAAGTCGGTAGGGCAAGAACTTGGGAGAGAGACCGAAAAAGCCCTCGCAGTCCACGTAAGAATCCCCCTTGCGCTCGGCCAGCATTACCTCGAAAAAGAGAGGATCACGCTCGGCAATATCTCCGCAGGAGTGGGGGTATTCTTCTGCCATCAGGGAGAAAAACTCATCCCGTCCCATGGCTTTTTTGTCAAGCGAGTTGAGCATCGCCGCCGTGCGGAAGCGAACAGCGGCAAGCCTGCCTGCGGGCAGCAGGCTTTCCCCTGCTGCCGCCGCGAGGGGCAGGCGCGCCTCCTTTTCAAGCGTGTAGAGCAGCAGCTCAAAATCAAAAAGATCCAATGTCTGCTCGGTGGTGTTATGCAGCTCCACAAAGGAGGCAGCCGCCCGCGCACACAGCATGGTTTCGGTGATCAGAAGCGGCGGCACCGCAGGGAGATCGCGCAGCTCGGCGCTGTAAATACGGCTATCCTCGCCGTCGTAACGGAAAAAGTAGGAAAGGTGCTGCCCCTTTTTGAGGGTAGCCGCAGTGAGCACGGCGCTATACACCGAATAGCTCTCCTCAAGAGAAAAGCCATCTGTGGGGAGCATACGGCGGGTGTGGCGCTTGGGGGCGCACTCCTCGCCCGACACCGTTGCGATCAGCTCCACACGGCTGACGGCTGCTCCGTCATCGGGCAGGGCGAGTTGCAGCACCAGATCACGATCACGAAAATAGACGGCAGACGGTGCGTGAAAAAAGCGAAAGCCGCTCATAACATTCTCCTTTCCGAAAAAAATTGGGTCATCCGATTCCCAGCAGCTCGAACAAGGGGCAAAGCAAAAAGGGCAGCAGCATAGCGGGCAGGAAATTCATGATTTTAAATTTGGTCACGCCCATCAGATTGAGACCGATGCCCACCACCAGAAGCGATCCTACGGCCATCACCTCATCGGTAATGGCAAGGGGAATGGCATCCGCCACCAGCACGGCAGCCCCCGTGAGCAAGCCTTGCACGGCAAACACCGCAAGGGCGGAAAACGCCACGCCCGCGCCCAGCGTGCTGGCAAAAACCGTGGCCGACACCATATCAAGCATCGCCTTGGCATAATAGGTGCTGTGGGTATGCAGAATGCCGCTTTCCAGCGCGCCCGTTACCGTCATGGCACCCACACAAAAAACCATAGCCGCGGTAACAAAGCCCTCTGCCAGCGTGCCCGAGCCCGCACCGATCCGCCGCTCCACGAAGGAGGCAGCACGGCACACGAGGCCGTCAAGATCAAAAAACGAGCCGATCAGAGTGCCCAGCGCCATCGAGACGATCATCACCAAAATATGCTTGACCTTCAGCGCTCCGTCAATACCGATCAGCACCACGCAAAGGCCGACTGCACCCATCACGGCAGCGGACAGGTTTTTGCCTGCGGGCTTGTCCGCCCTCTCGGCGGGCTCGCCCCTTTTGGCACGGATCAAAGCAAGTCCCCTTCGGATCAGGAGACCGAGAAGAGCGCCGCCCAGCACGGTTACTGTATTGACGATGGTGCCCCACAATGCAAAGCTTGTCATTTTCACACTTCCTCATAGATTGATATACATTATTATAGCACGGGCGGCTGCGAAATGCAAGAGAAAAGAGGCGACGGCGCAAAAACAATCAAGAGGCGCGGGCCTCCCGACCCGTGCCTCTTGATGAGTTGGTAGTTTTATTCCTCCGCGACGAAGAGGAAGGTGCGGGATTGGCCGTCAAACAAGCGCTCCTCAACGGCGTAGCCTGCGCGCATCAGCGTATCGCCCGAAAGCACGCGACCGCTCTTTTCCTCGCGGTAGCGCAGGGTGGGGTCAAGCCCCGCCAGGCGGAAATGATGGCGGTCCTGTCCGTCAAAACGGCGGACCACATAGGTGGCCAGCACCTGCCTTTTATCCGCCGACACGTGACACCAGGCGGCGCGGTTGCGGTCACCGCTCACGGGCGGAATCAGGCGATAAAGCTCGCCCTCGTGCACAATGGGGTAATAACGGTGGTAGTTTTGGCATTGCTCGCGCACGGCGGCCTTTTCCTCCTCGCTTAATTTGCAGGGGTCAAGCTCATAGCCAAAGGTACCTGCCATTGCCACAGCGGCGCGCGTGTCAAAGGGGGTGGTGCGGCGCGTGGCGTGGTTGGGAACGGCGCTGACGTGTGCGCCCATTGTCGACGCGGGATAGCAGAGCGAGGTGCCGTACTGAATATCAAGACGCGCCATGGCATCGGTGTTGTCACTTGCCCAGACCTGGGGCGAATAGTAAAGCATACCCGCATCAAAGCGTCCGCCACCGCCCGAGCAGCTCTCAAGGAGCAGATCGGGATAGGCAGAGAGCAGCCGCTCGAGAAGCTCGTAAAGCCCCAGCACAAAGCGGTGGAAGACCTCGCCCTGGCGGTCGGCGGCCAGCAGGGCGCTGCCCGCCTCGGTGAGATTGCGGTTAAAATCCCACTTGATGTAGTCGATTTTGGTGCTGTCAAGCACCTTTTTCATCGCGTCAAAGAGATAATCCCGCACATCGGCGCGGGTCATATCCAGCACATATTGGTGTCTGCCGATGCTCTTGCCGCGGTTGGGCACCTGCAGCGCCCAATCGGGGTGCGCGCGGTAAAGATCACTGTCGGGGGAAATCATCTCGGGCTCAAACCAGATGCCAAACTTCATTCCCAGCGCGTTCACGCGGCGCACCAGAGAATCAAGGCCGCCCTTCAGCTTCTCCTCGTTGACCACCCAGTCACCAAGGGCGCACTTGTCGTTGTTGCGCTTGCCAAACCAGCCGTCATCCATCACCAGCATCTCCACGCCGAGCGCTGCTGCTTCTCTCGCAAAGGCCACCAGCTTGTCGTCGTCAAAATTGAAGTAAGCGGCCTCCCAGCTGTTGATGAGGATGGGGCGCTTGGCGGTCTTCCACTTGCCGCGGCAAAGGTGGTGGCGGTAGAGCCTGTGGTAGGTGCGGCTCATTTCGCCAAGGCCGCGGTCGGAATAGACCATCACCGCCTCGGGGGTATCAAAGCTCTCGCCCGCATCCAGCCTCCAGGCAAAATCCTCGGGGTTGATGCCCATCAGCACGCGAGCGCCACCCACGGTATCGAGATTGGCAGAGGCCGAGAAATTGCCGCTGTACACAAGGTTGAAGCCCCAGACCTCCCCCTCCTCCTCGGTGGCATTGGCGCTGCAAAGGGCGAGGAAGGGATTGTGCATATGGGAGGAGGCACCGCGCTTGCTGAAGACCTCGGTCCGCGCGTGGGTGAGAGGACTGCGAGCAAAGCGGCACTCGTTATTATGCTCACCGTAAAGGCAGATCAGATCCATACCGTTGGCGGTGTGAAAATCCACGGCGGTGCTCATTGCGCGGCGCAGCACTACGCCGCGCTCTGCGGAATTGATGACCCTTGCGTGCCTGGTAATGGCAGAAATACCCCGAAACGCTGTGTAAAACAGCAGCGTTTCCACGCCCGTGGCGGCATCGCGGCAGAGGATCTCCAGCGTGTCGGCCTCGTCCTCGGCGGCATATGTGGCGGGGAGCCCCCGGATCGCGGGCTTGCCCGCATAGATGCGGTGCGACACGTAGCGAAAATCGGTTGCCGTGTTGCCGTCCGCATTTTGCACGGTAATGGCGCTGCCGCGGAAATCGCCGCAGCCGTTGCCGGGGCACTCAAAGGCGATCACATCGGGATTGAAGGTGTCGGCAGCATCCTGCTTGGGCGAAAAGGCGGCGTGCGGGCAATGGAAGGTGAGATAGGAAATATCCGTATCCGAGATATGGGCTCCGTAATACAGGTGGAACAGATAGTTGTGTGCCCCCACCTGCAAAAGGTAAGAGCTCTCCCCCGCATCCAGCTTGAAGATCCTGTGCGCGGCATCGTAAATAATTGACATAGCGGCCTCCTTTGGTTCTTTCAACCTTCATTTTAGCACATTTCCCGCCGCGACACAATACCGTTTTTTTGTTTTTTGCCAACTTTTTTGTGCTTCAGGACAAAAGCAGCTCCCTTGTCGCCTCAAACGCACCCTCAAGAGCGTGCCGCCAGAAGCCGAGCACGGTGGAGAGCATAATGGCCGACGCGCCCTGCTCAAGGGCGGGCGGGCTTTCATAAAACCGCTCCTCCAGCACCGCAAGGCGGGTACACTCCTCCCGAAATTCGCCAAGCGCGCGCAAGGGCTGCGGGCGCCCCCCGCGGTCGGGAAGGCAGGCCAAAAGTGAGGCGAGCCGCTCGGTCAGCGCGGCGCTCATCCGCACCCGATCAAACAGCATCCATACCCGTATGCTCTTTCCCCGCAGCAGCACCGCCGCATCCAGTGCGCTCGCCTCCACACGGCGCAGCCCACCGCCCAGTCGGAGCAAAAGGATGCTGCGTGCTCTGTCCCCCTGCTCACGAAATGCACTCTCCTCCATACGGCCAAGCAAGCGGTCGGCCTCCTCCCGCAGCGATTTCAATTCCACATCCAGATGTGTTTGTCCGCAGCCAAGCATGGCCGTGGCAAGCTGTGCCGCCCGCACACTCTTTTTTGCCAGATCATTCACATAACGGTATCTTCCCTCGTAAGGCATAGGATCCTCCTTTTTCCGATCTACCTTATGCTATGCAAAAAAGGGGGTAAAAATGACCGCAGCAGGGGGGATATTGCCTTGACAAACAGCGGCAAAGCGAGTATAATAAGAAAGGCCGAATAGCCCGATTTGCTTGAAGGGAGGGATAAGGATGACCGTCATCAGCGTAGCGGATCTGTCGCTGTCGTTTGGCACGCGCCGCATACTTGACCACATCTCCTTCTCACTCTCCGAAAATGACAAAATGGGCATTATCGGCGTGAACGGGTGCGGAAAATCCACTCTTTTCAAGGTGATCTTAGGTGAGCTTGAGCCCGATGAGGGGCAAGTTTTCATCTCGGGCGACAAAACCGTGGGGGTGCTGACGCAGGACGGAGCCTTTTCGGTTGACGAGAGCCTTGGCGACAACGCCCTCTCGCAAATGATCGCCGCCTTCCCCGAGCTGCTTCATGAGGAGGCCGCGCTGGCGCGGCTGGAGGGGCAGCTGGGCGAGCCGCAGGACGAGGCGCGCCGCCTTTCCCTTGCCTCTGAATATGCCGAGCGCAACGCGCGCTTTATTCGCAACGGCGGCCTTGAATTTCGTGGCCGCGCCGCCTCTATTCTCGCCCGTATGGGCTTTGACGAGGAGATGATGGCAAGGCCGCTCCACACCCTTTCGGGCGGACAGCGCACACGGCTGGCGCTGGCACGGCAGCTGGCGCGCGAGCCTGATATCCTGCTGCTGGACGAGCCCCCCAACCACCTGGACATCGAAACGCTCACCTGGCTTGAGGGCTTTTTGGTGCAATATAAAAAGTGTGTGCTGGTCATCTCCCACGACCGCTATTTCTTAGACCGTGTGACGGGTAAAACCCTTGCACTGGAATACGGGCGCGCCAAGCTCTATAACGGCGGCTACACCGCCACAGTTGAGCAGCGCCGCATCGACCGCGAGATCGCGGAGAAGCACTATCAGAATCAGCAAAAGGAGATCGCGCGGCAGGAGGCCTACATTGCACAGCAGCGCGCCTGGAACCGCGAGCGAAACATCATTGCCGCCGAATCCCGCCTCAAACTGCTCTCTAAAATGGAACGGCTGGAGCGCCCCCGCGAGGCACCTACGGCCATCCGCCTCTCCTTTACCTCCTCGCTTGCAAGCGGCAACGAGGTGCTGACGGTGAAGAACCTCTCGATGCAGTTTGGGAGCAAAAAGCTATTTAACGGTGTGAGTTTTTTGCTGAAAAGCAAGGAGCGACTCTTTGTGGTCGGCCCCAACGGCTGCGGCAAATCCACCCTGCTGAAGATCCTGCTCGGCAGGCTTGCGCCAACGGGTGGGCGCGTGGAGGCGGGGTATCACGTGGAGATCGGCTATTACGATCAGGAAAACCAGAATCTCTCTCCCGAAAACACGGTGCTTGACGAGCTGTGGAACGCTTATCCCGATCTGACCGAGACCAAGATCCGCAGCACTCTGGCGCTCTTCCGCTTTGTGGGGGAGGATGTTTACCGCCAGGTGGCGGTGCTTTCGGGCGGTGAGCGGGCGCGCCTGACGCTTGCCAAGCTCATCCTCTCGCAGATGAATCTGCTGGTGCTGGACGAGCCCACCAACCACCTGGATATCGACTCGCGCGAGGCGCTGGAAACCGCGCTTTCGGCCTTTGACGGTACGGTTTTGGTGGTATCGCACGACCGTTATCTCATCGATAAGCTGGCCACCCGCATCCTTGCCCTGTCACCCGGGCCCGCCTTTGAGGGGGATGCGCTGGACTACCGCGTTTCGCGCCCCTGCGAGGGCTACCGCGAGTATCTGGAATTCAAGCAGAAACGAGAGGCCGCCTTTGTGGCCACCGTCCCTGCCGCCGCGATGAGCGAGACGGTCTCCGACGGAAAGGCAGACTGGCTTGCCCGCAAGCAAAGCGCCGCCGAGGCAAGACGGGAAAAGACACGGCTGGAGCGCCTCAAAAAGGAGGCCGCTGCGCTGGAAAAGGAGCTGGTGGAGCTGGAGGAGGAGCTTTACGGCTCTGCCGCTACCGACTACACCCGCGCCGCCGAGATCGACGCGCGCAAGACCGAGGCCGAGGAGCGGCTGCTTGAAATCTATGAGATCATCGGCGTATAAAAAGCGGTAAAGGCTTACTTCTCATAAGAATGTTAAACCCCCCGACAGGAAATCTGTCGGGGGGTGTTCTGTAGGTAAATTGTGACGAATCCGGTTTTTATACTTTCAAGTATGTTTCGTCATAGGTAACAAGCCAATAATCGCTCATTTTTCCGGTTTCAAACGAATTTCGTTTTTTGCCCGTGCCGCCTTGCTCCGGGAATTTGCTTGAATGCCTATAGGAGGTGATATAATGTAATTTTTCATGGCTGTCAACAAGTACAATTTCAATGCTTTCTTTTGAAATTTTTACATCTTTTATCGTCATATCAGACAGCATTTCTTTGAGATTTGCAAGGCTGTTTGAATAGTCATCAAACACAATTAACGGAGAATATTGATCGGCAAAGTCAGGATGACATTCCAAAATATTGCCGTCAAACAAAATATGTTCGCTTGCAGCCCAAATAGCATAGGTCAACCATCTTATGCCATATTCTCCCTGCAATTTAAGCTCAAAAAAGCCAGGACCACCCATTCCATAAGTGCCGCCTGTAGTAGATACGTCAATAATATGACTGTTCTTCAACTTTTCACAGCCAAATGCTTCAATGCTTAACGGAACGCCCAGCATAATAATTTCAGAAGAATCAGGCTTGTATCGAAATATGGAATATTTGCGGATTTTTTTGAAGCCTCTTGCTTTCCAAAGATTTTTATCGGCTTTTTTTACTATTACAAAGTTTTCTTTAACAAGACCTATATTAAGATTTACAAATTGATGTTTGAATAGCACAATAAGAGCCCTCGTCAAAATATTTTTATAATTCTTTTTATCGCCGGTTTTGCCTTTGTAATAGAAAGGCAAAAAGCGAAGCTCGTGTCCTTAAGATGCACGCGCACCTTCATAGGCTCCCTCCGAGAGGGAGCTTTCACCGAAGGTGACTGAGGGAGAGTGCGCTACCGTGAAGTAAGTATCCCCTCAAAGTCACACAGGCTCCTTCCACCGCTAACGCGGTCCCCCTCCCTCTCGGAGGGAGGCTTTTACGACGACATCAATATACTCGCAAGCATTACGAAGGTTTGTGTTGATCTGATTGTTTGTAAACCTAATCCCTTCAAATCGCATCCTTCAAGGATTTCGGTTCGAAAATTGCCCCTTTTAATCAAGTGACATATTTGCCCCCTCAAAACATTCATTATACTTACTGTATCACAAAATCGGCAGAAAGAAAAGTCCTTCTGCCGCTTCTTGCGAACTTCTTTACGCGAAGGAGCGGCTTGCCGCTCTTTTTTTATACCGTTATAGGCTGTTTTAGGAAATATCATCAGGGAAAAGCAGGTGGCGGCGGCGCTCAAGAGAAAGAAGCAGCACTGTGCCGAGCACGCCCACGGAAAGGATCTCACCCACGCCCACCGTGAAAAAGAGGAAGGGCAACGCCTCCTCCACGCCCACGTAGGAGACCTTGATCACCACGGGGATGATGAGGGTGTTGGAGAGAATGGGGGGGAGCGGTGCGAGAAATCTGTGACGGCGCAGCAGGCGGGTGCCGATGGCGCCGAGCAGGGTGGCAAGCGTGCCGAACACCAGATCGGGCAGGGCAGCCGCTGTGAGCAGATTGGCGATAAGGCAGCCCACCGTAAGCCCGGGCACCGCCGCCACGGTAAAGTAGGGCAGAATGCAGAGTGCCTCGGAAAGGCGAAGCTGGATCGCGCTCTTCCCTTCCAGCCCCAGCATAGCCGAGAGCCAGGTAAGCACCACGTAAGCTGCGGCGATCATTCCCGCATAGGCCAGCTGCTTTACCCGTTTGTTCATTTGCTTTGACATAGTTGGTTTCTCCTTAGTTTTGTTTTAGGTGAGGATGGTTACGAACTCACCGCGAGGGACAGCTCAGTATAGCAAAAAATCGACAAAATGTCAATAGTCGTAATGACTTTTATAAAACACCGAGAGCGTGGAGCGCATCGGTGACCTCGGCATACATGTAAAGCGAGCCGAGTGAAAAGAGGGGGAGGCCCGACACCTTGGCGCGGGCGACGGCCGCCGCCACCGCCTCATCCACCGAGGCGAAGGCGGTGGCCTTGACCCCTCTCCCGCGAAAGACCTCAGCCAGCTCCTCGGCCGCAAGCGAGCGGGGATTATCGGGGGTGATCGTAAAGGCCTCCTCGGCCACGGCGGCAAGCTCGCCCGCCATCTGCTCATAGGCCTTATCCGCCATCATACCCGTCAAAATCAGCACCCGTTGGTGGGGAAAATAAGTGCGAATGCTCCTTGTTGCCGCAGTGATCCCCTCGGGGTTATGCGCGCCGTCCGAGAAAATGAGGGGGGTGCGGGAGAGCCTTTCAAAGCGGCCGCGCCACTTGACGGAGGAAAGCCCCTCGTGAAGCGCCTCCTCGGAGATAGCAAGCCCGCGAGCGCGGAGCAGATCCAGCGCCGCCAGCACCGTGCAGAGGTTTTGGGGCTGATATGCCCCCAAAAGGGGGATATGCACCCTGCGGTGCTCACCGCGGGAAAGGGTGGTGCCCTCAAGATCGGTGATCACATCGGTGGGGGGCGTATCCTCGGCGGCCACGAAGGGCGCGTCGAGCGCCGCCGCCCGCGCCTCGATCACGGCGCGTGCCGCACGGTCAAAGCCGCCCCACACCACAGGGCAGCCCTTTTTGATGATGCCCGCCTTTTCGGCGGCGATCTGCTCTACCGTATCGCCAAGATAGGCGGTATGATCCATGGCAATGCCCGTGATCACCGTGAGCAAGGGGTTTTTTATGACATTGGTGGAATCAAGGCGCCCGCCCATACCCGTTTCCAGCACCACCACATCGCAGCTCATTTTTTTGAAATAGACAAAGCCGATGGCGGTGATCAGCTCAAACTCGGTGGGGGCATCCTCCATGGCATCGGCAAAGGGGCGCACGGCGGCGGTAGCCTCGGCCAGGGATTTATGGTCAATGGGCCTGCCGCAGTACTGAATGCGCTCGTTGAAATGCTTGATGAAGGGAGAGACAAAAAGCCCCGTGCGGTACCCTGCGGCGCGAAGCACCGCCTCGGTCATCGCGGCGGTAGAGCCCTTGCCGTTGGTGCCTGCGATATGCACAAAACGAAGATCGTCCTGGGGGTTATTCAACTTTTCCAGCAGCTCGGTGATGCGGGAAAGCCCCGGGCGGCTCCCCTTCCAGACCACGGAATGAATATAATCAAGCGCTTGCTCGTAGGTCATTTTTGACACACCCTTTCTATCTGTGCCGCAAAGGCACGGTTTCGCAGGATCAGATAAAGGATCGCAAGCTCGGCCGTGCCCACCACGGCGTAGGTGAGCAGGCGCCAGAGAAAGAGCTCGGCAAGCCCCATACCGAAGGAGCCGAGATACCAGGCCGCAAGCCCGAGGGTCTTGATGCCCACCGAGCCGAGCAGATGCCCTGCCAGCACCGACAGCCCCACGCGAAGGAGAGGCGGGCGGCGGACAAGCCACCCGCCAAGCACTCCCGCCGAAAGTCCCACCACGGCAGCGCCCAGCGTGATCAAGGGGTTGATGCTATACCCGTAAAGCGCGCACCCCAGAAGATCGGCCACCACGCCCGTGACCGCGCCGATCACGGGGCCGAAGCAGATGCCCGAGAGAAAAATGGGCAGGTTTTCAAAGCTCAGGCGGATCACATCCTGAAAGGGATTGGGGATCTGCAAAAACTTGCCGAGGATCAGGCTCATGGCCGCCAGCACCGCCGCAAAGCAAAGCACCCGCAAATTGCCGAACAGTGCAATGCGCGGGCGGCGCGCACGGCGCGCCTCGCCTGCGGGCGCGCTGCTTTGATCATTTTTCATAAAAACACCTCCTCTTCCCGAAATTCATCAAGAAGGGAGGCTGTTTGTCTCACACTCGGTTTGATGAAGCGGGATGCAGAACTGTGACCGCGACAGTCGTTTTTTTGACTGCCTTCGTCCGATCGGCAACTCCCCGTCCCATCGGCACTTGACGCCACTGCTCTTACTCTTCAAAAGATAGTCTCATTATATACGCCAACGGCGAAAAAGTCAATGCTTTTTCCGCAACTTTTTTGTTGACAAACAAAAAGGGGCGCGGTATAATGGCGATAGCAAGAAAAAAACGCCGTGACGGCACAAAAAAGGAGCTATTATGATCACCAATGCCATTCCGCTTCTCCCCTTTGAAAACGCCTCGCTTGTTCCCGTTTGCATCACCAACACCGCCGAGCTGAAGCAAACACCTCGCCGCGCCGTGATCGTTTGCCCCGGCGGCGGCTACAATATGCTCTCTGACCGCGAGGCAGAGCCCATCGCCGTGCAGTTTCTTGCCGCGGGCTTTGCCACCTTTATCCTGCGCTACACCGTGGGCGAGGGCGCGGCGGATCTTGCCCCCCTTCGTCAGGTGGCGCTGGCCATCCGATACGTGCGGGAGCACGCCGCGGACTATAATGTAGACCCTGATCATATTTTCACCTGCGGCTTTTCGGCAGGCGGCCACCTGGCGGCATCTGCAGGTGTGCTCTGGAACCACCCCGAGATAAGGGCCGTGCTCGGCGATGCCCCCGAGGGGATAGGCCGCCCCACGGGTATGATCCTCTGCTACCCCGTCATCACAGCGGGCGAGTTTGCCCACAAGGGCTCGATCAGGCGGCTTTGCGGCACCGACACCCCCACCGAGGAGGAGGAAAACCGCTTCTCACTGGAGCTCTACGTGGACAGCACCACACCCCCCGCCTTCCTCTGGCACACCTTCAGCGACGGCGCCGTGCCCGTGGAGAACTCGCTTTTGATGGCGGGTGCCCTGCGGAAGGCAGGCGTCCCCTTTGAGCTGCACATCTTCCCCGAGGGAAACCACGGACTCTCGCTTGCCAACGAGCAGACCGCCGCAGGAAGGGGCGAGGCGCTGATCGTTCCCCACGTGCAGTGCTGGGTCGATCTTGCCATCCGCTGGGTGCGCGATTTCGGGTAAGACCCGACCCACCCCAAAAGAAGGGTGTCGCCCCGATGGGGCGGCACCCTTCTTTTTGTGCATTTTGTAAAAAATCACATATTTTTCAAAAAAATCTCCAAAAACCTATTTATTTTTCACAAAGAATATGCTATAATATAGATGTCATCCAAGGTGTGGCCTTGAGATTACAGAAAGGTGGTTCCCTTATGAAAATGACGATTAGCGGAAAACAAATGACAGTTCGCCCCTCGCTGCGAGAGCTGACCGAAAAGAAGCTGGCGCGGTTTGATCGCTTCTTTGGCGACGATGCGCAGGCAGCTGTTTTGTTCAGCTGCCGCCACGATCTGCAATATGTGGAGATCACCATTGATTATAACGGCACCTTCTTCCGCAGTGAGGAGGGAGCCGCCACCTTCCAAACCGCCATTGACGAGGCACTGGAGGCGCTGGAGCGCCAGATCCGCAAAAACAAGACCAGGCTGGAAAAGCGCCTGCGTGACGGTGCCTTTGCGCCCGCACCCGACATCTCCTCCGATGAGGACGAGGAGGAGGGCGAGTTCCGCATCCGCGTCAAGTCCTTCCCCGTCAAGCCGATGTCGGTGGAGGAGGCCATTTTGCAGATGAATCTGCTGGGGCATCAGTTCTTTATGTTCCGCGATGCCGAGACCGAGCAGCCCTGCGTGGTCTATCGCCGCAACGACGGCGATTACGGCCTGATCGTTCCCGACTGACACGTGCTTGAAAAAACCGCCGGTGGGCCCTGGGGGTCACCGGCGGTTTTTACTCTTTTTTGGGGGTATGGCCGAATCTTTTCTTATACAGGCGAATGAAAAAGGAGAGGTTGGAAAAGCCGGAGGATCGCGCCGCCTCGGATACATTGAACTCGGCGCTTTGCAGCATATTCCTGGCATTTTCGAGCCGAAGACCGTTTCGGTATTCGATGGGCGACATCCCCATATACTCCTTAAAAAGTCGGCGAAAGTTCACCTCACTCGTATCGCACAGCGCCGCATAGTAGGTGATGGGCTGATTCTCTGCAAAGCCCTCCGTCATCTCCGAGAGGGCAGCCTGCAGGCGCTTGTATTTGGGCGGGATCTGGAAGCAGGCCTCGTCGATCCTCCACAAAAGTCGGTAAAAGCAGGATCGATAATAAAAGGGATGCCTTACCGTATGACTTTTCAGGGGAGCAAAAAATGCCTCGATCAACTCGCCCGAATCGGGCAAGGCCAGCTTGACGGGCGAAGAAAGATAGGAGGGCAGGTCCCCCGAGATCAGATCAAACTGTACTACTTTGATCTCAGTGTCGTCTTCCAGATAAACACAGGTGGAGGCCTCACCGCAGGGGATGAACAAAAGCTCGCCCACCTTGCCCTCGATGGGCGCGCCCTCACGGAAGCTCTCGCAAAGGGCACCTCGCACCACATAGATAAACGCATTTTTAGCACGTCCCTGTTGAAAGGAATGCTTATAATTGCGCGGCCTTACTACATTTTGAATATCAATGTTCTTGATCAGAAAATTCGGCTCCTGCAGATCATACCGATACTTCATTTCATCACCTCACCTTAATTTTACACGCTCACGCCCTCCTTGTCAAGCCAAAATGATCGTTTTGTGTTAAAATTTGCCGCATTTGTGCTTGTCTGATCTGCAGCTTACTGCTATAGTTGTGATAGTAGAACAAAAATGCGAGAAAGCACCTTAGAGAAAGGAGTATGCAAATGAAGCTTTTTGACAGATACAACGATTGCCCCATCGTCTTAGAAAAGGGGGCAGATGAGGCAATTTTGCTTGCTGTGCGCGACCTGCAGCAAAATTTGCGCCGCCTTGCGGGAAAGCCGCTTGGCTTTGCCTTGGCGCAGGCAGACTGCGATCGGGCGATCGAGATCAGAACCGTTCCCGCAGAAGAGCCTGAGGCCTATACCGTCAATGTGGGGGAGCACCGCGTGACGATCACGGGCACCGACACCCTCGGCACTGTGTACGGCATCTATGCCTTTGCCAAAAGTTGTCTTGGCATTTTGCCCATTTACCGCCTGACCGACCTCTTTCCCGAAGAGCGCGAGGAGCTGCTGTTAGAAAAAACAAGCTTTCGCTCCCAAAAGCGCACAGTGCGATTCCGCGGCTGGTTTCTCAACGACGAGGATCTGTTGACCGATTGGAAAATCAGCGGCGGCGTCCGTCATATCGATTATCCCTTTTACAAAAACGTGATGGACGTAAGTGTTCTGGATATGATTCTGGAAACCGCCCTGCGTATGGAGATCAATCTTGTGATCCCCTCCTCCTTTATCGACATCAGAAATCCCGCCGAGGAGGCGCTGGTCGGCGCGGTCTGCCGCAGAGGTCTTTACGTTTCGCAGCACCACGTTGAGCCCGTGGGTGTTTCTTATTTTGCGGCGGACAACTATATGCAGGCAAATGGCTACAAGGACGAGAAGGTCTCCTTTCTGTCCAACCGCGACCGAATGGAGGAGATCTGGCGCTATTACATCGGCAAATGGGCGAAGTACGGCGATCGGGTGATCTGGCAGCTCGGATTGCGCGGCAAGGCAGATCAGGCCGTTTGGCGGGCCGACCCCAATGTCCCTGCGGACGAGGCCGCGCGCGGCGCCATCATCACAGATGCCATCAACACCCAACACGCCTTGATCCGAGAAGCGCTCGGTAAGGACGACTTTCACTCCACCGTTACGCTGTGGATGGAGGGGGCGGCACTTTACGGAAAGGGGCATATCCGCGTTCCCCGCGGTGCGATCATCATCTTTTGCGACATCGGGCTTTCCCAGATGTTTAGCAGTGATTTCTATGTAACCGAAAGAAAGAAAACCGACCGTTACGGCATTTATTATCACGTGGGCTATTGGAGTCAGGGGCCGCACCTCGCCGAGGGCACCGATCCTTTCAAAATGGCGTTTTGCTACCGCGAGGCAAGTCAAAAGGACTCGCTTTACTATGCGATACTCAACGTATCCAACGTGCGACCGCTTCATTTTTCGACCTGGCTCAGCACAAGGCTTCTTCAGGATCCCGCAAACGCGCAGGCCGATGGGGCCATTCAAAAGCAGCTTGACGAAATTTTCGGCGCCGATGCCGAAAGGATCGCACCGCTCCTTACCGCATACTATGCCACCATTGCAGACCGCGGCACGGAAAATCTCAAATACCTGTGCAGACGGTATGAGTTTGACCACTATGATCACGGAAGCCTGCCCTTTGTGGAAAACCCGATGACCGACGGCGTTTTGAGCAACGCGATCAAAAGAATGGCGATGGGGCAGAAGGAACACTTCACCAATAACCCCACAGCCTTCCGTACCGTGCTTGCAGAGAGTCTGCCGCGCTGGGAGGCCCTGTGCCAAAGGGCAGAGGGCATTGCCGTAAGCGAAAGGCGCGCGCTTTATTTTGAGCAATTTCTTAAATTTGAGATTTTTTATATGATGCAGATGACGAAAGCCGCGCTTGCCTGCTATGACCTTACGACCGCAAAGGATCTGACCGCGCTTGAAAACGCGCGTGATATTGCCGTCACGGCGCTTGACTCTGTTTTGGAAAAACGAAAAATTCTGGAGCGCGACGGATGGGAGGGTTGGCACCGCGGCGAGGTGAAGATCGACGTGAGAAGCCGCCGCAGGCAGATCGAGGAGCTGTATCAGAGAAGAAAGGAAGAATGGAAATGAGCGAGGACTTTTTGCTCAAAGCGAAGGCCGCAAAGGAGATCTATGACGGTGTCAAGGATCTACCCATCATTGATTTTCACAATCACGTGTCGGTCGACGATATCGCACGAAATCGGCATTTTGCCGACCTTTACGAGCTTTGGCTCGCCTGTGACCCCTACAAGCACCGCCTGATGCGGATCTGCGGTGTGGAGGAGCATTTTATCACGGGCAGTGCCGCTCCCTATGAGAAATTTGAGAAATATTGCGAGATCTTCCCCACCCTTGCAGGCAACCCCGTATACGACTGGTCCAAAATGGAGCTTTCGCGCATTTTTGGCATCGATACCCTGCCAAGCAAGGAGACGGCCTTGCACATCTGGGATGAAGCAAGGGAGAAGCTGGTC
>JAZNFZ010000103.1:0-3392 GCA_045576195.1 Eubacteriales bacterium | reverse complement strand
ATCAGCAAAAACAATCCCTCCGTCACGGGCAAGCCGTGCCACCTCCCTTTACACAAGGGAGGCTAAGGATAGTTGCCACATCTGTGGCGGTGGGGCAACTTCCGCAAGTGGCGAATCATTCGACGAGCCTATAGGCTCAGCGTGTGAAATGCCCCAAGGGGGTTTGTGCAAGCCAACAGCACGGCTGGTGGTCATGACTTTTTCTTCAAAATTCGTCTGATTTTTCCCAAAATACGCCTTGGCAAAAAGCAGATCCAGCGCAAGGGATAGATGCAATGCAACCAAACATAGCATCTGTAAGAACATTTTTTAACAGGGATCTTCTTTTCGCCGCGAAATACATGTGAGACCACCGCAATCACCTGATCGGGGGAAATACCGCGTTCAAGCTGCAATTGATTGTCTCCAAGAAAGGTCAGTGTGCCGTTTTTTTCGATCTTCATCAAGCGATGTAGCACAAATGCACCGTTTTTTCGACGATAGAGGCAAATATCTCTCGCGCGCAGCCCATCGGGCGAGACCAGCAGCACGGAATCCTTCCCCTGCCGCAGCAGCGGCAGCATACTGGTGCCCTTCGGAAAAAGGCGAAAGCTCCCCTTGCTGTCAATTACCTCGCGGATCAGAGGATATTGCTCCTCCATCGGGATCTCAAGCCGTTTCAATGGCCCCGACTCCCTTCAGCTTCTCCACGAAGGCAACCGCATCACGGCGGGCGGTGTCGGCGTCCACCTCATATTTCGCACAAAGAGCGGCAACGATCTCCTCCAGAGAGGTTTCGCGCTCAAGGCAATCCCAGATAAAGCTGCCCGTGGCGTTGACCGTGATCATACCGTGAAAACGGCGGGTGGCCTCGCCAACGGCAACGATCACCGACTGTGTTCCCACCTCGCGCTTAATAAACAGTTGACTGCGAATCATATTTTGCTCTCCTTTTTCATTCCGTGATAGGCAACAAGCGCCGCTTCGTCCTCCATATTGCACCCAAGCAGATAGGTAGGGGTTTCCCCAATCATGCGGTCAAGCAACGAAAGAAGCAGCACCATATCCCCCGCCTCCTTGGGCAGGAGGATCTGCGAAAATAAGCGCCTCACCGCATCGGCATCATCGATCTCGCGGATGCTGTTTTCGGCAGAGCGCTCCAAGAAGCAGATCGCCTCAAGGGGCGACGCCGCATTGCAGGCAAGCCCCTCCTTACCGCACCAGGGTGTGCCAAAGGCCATCAGCTTGCCGTTTATAAAGCGGAAAATGGGCTTGTCGCCGTTGATAACGCGTGCCCGCTCTCCAAACACCTTGAGCCAAAGCGCCACATGGGTGGATTTTCCCGTTCCGCTGGCGGCGGAAAAGGCATAGGCCTTGCCGTCAAGCTCCACCACGGCGGCATGCAGGAAAAAGGCATCAAAACGCGGCAAAAGCAGCACAATGGCGCGATAGAGGCAAACAAACTCCGCATAGCCGCGGGAAACCTTGTGCGGGCTTGTTTCGATCTCGCGGTCGATCTCCGCCTCGCTGACCGCAACGGTAAGATCGGGGGTGTCAAACTCCGCCAGATACTCGGCGCAATGATGCACAGTAAAGGGATATCGATTTTGAATTTCCACATTCAGGTCTGCAATACGGATCTTCATAACTTCCCCCTTTTTTCATTCACTCCATATATTTTAGCACAAGTAAGGAAAAAAAGCAAGGTCTTGTTCTGATTGTAATCAAAAAATCCGCACAAAATCCATTCGTTTCTATTGCTATATTCCTCTAACAGAACGCGATTTCAGAATTTGTGCCCTTTACACAATTTTGGTATTCATATTTATGCATGTATACAAATCTCGATATATACCCTTGACAGCAGACCAAAAATATGGTAGAATAATACCACCGAAAGGGAGTAGTTCATTGCCTTGGCAATGTGTACGCATCGTCATATCAGCAACTGCAGGTGCTCGGTACGTACTGAATCTGAATAAGAGGATTAACAAGACTTTTAGTGTGGTTGCACTAAAAGTCTTTTTTATTCGGTTTCGTTTGCGACCTACATCCTTTCGTTACCCGGGGATGAAAACCAAAATTTTTTTAAGGAGGATTTTATTATGGACCCCATTACTATCATTGTCACCATTCTGATCGCATTTGCAGCACTGGCTGTGCTCTTTCTGGCACTCGGCTATCTAAAGGCACCGCCCGACACGGCTTACATCATTTCCGGTCTCGGCAAAAAACGCATTCTGATCGGTAAAGCGGGCTGGAGAATGCCCTTCTTCACCCGTCTTGATAAGCTTTCCCTCGGTGTGATGCAGGTAGATATCAAAACATCGGAGGCAGTTCCTACCAACGAATTCATCAATGTTACCGTTGACGGCGTTGCAAACATCAAGATCTCCTCCGATCCCGAGCTGCTCAAGCGTGCCGCTGAGGCTTTGCTTGGGAAGACACGGCAGGAAATGGTCACGCTTGTGACACAGGTTCTTGAGGGTAATATGCGTGAGATCGTCGGCTCAGTCGGTCTTAAGGAAATGGTACAGGATCGCCAGGGCGTTGCCAAAAAAATCACAGAAAATGTGATTCCCGACATGGAAAAGCTGGGCATTGAGGTGGTAAATTTTAATATTCAGAACTTCAAGGACGGTGCCGGCACCATTGAAAATATGGGTATCGACAACGTAGAGCAGATCAGAAAGAACGCCCAGATCGCCAAAGCCAATGCACAGCGTGACATTGCCATTGCGACTGCAAATGCCGAACAGGAGGCAAATGCCGTAAAGGTAGAGGCAGAAAAGAAGATCGCCGAGCAAAATGCCGCACTTGCCGTGCAGCAGGCAGATATGCAGGTACGCGCCGACACCAAAAAGGCAGAAGCAGATGCCGCCTACTCGATCCAGCAGGAGAATCAGCGCAAGATCATTGAGATTGCAAAAACCAACGCCGACATTGCCCGCCGTGAAAAGGAGGCAGAGCTTGCCGAAAAGGAGATTGCCCTGCGTGAGCGCGAGCTGGAGGCAAGCATTATGAAACAGGCTGACGCTCGGAAGTATGAGTCTGAAAAAGTGGCCGAGGCCGAGCTGATCAAGCGCCAGCGCGAAGCAGATGCCCGTCAGTACGAGGCTCTCAAGGCTGCTGAGGCGAAAAAAGCCGAGGCAGAAGCAATCCGCTACGCCATGGAGCAAGAGGCAGAGGGTATCCGCGCCAAAGGCTTGGCCGAAGCAGAAGCCATCGAAAAGAAGGCGGAGGCACAAAAGAAGATGGGCGAGGCGTCGGTTTTGGAAATGTATCTCAATGCACTCCCCGAGGTCGTCAAAAATGCCGCTTCTCCTCTTGCACAGACCGACAAGATCGTAATGTATGGCGACGGCAAAGTCGGACGTAGCCATGTCGTTCTGTGAGCCAAGGAGTTGTTATCA
>JAZNFZ010000102.1:0-7429 GCA_045576195.1 Eubacteriales bacterium | reverse complement strand
GCCACGGCGACCTGCAATCGTGCAGATCGCCGTGGCGCGGCTTTTTTTACAAGATCGATCATCAGGGTGTGCTCTCGCCAAGCTCCTCCTCCAGGCGATCGCGCTCCTCCTCCAGCCTTGCCGCCTCTCGCTGCTGCTCATTCCATTCAATAATGCGGTTGGAGGCAATGAAAAGGGCAAGACAAAAAATGACCACGATCAGCACTCGGATGATGACGGTGAGGGGCGAGATGCTGCCCTTGCTTTTTTTCGACATATCCGTTCTCCTTTCCTTCTGCGGTGCGAGGGTGGCACCGCCTCTCTTACCAGTCCTGCGGCAGCAAGCAGCAGCTGCTCCGCGCAAAGTGCATCGGAAAGATGCCTTTTTTTCTTTTGGTGCAGGCGACAGCAGGCGCGGTAAAGCGGCCCGATCACATAGCGCCCCAGCAGGTAGCGTAAAGCTCGCCATGGCAGCAGCAGTGCCGCGATAAGATACAGCGCGCCTGCGGCCACATAAAACGCCACGTGTGCCGCCAAAAAGGCCGACGGGCGCGCCATCAGGGCACGCCACAGCCCGAGGCCAAAAAGTGCTACCAAGGGCACAGACAGGCGCATCTCGCCGAAATTAAACTGATAAAGCACCAGCTCGATGGCAAGGGCGAAGGCAAGGCAGAAGAAAAAATCTCCCACACCCACCACCAGCGCCTGCCAGGCACGGCGTGCCTTGTTGCCCTGTCGAAGACCGATGGCTCGCCCCAGCAGGGGCAGCGGTTTCTCATACCGCTCCCGCATATATTTCGGTGGCTGAAAGGCACCGAGGAAAATGCGAAGGGCGGCACCGATATCAAACAAAATACCGAACAGCACCCCACAAAGAAAGGCTGCCGCAAGCAGCAGCAGCTGTGTGGCGGGAAAGATCTCCATCAGCCAAACAGTCCCTTGAAGCGACTGCGGCGCGGGGGCGCCGCCTCTGTGTAAAGCAAGCTGCCAACGCGCCCCTCTATCACCACCTCGCCTCGCTCCATATCCAACACACTGATGTGCAAGCCCTCCCCCTCGGCGGTCAGCTCGCCGCACACGGTAGAGAGTACCACGCAGCTCTCATCAAAGCTCTGCACCTCTGTCACACCGGTGATCCGCGCTGTTTTTCGGGCATCCAGCAGCAGCGTGTGGGGCTTTTCCTGCTCTAAATTCTTCTCAGCCATACCAAAACCTCCCTTGCCTTTGTTACACCATATGCAAGAGGAGGCGGCCGTATGCGGGCGGGGGGTTACTCGATCACCTCATAAAGAGCGGCGGCATCCGCCTTTCCGACGATCTCCTTGACCGAAAGCACGCGCACCTTTAAGGTTTTGTTGCCAAAGCCCACCTCGATCACATCATTTTCCTTCACGTCGTAGGAGGCCTTGGCAGGACGGCCGTTGACGGTGACGTGAGCGGCATCGCAGGCATCGTTGGCAACCGTGCGCCGCTTGATGATGCGGGATACCTTCAAATACTTATCCAGTCTCATATATTCTCCTTACGGTCAGCGATAAAACAAAACGCGCGGCAGCCAATGCCGCCGCGCATTTTGTGGGTTTCGTTATTGTACCTCTTCCTTGAGGGCCTTGCCTGCGGCGAAGGTGGGAACCTTGGTAGCTGCAATCTGGATCTTTGCGCCGGTCTTGGGGTTAACACCGGTTCTTGCGGCTCTTGCCTTTACTGCGAAGGTGCCGAAGCCAACAAGCTGAACCTTGTCGCCGCCCTTGAGAGCTGCCTTGATGGACTCGACGGTTGCGTCAAGTGCTGCGCCTGCGTCTTTCTTGGAAAGACCGCTCTTTGCTACGATTGCTTCAATAAGTTCTGCCTTGTTCATGATGAATACATCCTTTCGTTTTTTTGGATACATAGGTAGCCGTTGGCTACCACTAATTGTATTTTAGCATATCTGTCAAGAAAATGCAATAGGGTTGTCGAAAAAAAACGGGCAATTTGGTCAATTTTTTTGGTTTTCTGCGCTTTTTTTCGCCATTTGCCACAAATCCTCCCGTTCCTCCACCGACATTTCTGCCAGATCCCGTCCTGTGGACAGAGCCATTTCCTCTACTGCGGCAAAGCGGGAGATAAATTTATCGGTAGCCTTGTTCAGCGTGCGCTCGGCATCCACCCCCGTAAGGCGGCAAAGGCTTGCCACCGTGAGCAGCAGATCACCCAGCTCCTCCTCCAGCGCCGCAGGATCCCCCGCGAGGGCCTCGCGCACCTCTGCCAGCTCCTCGCCGATCTTATCAAATGCATCCTGCCTGTCGGGAAAATCCATCATTGAGGCCTTTTTCCCCACCTTCACGGCGCGCATCAGGGCAGGAAGCGCCGGCGGAACGGCGCGCAGCTTTGCCGCCACCGTGGTGCGGCTCTTTTCCACACTTTTGATCTTCTCCCAGTTTGAGAGCACCTCGCCCGAGGTGTTGGCAACCACATCCCCGAACACGTGGGGGTGGCGATGGATCATCTTACGGCAAATGTCGTTGGCAATGTCGTCAAGGGTGCATCTCTCCGCCTCGCGCTCCATTTGCGCGTGCATGGCGATCTGCAGCAGCAGGTCACCCAGCTCCTCCCGCAGCAGCACGGGGTCATCGTTGTCGATGGCCTCGATCACCTCATAGGTCTCCTCAATGAGGTCGTTGCGGATCGAGCGGTGAGTCTGCTCCCGATCCCACGGGCAGCCGCCGGGAGCGCGCAATATCTCTACTATTGTCACCAGATCGTCTGTATCATATTCGGTTTTATTCAAAATCTGCTTCTTTTTTTCTTCCATATTCATAATAGTAGCCTCCCCTCGCCGCCGCATCCTGCGACGGCCCTTTTAAAAGTCTTAACCGTTCCAGCCATCCGCGCAAAGCCACGCCGCCCGGAAGCTCCTCAAAATCCCCGTATTCCACGGCGCGAAGGCGCAGTGCAAGTAGCAAATAGAGCACCACCACCGAAAGGAGCGACAGCAGCACCCGAGGCAGGAAGGCGACCGCTGCACGGCCACATCCCACATAGATACCAAGCCCCACTGCCACCGACGGGATCGCCGCAAGGAGCGGACGAAAAAGATCACCGACGAAAAAGGCTCTCCCGCGCATCACCCCCGCCAGTGCCACACCCTCCACCAAAAGAACCGTAAGATGGCAAGCAAGGGTGCTGATGGGTGCCGCCATCATATGCACAGTGGGAACGCGGAGCAGCCCCCACTCAAGAAGCAGCTTGACAGCCGCTCCCGACAGCATTGCCCACACGGGCACCGCGGTGCGCCCCATTGCCTGCAGGGCGGCACCAAGCAGTGTCACCAGCGCGGCGGGCAGCACCGAAAGCGAGAGCAGCGAGAGCAGCGGCGCTGCCATCAGCACCGCCTCGGCTTGCCCTGCATAGATCAGCTGAAGGATCGGGCGGGCAAAGGTGGAAAGCCCCAGGGATGCGGGAATGGCCACCAGCGCGACGGTGCGGAGCGCCGTGCGGAAGCAGGCCACGCTCGCCGCCCTATCCCGCCTGGTGGCAGCCGCCCCCATCAGGGGGGTAAGTGCCAGCGTGATGGGCGAGAGCAGCGAGGGCACCAGATTGTAAAGCGGCACCGCAAGATTCCCGTAGCTGCTGTACATCGCATTGACCACGCCCTCGGCAAAGCCCGCACGCTGCAGGCAGCCCGGGATCAGCGCCGTGTCGATCAGTCCCACAAGACTCATCACCGAGGCGCTCACCGTGATGGGGAAGGCCGTGCGGCAAAGTGCACCCAGCACCGCGCCTCGTTTCGGCAGCGACAAGGGGCGCCGCAGCGCCGCGCGGCGCTGCTTGCGGGAAAAGAGCAGCAGTGAGATCAGCAAATAAAGCGCCGAGAGTGCCATACCTGCCGTAATGCCGAGAATGGCAGCCGCCGCAACCGACGGCACCGCAAGTCCCCTTTTTTTCGCCAACAGCGCGAAAAGAAGCCCGAACAACAGCTTCCCCGCGGCCTCCAGCACCTCAGAAACGGCGGTCGGCACCATACGGTGATGCCCCTGAAAATAGCCGCGTACCGCCCCCGAAAAGGAGGCAAGCAGCAGCGAGGGCGCAATGGCCACAATGCCTGATGCTGCCCCCGACATGGAAAGGCGCGCGGCCAGCGGCTCGGCAAAGCACCAAAGCAGCAGCATACCGCCGAGCCCCAGCGACAAAAAGAGCCACAGCGCCACGAAAAACACGCGCCGCACCCCACGGTGCCCCTCCCCATCGGCCAGGCGCGATGCGACTGCAAGCGAGAGTGCGGTAGGCAGACCCGTGGAGGAAATGACAAACAAAAAGGAATAGATATGGTAAGCGGCAAGGAAGTAGGCCATTCCCTCCACGCCCACCACATAGATGAGAGGGATCTTATAAAAAAGACCGATCACCTTGGTAAAGAGGGCGGCCGGTAAAAGCACCAGAACGCCCCCCATTAAGGTTTTTTCTTTACTTTGCTTCCCTCTGTCAGACAAAAAACCATCACCTCACGCCGTAGCGTGACTCAGATGAGGCCACGCTCCCGATAAAATTCCGTGATCGCGGCACTCTCACTCGCGCCTGCATCCGACTCCAGATACTCATAAGGGTATTTGGGGTTGAACAGGCGGCGAATGACGGTTTTTTTGCCCGTGGCGGCAGGCGCATACTCCACCAGCTTGGTGACAGCACCCGCGCCTGCAGCGAAGATGGAATGGACCTCCTCCATCATATAGATGTTGTAAAGTCCCTCCATCCCCTCCTTGGAGAAGCCCACGTTTTCAAAGTTGCCCACCATATTCTTCTGGCGGTACATATAATAGGGGAAATAGCCCATCTCGCTCGCGCGGATCTGGGAATAGTCCACACACTTGCCGGCATCACCGCCCCGCAGATTGTAGACCTGATTGCCCCCTCTGAGGATCTCCGCCGCGCGCTTGACACAGAAGGTGTGCACCGTAATGTTTTCGGGATCAAGACGAAGGATCTCGTCAAACGTGGCGGAAAACGTGCGGAAATTATCTCCCGGCAGACCAACGATCAAATCGGTATTGATACAATGTATGCCGGATTTTTTCGCAATATCATAGGCGCGGTAAAAATCCTTTACCGAATGGCACCGTCCCACGCCCTGCAGCACATCGTCGCAAAGGGTTTGGGGGTTGACACAAACGCGGGTCACGCCATACTCCCCCGCAATGGCCATTTTCTCGGCGGTGATGGTGTCGGGTCGCCCCGATTCCAGCGTAAACTCGCGCAGCGAGCTGACATCCACCTCACCGCTGATGGTGCGGAGCAGATCCTCAAGCTGCGCGGCATCCAGAATGGTAGGAGTGCCGCCGCCGATATAGATGGTCAGCACACGAAGCCCCAGCTCGCGGATCTGCGAGAGCTTTTGCACAACCTCCTTTTTGAGGAGCTCAAGATAAGCGGGGATGAGCGAGAGCAGACGCTTTGAGGTGTAGGATACAAAGGAGCAATAGGAGCAGCGGGTGGGGCAAAACGGAATGGAGATGTACACGCTGCAATCCCTTGGATCGGGCGCACCGATGATCTGCTGCTCACGGAGTGCCACCTCGGTGGCCAGCGCTGCCTTTTTGGGAATCACCATATAGTCCGACGTGAGCGCACGGCGCACACGGGTCTTGCTCATACCGTCAAGCAGAAGCTCGGTGGCCACCTTGGAGGGGCGCACACCCGTCAGCATTCCCCAGGAGGGGCGATAATGCAGGCTCTCACCCGCAGCAGACAGCACCGCGTGACCCACGGCGATCTTTCGCTGACGGTCTCGCGTCATATCCTCCCGCCAGGGGAGCGCCTTCTCGGCCGAGGTCTCCTTCCCCTTTACGATCAGGTGTGCCGACGCGCAAAGGCCCTCCTCGCTCTCGGCAAGATCGAGGTAAAGCTCGGGGGTGTCTTCCTCCCGATCCGAGAACTTTTCTCCCGGAAAAAAGATCATACAAAGCATCTGCACATAGTATTCATTGATCTGTCCGTTGATGTGCAGCTTCATGCCTTTTTCTCCTTCCTGTTTTTTAATACGTTACTGTCCATCACAATGGTCACGGGGCCGTTTGCCTCGATGGAAAGATGCATTTCCTCACCAAATTTCCCCGCGCTGACGGGCACACCCTCGCGGGCAAGCAGCTCCATGAAAAGCGCATAAAGGCGCTCTGCCCTCTCGGGTGCTGCAGCGGGCAAAAAATTGGGACGGTTACCGTGATGATAGTCGGCAAGCAGGGTAAAGTTAGACACCACCAGCGCGCTGCCCGCCACATCGAGCAGCGACAGATTCATTTTATACGCGGCATCGGGAAAGATCCGCAGGCGGGCGATCTTAGCGGCCAGCCGCGCGGCATCCTCCTCCGCATCCCCCTCGGCTACGCCAAGCAGGATGAGAAGACCCTTGCCGATCTCTCCTACGGTCTCCTCCTCCACCCGCACGGCGGCAGAGGTGACGCGCTGCAGCACGGCGATCATGAATAACCTCTTTCTACATCGGTCACGTCGGAAAGTCCCTTCAGACGTGAGACGATCGAGCGATAATGCTCCACGTTTTTACAGCTGATCTTCAGATTGATGACCATTCTGCCATCGTTCTTTTTCTGGGTGTTGATCGAGAGCAGCAGCACCTTCATATCGGCCAGCGCCATGGTGATGTCGGCAAGAATGGTGAGGCTGCTGTAGGCATAGATCTGCACCAGCGCCTCATATACACCGCCCTCGTCGCTCTTTCCCGCGCCCTTCTCCCAGTGTGCCTCCACAAAGCGATGCACGTTTTCGGGGCGCTGCATCGCGGTTTCGATATTGGGGCAATCCACCTTGTGGATCGAAATGCCAAAGCCCTTGGTGATAAAGCCGATCACGCCATCCCCCGGCAGAGGATTGCAGCACTTGGCAAACTTCACCTGGCAGCCCGTCTCGCCGTCCACCACAATGCCGCTGTTATGCCGCATCTGGCGCGGCTTTTGCGCCACTCGGATCTGCTCGGCCTCCACAGGCGTGCTCACGGGCTCCTGTGTCTCGGGGCGTACCACGCGGTCAAACTCCTCCCGCAGGCGCACCGAGATCTTGGACACCGAAATGCCGCCGTAGCCGATGGTGTTGTAAAGGTCATCGGCACAGGCATAGCCAACGCGCTGTGCGGTGGCCTCCACGATCTCTCTTCGCTGCGCCTCGGTGGAGGTGCGGCCGTATTTTTTGAACTCCATTTCCACGGCAGCGCGTCCCACCAGAATATTGTCGGGGCGTGTTTCCTTTTTGAACCACTGGCGGATCTTGGCGCGTGCCTCGCCTGTCTTGTCGATGCTGAGCCAGTCGCGACTGGGGCCCTTGCAGGAGTTGAAGGTGATGATCTCCACGATCTCGCCGTTTTGCGGAGCGCGGTCGATGGGAACGATCATGCCGTTGATCTTGGCACCGATCATCTTATTCAAGTCGGATCGTAGCCATGTCGTTCTGTGAGCCAAGGAGT
>JAZNFZ010000101.1:0-10626 GCA_045576195.1 Eubacteriales bacterium | reverse complement strand
TGCGAGATCTTCCCCACCCTTGCAGGCAACCCCGTATACGACTGGTCCAAAATGGAGCTTTCGCGCATTTTTGGCATCGATACCCTGCCAAGCAAGGAGACGGCCTTGCACATCTGGGATGAAGCAAGGGAGAAGCTGGTCTCACCCGAATTTTCCACCAACGGCATTCTTTCACGCTTTCACGTAGAGTACCAATCGCCCGTTGTGACACTGCTTGAGGATCTGAGCGGCTTTGACGGCATCCGCACCGCCCCCTCGCTGCGCGGCGACGAGCTGCTCTCCCCCACCCCTGCCTTCAAGGCAGAGCTATCAAAAGCAAGCGGTGTGAACATAACCGACACGGCCGATTATCTGCAGGCGATCGAGGTGATGCTTGACCGACTTGCCGCAAAGGGCTGCCGCTTTGCCGATCACTCGCTGGATGACGGCTTCTTTGCAAAGGACAAGGACGGCGCGCGCCGAGAGCTGCTCACAAGGCTTGGCCTTGCCTATGCCAAGCGCGGCTTTACGCTGCTCCTTCACATTGGTGCGAAGCGCCAAACAAGCCCCCGCCTTGCCCGTCTTACGGGCCCTGCGGGAGGCTATGCCGCCGCAGGCGGCGGCTTTGACCTTTCCGCACTTTGCGACACCTTAGGAAAAATGGAGCAGGAGGGCGGCCTGCCCGACACCGTGATCTTCCCGCTCAATATGAACGATCAGGCACCCATCGCCATCCTGCAAGGCTCCTTTTCCGAGGACGGCACCCCCTCCAAGGTGCAGCTCGGCCCTGCCTGGTGGTGGTGCGATCACGCGAAGGGGATCGAAAACACCCTTTCCTGCATCGCCTCCTTCGGTGTGCTCTCGCAATTCATCGGTATGACCACCGATTCCAGAAGCATTCTCTCCTTCGTTAGACACGACTATTTCAGGCGTCTTTTGTGCACGTGGCTGGATCGGCAAAACGAAATAGGAGAGTGGGAGCTGTCGCAGGCTCAGCTCGCCGAGATCGCCCAAGGAATTTGTTACGGAAACGCAAAGCGTAAAATTTCAAAATGAAAATAAGGAGAAGCATCATGAACCACACTTGGAACAATAAGATCGCCGTTGTAACGGGAGCAGGCGGAACGCTTTGCTCGGAAATTGCCATCCAATTAGCCCTGGAGGGCGTTTTGGTATTTTTGGTGGGCAGAAGTGAGGAAAAGCTTGTAAAAACCGCGGAGAAGATCCGCGAGCAAGGCGGCACACCTGCCGTGGTATGGGCCTGCGATGTGACCGACAAGCAAGCCGTTGCGGCGCTCGCAAGGGAGGTAGAAAAGGCAGGCGGCTGCGATTATCTTGTCAACGGCGCGGGCGGCAACAACGTCAAGGCAATGCCCACGATCACCAAATTTGACCCAAGGGAGCTTGAGGGCGTACTGCCTGAGGGGCAGCGTGGCCTTTACGACATCGACCTGGATGCATTTGAGAGCGTGTTGAACATCAACACCATGGGCACGGTGATCCCCACTATGGAGTTTGCCAAGCAAATGGTCAAAAAGGGTGGCGGCTCTGTGATCAACTTTGCCTCGATGAACTCCTATTGCCCCCTGACCCGCTGCTTTGCCTATGCCATGAGCAAGGCGGCGATCTCCAACCTCACCCAATCCTTTGCGGCCTACTTTGCCCCCGCCAACATTCGGGTGAATGCCATTGCCCCCGGCTTTATGGTCAATGAAAGAAGCAAGACCTATCTCGGCACGGTGGAGGATGGCTTGACCAAGCGAGGAGAGCAGGTCATTGGACACACGCCGATGGGGCGCTTTGGCGAGGCGTCGGACCTGATCGGCTGTGTGAAATGGCTACTGAACGCGGAGGCCTCGGGCTTTGTTACAGGCATTACGGTGCCTGTTGACGGCGGCTTTCTCACCCTTTCGGGCGTGTGAGGTGCGCGATGATACTGACCGACTACTTCAGACCCGATCACGACACGACCTGGGATTTTGCGCTGGCGTCGGGTGTCCGCCACGGTGTGATACGGCTGCCTGAGGACGGCAAGTTTGACTATGCCGACGGGGCGCATTGGCGTGCATTGGTAAAGAGGTTTACCGATTTCGGCATCACCCCCGTGGCCATCGAGCCCATGCCCAACGAGCTTCACGACCACATCAAGGCGGGAGACGGGCTGCGCGACGCTTCCATCGAGCGCGTGATCTCCATGTTCCCCCATATGCGCGCCATGGGCATTGACACCATTTGCTTCAACTTTATGGCGCACATTGGCTGGCTGCGGACAAGCGCAGATTTTCCCGAGCGCGGCGGCGCACGGGTCACCGAGTTCAATATAGAGGACTTCACACCGACCGAAGCACGCATTACGGCAGACGAGCTTTGGGCAAATTACACCTATTTCGTCAAGGCCGTGGTGCCCGAGGCCGAAAAATACGGCATCAAGCTGGGTCTTCACCCCGATGATCCGCCCGTGCCGCGCCTTGGCGACGTCGAGCGCATTATGATTTCGGCCGAAAACATCAGAAAAGCGGTCTACGGCATCGTCAAAAGCGAAAGCCTCGGCATTACCATGTGCCAGGCCAACTACTTTATTATGGGCGAGGATCTTGAAGGGATCATCAAGGAATTTGCCGATCGCATCTTTATGGTGCATTTCCGCAATACCAAGGGCGTTCCCACTCATTTCCGTGAAACCTATCACGACAACGGCGATATTGATATGGCTAAGATCATGCGAGCCTACGTGCAAAACGGCGTGAATGTGCCGATCCGCGTGGATCACGTGCCAACCATGGCAGGCGAGATCTCCACGCTGCCGGGCTACGACGCGATGGGCAGACTCTTTGCCATCGGCTATCTCAAAGGAATCCTTGACGCCTGTCGGGCGTAACACAAAACACGCTTGAAAGGAGCTTTACCGTGATTTATATCGGCAATCAGATCATCAAAAAGCAACCCAAATTCTACAACCAGATCGTTTTTCACCCCACCGACGCCGTTGAGGACCCGTGGGGACGTCGCATTCTGGATCAGTGCGCCGAGGACAAGGCCGTGGATGCCGTGCGCATCTACTCGATGTTTGAGGACATCGTATACATCGACGAAAACGGCGAGATTTGCTATGATTTTCGCCTGAGCGACCTGCGCCTTGACTATCTGGTCGAAAAGGGCTTTCGCCTTACCGTGGCCTATGCGGGCATTCCCGACTGCATCGCCGCATCGAACGATCACAAAACCACAGCCGCCAAAAACAAGACCCGTTATAAGGGTAAAATGTGGAACACCTCTCCCCCCGCCGATTACGCGGTATGGGAAGAGATCTGCTATGAATACACCAAGCACAACGTCGAGCGCTACGGCCTTGACGTGGTGAAGGGATGGAACTGCCACTGCTTCAACGAGCCGGACGTCAGCCTGTTCTTTATGTCCAATCTCGACGACAGCTCAGAATCGGTGCATCTGCGCTGTGTGGAGTACTGCAAGCTTTACGCCGCGTTTGAGCGCGGTGTGCGCCGTGTTTCCGACGAGATCCGCATCGGCGGCCCCGCGCTGGCACATCGCACCGATTTTCTCGGCGAATTTTTGGATTTCGTCAAGAAAAACAGCCTGAAGCTTGATTTTGTGACCGCCCACTACTACGGCACCTCGCCGCGCAAGCTCAA
Organism: Eubacteriales bacterium; assembly: GCA_045576195.1. Lineage (GTDB taxonomy): Bacteria > Bacillota > Clostridia > Oscillospirales > CAG-272 > Firm-07. The sequence continues at coordinate 6,997 of JAZNFZ010000101.1, read as the reverse complement.
CGCAAAAACCGACAGAATTCTGGTTGACAGCCTGATCAAAAAGCAAAAGGACTATGAACGGGTGCTGAAAGAGCACGGCTTTGCGCAGACGCCCTTTATCATTGACGAGTGGGGCATGGCCACGGGCGGCTTTTGGAATCGCGAGGATTGCCCCGATCTGATGGTCAGAGAAACCGAGATCTTTTCGGCCTATTTTGCCAAGCTGATCTACCGCTACATTGAGGAAAATATCAACATGGAGGGCTTGATGATCTGTCTTTCGGGTCAGCACGAGATGGTGGAGGACTTTTCGGGCTTCCGCAATTTCTTCACGCTCAATTTCATCAAAAAGCCGATCTACAACGCCTACATTCTTTTGGGAAAACTGGGAGAGGATCTGCTTTCGGCAAAAAGTGACCGTGAAAACGTCTTTTGCGTACCGACAAGGCGCGAGGATGGCAGCCTCTCTGTTCTCGTCTCCTACTCCTCGGAGTATTTTGAGGAAAACATTCCCGACGTCACCGAAACGCTTTGCTTTGACGAGGAGATCAAGGGCAAGCGCGTGACGGTGTGGTGTATCGACAAAACGCACACCACCCCCTACCGTTTGTATCAAAAGATGGGGCTTGAGACCCCCAACGAGGAGGAGCTCCGTGCGCTTCGTGCCGAGGGCATTATGAAGCCTTTTTCGGAATTCATCGCAACCGAGGAAGCCATCACCCTCCCGCTCACTGCAAATGCCACCTTCCTTGTTACGGTGGAGTAAGAGCGTTCCGTTTTCACAAGCAAAAAGCAAGGGCATCTGCAGATTGCAGATGCCCTTGCTTTTTATAAAACAAATACCGTTTTGGCACTTATTCCGAGTCTCTTTTCTCCTCATCGGGGTGCCACAGAGCAAACATATTGAGATGGCAGCGGCGCTCCCACGCGGGGGTGAGAATGGCAAGCACCAGCTGGCAGAGGACCAGCGCCGCCATCAGGATCAGCGGCACAGTCACCACGCTATGAAGCGATCCGCCACCGCTCACCTGAAGAAAGCGGCGCGTTATCACGGCATAGTAATGGGGGTAGGCGGCGGGGATCAGCACGAGGCAGTTGGCAAGAAACAGCGACCTGCGCCCCGGGAAGACCACGCGAAACAGGGTCTTCATACGGTTGCTCTCCGCACTCCTCTCCCCTGCGCGGAAGGCGCGCCAGGCGGTAAAGGCGGTAAAGCCGCTCAAAAAGGCCGAGATCAGAAACACCAAAATGCCCACAAGCGCGCCTGCTGCCAGCAGGCCGTAAAAGCCATCCTTGGCGGCGGTGGTGGCCGTGCCAAGGTAGTTACGCGCCTCGGTCAGCACATTTTTGTAAAAATCGAACAGCGGCATCTTCCAGCGCTGCCCCAGCATATAAAAATACACCAGATCAAAAAAGGAAAGCGCCAACAGCAAAATATTACAAAGGGCGGGCAGCAGATACCTGGCATACACCAGAAGGCGCGGCAGAGATTTTTTGAATTTCTCATACCGTGTTGGTGTTTTTTCATTGAGGCCGGCCGCAGGAGAAGCGTCGCTGAGGCCCTGCAGCCTGCTTTCGGTCTGCTCCTCTCTCATTTCTTTTCAAAGCCCTCCACAAAATAGGAGGCCTCCATATCAGCAGTGGAGAGTGCCACCGCCAGCGGGAATTTGGCAAAGGCCGCGCCCACGCTATTGGCATCCTCGTTGCCCGAAAAGCCCATATGATAACGGATGGCAAAGGCCTCATCCCGTGTCAGGCGCATATAGCCCGAGGCGATGTAAACCGATTTTTCCCCGTGACCGTAGGGGAGCTGATCGTCAATGGTGTAGTAGGGTACCGACTTCCAAACGCCGTTTTCCTTGACGTTTCGGGTGCTCTCTACATAAAAATTGACCTTGCAGAGGTCGTGCAGCAGCGCCACGATGGCGATCGACTCCTCCGAATAGTCAAGGCCGTAGACCTCGCGCACGCGGGGGCGCGCCAGATAGTCAAGAAGGCAGTCGTACACATTGAGGCTGTGCTCCAGGAGCCCACCGGGGTACGCGCCGTGATAGCGGGTGCTGGCAGGTGCCGTAAAAAAGTCGCAGTTGTCGGAGGTGAGGTAGTCAAGCAGGCGGTCTGCTCCCTCACGGTGAATTTTGGTTTTGAAAATAGAAATAAAGCGCTCCTCGTTGGTCATATTAAGCTCCATATCTCTCCCACCTTTCTGCGGGATCTCCGCATCCTTTCTTGCATTTTATCACGTTTTTCGCTATTTGTAAAGAGGTTTTGCCTTTTGTGAAAAAAATCTTGCTTATCTCTCCCAAATGTGTTATAATAATGATGTATTGCTATCTTTTGACTATAGGAAGGAAAATGAAATGGAAACTCCAAAGCTTTCTGTTCTCCCCTACAAGGGCACACGTGATTTTTACCCCCGCGATATGAAGCTGCGTAACTGGTTCTTCGGGAGGATCCGCTCCACCCTGGAGCGCGCCTGCTTTGATGAATATGAGGGCCCGATGCTGGAATCCCTCGATCTCTATGCCGCCAAGAGCGGCGAGGAGCTGGCCAAGGAGCAGACCTACAACTTTACCGACCGCGGCGGCAGGGATCTTGCCATCCGCCCCGAGATGACCCCCACCGTGGCGCGTATGGTGGCGGGCAAAATGGGTGAGCTCAACTACCCCTTAAAGTGGTTTTCCATTGCCAATATGTACCGCTACGAGCGCCCCCAGCGCGGCAGACTGCGCGAGTTCTGGCAGCTGAATGTGGATATCTTCGGCTGTGACACCTTTGAGGCCGATCTTGATGTCATTCAGAGCGCCATTGCCGTGCTGCGCTCCTATGGCGCGGATGAGAGCATGTTCCGCGTGCATATCAACAACCGCCGCTTCTTCAACGACGCCATTGCCGCCATCTGCGGCACCGATGCCGAGGGTGCGCGCCGCGTCTCCAAGGTGGTGGACAGAAAAAACAAGATCTCCCGCGAGGCCTATGAGACGGCGCTGACCGATCTTGGGCTGGAGGAGGCGCAGATCGAGCGGATCGATGCGCTTTACTCTATGGACGTGCGAGAGGCCGTGGCACTCTGCCCCGAATCGCAGGGCGCGCAGGAGCTTTGCGCGCTGTTTGATGCGCTGGAGAGCTCCGGGCTTATCAAGTACTGCATGTTTGACTTCGGCATCATCCGCGGCCTGGATTACTACACGGGCACCGTGTTTGAGGTGTTTGACGAGGCACCCGAAAACAACCGCGCCATGTTCGGCGGCGGCCGTTATGACAATCTGGTGGGGCTTTTCGTGAAAAACGCCAAGATCTCGGGCGTGGGCTACGGCATGGGCGACGTGACGCTGGAGAACTTCCTTGTGACCCACAATCTGATCCCCGATATTTACGGTGAGGGCACCAAGGTGCTGGTCACGCGGTTTGACGATGTGCCCTATGAGAGCTATGTGGCTCTCACCGATGCGCTGCGCGAGGTAGGCATCACCGCCTCCCTTTATCTTGGCCAAAAGAAGTTTGGCAAGCAGATCGACTACGCCGTGCGCGACCACTACACCCACGTGGCCATTATGGGCGGTGACGAGCTGAAGGCAGGCATTGTAAAGGTCAAAAATCTTGCTACAAGAGAGGAGATCACCGTAAAGAAGGACGAGCTTGCCGCCTTTTTTGCCTGATCACACCCGCAGGAGGAGTTGTTATGATCTATTTGTTTCTCGCAAACGGCTTTGAGGAGATCGAGGCGCTCTGTCCTCTTGATCTGCTGCGCCGCGCGGGTCTTGAGGTGACCACCGTCGGCATCGGCGGCGATAGGATCACAGGCTCTCACGGCATCGCTGTGCAGGCCGACATTCCCGATGCCTTCTTTACCGATGCCAACCCCGAAATGATCATTCTGCCCGGAGGTATGCCCGGCGCGAAAAATCTTGACGAAAGTCGCACCGTTGATGCCGCAATCAAGGCGGCCGCCCGTCGCGGTGCCTATATCGCCGCCATCTGTGCCGCCCCTTTTCTGCTTGGTCGACGCGGGCTTCTTGAGGGCAAGGAGGCGATCTGCTACCCCGGCTTTGAAAAAGAGCTTGTGGGCGCGCGCCTTTCCACAAAAAAGGTGGTACGCGATGGCAATATCATCACCGCCGCAGGCATGGGCGTGGCACTTGACTTCGGCCTTGCGCTGGTTGAGGTGATGACCGACGAAGCCGCAGCCCACCGACTGCGGGACTCCCTCCAATGCAAGTGAGCCCTGCCGCCGAAAAAAAGGCGCTGCGAAGCCTTTGCCTTGCCAAGAGAAGGGCTCTGACGGCAAAAGAAAAGGCAGCGCTTGACACGGCGCTGTGCGAGAGGATCGCGGCGCACCGCTCTTTTCTTGAGGCAGATCTGCTGCTTTGCTACCTTCCCTTTGGGAGCGAGCCCGATCTAAAGCCGCTTTTTGCACTGGCGGAGAAACGGGGCTTGCCCCTCGCCTTCCCCCGCTGTGTGGGAGAGGAAATGGTGTTTTTGCACGCCGCGCAAGGCGAGGTGATCCACCCCGATGACCGCGGTATCCTATCACCGCGCGCCGATGCCCCCGTGGCGAAAAGCACTCCCCGCACCCTTTGTCTGCTCCCCGGCCTTGCGGCAGGGGCAGATGGCTCACGCCTTGGCTTCGGTGGCGGTTATTACGACCGTTTTTTACACCGTTATGAGGGCAATATCCTGTTCCCCCTGTATTCCTTTTTGGTTTTTCCCACCGTTCCGCAGGAACAATTTGATTATTCGGTGCCCACGCTGATCACCGAGAAAGGAGAGATCTGCTGCCATGCCAGGATGGTTTCCCAAGAGACCCCTTTACCGTAAGGAATTTTTGATCGTCGGCTATCCCTTGCTGTTTTCCTTTCTGCTGCTGTTTCTCTGCCGTCTTGTCGGCCACCGATTTTTCAACACCGAATCCCTTGGTGCCGTGCTGCTGCTGGAGCTTGCTGCCTTTCTGCTGCCCATTTCGGTCTTTTTGTTGATCCGCGGCAAGCATTATCTCCCCTCGCTTCGTCTGCGGATGCCCAAGGCCGCGCACCTTCCCCTGCTGCTTTGCGCGTTCTTTGTGCTGCTTTGCGGCTGCCTTTTGCTCTCGATCCTTTGCGGCGGCACCCATTCCCTTGGAAACAGCGCCACCGCCTATGAGACCGAGGCCGTCTCCTCCCCGCTGCTTGGCGTGGCGATGACGGTCGTGCTGGCCATTCTGCCTGCTCTCCTTGAGGAGCTGCTCTTCCGCGGCATACTGGTGGCGGAATATGAGCGACGCGGCGGGGTGCGCGCCGTGCTGATGAGCGCGCTTTTATTTGCCCTCATCCATTTTGATCTCTCCAACCTTGCGGTGTATCTCTTTTCGGGTACGCTGTTTGCCCTGGTGCTGTTTACCACCAACTCGCTGCCTGCCGTAATGCTGCTGCACGTGCTTTACAACATCGTGTCGCTCTTCGGTCAGCGCTACCTCAATGCCATTTACCGCTTTACGGGAAATGTCGAGCTGTTCCTCTTTTTTGTGGTGCTCCTCTTTCTTGTTGCGCTTCTCTTTTTCTGCCGCACCGCCGCCCGCATCTACCGCGAGTATGACAGCATCGGCCTCGGTGCCCCCCGCCGCGATGTGCCGTGGGATGTGCAGCTCTATACCATCGCGGACGCGCTGCTCAACCCGCCCATTCTCCTTTGCATCGGTATTGCGATCGCAGGGTTTTTCTTACTGTAATGATGGAGGAAACAACTATGCTACAGCAGATCTTAAAGGAAAGAGAATATCTCCCCATTCTGCAAAAAAATGACGGCACCCCCGTAACGCGCGAGACCTGGCAGGAACGCCGCGAGGAAATGCGCGCCCTGCTGGAGGAATACTCCTACGGCAAAACGCCCTCTATCCCCGTTCGGGTGAGCGCTACCCCCATCTCCTCTGACCACCGCTATTGTGCGGGCAAGGTGAGCGATGAGGTTGTTGAGATCACCTTTGAAACCGCGCTCGGCAAAACCGCCTTCCCCATTGAGATCTTTGTTCCCCACACCGAGAAAAAGCCCCCCGTTTTTCTGCACCTGGCCTTTGGCAGAGTGCCGAACAAGTACATCCCCGTGGAGGAGATCACCGATGCGGGCTATGCCCTGGTGGTGGTGGATTATCAGGATATGATGAACGACAACCACTTTGGCGATTTTGAGGGTGGCATCGCCGCCCACTTCGGCACCACCGCCGCCCGCGGCGCTACCGAATGGGGAAAGATCGGTATGTGGGCCTACGGTGCCAGCCGCGTGATGGATTATCTGGTGGCCGAGCGCACCGATATCGATACCGATAAGGTCGCTCTGATCGGCCATTCCCGCCTTGGCAAGACCGCCCTTTGGTGCGGCGCGCAGGACAGCCGCTTTGCGGCCGTGATCTCCAACAACTCAGGCTACGGCGGTGCTGCCTCCTCCAAGCATGGCACGGGCGAGCGGATCACGAGCTTTTTGCGCGTGGGCTCCTTTGACTGGTTTTGCGAAAACTTTCAGCAATTCGCAGGGGAGCGGGAGGATCATAAGCCCTATGACCAGAGCTTTTTGCTCTCGCTGATCGCGCCAAGGCTGCTTTGTGTCGGCTCCGCGGAGCTGGATCACGGAGCGGATCCCACAGCCGAATTTCTCACCACCCTTCACGCCTCCGCCGCGTGGGAGCTTTTGGGCGAGCGCGGGCTTGTCACCCCCGACAGAATGCCCATTCCGGGTGACCTCTTCACGGCGGGCAATGTTTGCTATCATTACAGAAAGCACCACCATTACCTCTCCCGCGAGGATTGGGCGGCCTACATAACATTCCTTGATTTGAAATGGAGATCCTAAAGTCATGACCACCAGCCGTGCTGGTGCCTTGCACAAGCCCCCTTGGGGCATTTCACAGGCTGAGCCTATAGGCTCGTCGAATGATTCGCCACTTGCGGAAGTTGCCCCACCGCCACAGATGTGGCAACTATCCTTAGCCTCCCTTGTGTAAAGGGAGGTGGCACGGCTTGCCCGTGACGGAGGGATTGTTTTTGCTGAT
>JAZNFZ010000100.1:0-2453 GCA_045576195.1 Eubacteriales bacterium | reverse complement strand
GAGAGCGCGTTATAATAGAATCAGCGCAAGTCCAAAGTCGCGCAGGCTCCCTCCACCGCTATCGCGGTCCCCCTCCCTCTCGGAGGGAGGCTACGTAGTAGCCGAGCGACGAGGGGCGGAGAGGAGGCTCAAGGAATGAGGCTATTCTAATATAGGCTTCCCCTTGAGATGAAGATTATCACCTCATCCCCCGCAAGCGCCTATAGAAAAAGCCCTCTGCGCGGAAAAACCGCGCAGAGGGCTTTCGTTTTACAAAAACTGCTTTGGCCGCGTTGCCTTACAGCTCAATCTCCTCGATCTCGCGGAGCCACTCGGCGCAAACGGCATCAGAGGGCATCTTAAAATCACCGCGGGGTGAGAGACCAACAGAGCCGATCTTCACACCGTCAGGGGTGCAATTCCGCTTGAACTGCTGGGTGAAGAAGCGCCCGAAGAAGACAGCAAGCCACTTTTTGACAGTTGCCCGATCAAAGGCGCCGTCAAAGGCGATGGTGGCCAGATCAAAGATCTTGGCGGGGCTGTATTGGTAGCGCACCGCATAGTAGAGGAAAAAGTCGTGCAGGGCGTAGGGGCCCACCAGATCCTCGGTCTTTTGTGCGATGTTGCCCACTGCATCGGGGGGAAGGAGCTCGGGGCTGATGGGGGTGTCCAGCACCCGACCAAGCGCCTCCTTGACGGCGGGGAAGAGTCCTGCCTCCACCACACTTTCAATGATAAAGCGGATCAGCGTTTTGGGAACGCCGCTGTTCACGGCATACATGCTCATATGGTCGCCGTTGTAGGTGCACCAGCCCAGCGCCGCCTCGGAAAGGTCGCCCGTGCCCAGCACAATGGCTCCCTCGCGGTTGGCCACGTCCATCAGCACCTGGGTGCGCTCGCGCGCCTGGCTGTTCTCATAGGTGACCGAATAATCCTTTTCATCCTGCCCGATGTCGCGGAAGTGCTGCAGCACCGCCTCGCGGATCGAGATGGTGCGGGCATCCACGCCAAGCCCCTCCATCAGCGCGTTGGCGCTTTGCAGGGTGTGTTCGGTGGTGCCGAAGCAGGGCATGGTGATGGCGATGATATTGGTGCGGGGCAGCCCCAGCTGATCCATGGCGTTTGCCGCCACCAGGAGCGCGAGGGTGGAATCAAGCCCGCCCGAAACGCCCACGGTCAGCTTGCCGCCCACCACCGAAAGACGGCGGGCGAGCGCGGCGGTCTGCATCTCGAAAATATCCATAGCGCTGCGCGCGCGGCTTTCCTTTTTGGTGGGAACAAAGGGCAGGCGATTGACCTGCAGCAGCTTGCCGTCCGACAGGGCAAGGGGGCGAGAGAGAGAAACGGCTTCAAGCTCGCCCACGCCATAGCGCGCGGCGGCGGTGGCAAAGGTGCGGTTGTGGCGGCGGTCGTAAAGAATGCGACCCAGGTCAAGATCGGCAGTGAGCAGGTAGTCGCGGTCGACCACGCGGCTGTTTTCCGCCACGGCCTTGCCGCCAAGGGCGATGATGCCGTGTCCCGAATAGATCACGTCGGCGCTGGATTCATCCGTGCCCGCGCTGACATAGAGGTAGGCGGTGTGGGTGCGAGCAGATTGCTGCAGCACCAGATTTTTGCGGCGCGCCCGCTTGCCTGCCACCTCGTTGCAGGCCGAAAGGTTGAGAATGACCTGCGCCCCACCCATTGCCAGCAGGGTGGAGGGGGGGATGGGCGCCCAAAGATCCTCGCAAAGCTCGGCGGCCACCGTAACGCCGTCGGGCGCGCGGAAAACCAGATCTGTGCCCACGGGGAAGGTGTAGCAGCCCAGGGTGGCAAGCGTGGTGGGGAGATCCGCACCCGACGAGAAATAGCGGGTCTCGCAATACTCGCCGTAATCGGGGAGATAGGTTTTGGGAACAGCGCCCACAATGCGCCCGTCGTGCAGAAGCACAGCGCAGTTATAAAGCTGTCCTGCCACCGAGAGAGGCGCGCCAACTGCTACCAGCAGCGAGGCGGGCGTGGCCGCCGCCAGGAGGCAGAGGGCCTCCTCGGCGCGGCGGAGCAGCAGCTCGGACAAAAACAGATCGCCACAGGTGTAGCCCGTGAGGCAAAGCTCGGGAAGCGTGAGAACAGTGGCCCCCTCGGCGGCGGCCCTGCTGATGGTTTTTTCTATTTCTGCGGTGTTGAAGGCCACGTCCGCAACCTTGAGCGGCGGCACCGCCACGGCGGCGCGCAGAATATCCTTGATCATAGAAAAGCCTCCTCAAAAAAGAGTGGAATGATGCTTCACCTACTATTGTATCACAGACCTGCCGCATTGTCAAGCACAATTTCGCAAAAAAAACGCTTAGCATTTTTGACGGGCGGTATTGCGTGATGTGTGGGAAGAACTTTTTTCCAACACGTCCGGAATACGCCTGGGGAGACTGCTGCTCCTATAGCTGCATGCTCCAAAAGGAACGCAAAAAGGAGCGCGACCGAAAAGGCGGCAAGAC
>JAZNFZ010000099.1:0-2183 GCA_045576195.1 Eubacteriales bacterium | reverse complement strand
CTCCTTGGCTCACAGAACGACATGGCTACGATCCGACTTCCGCGGCGCTCTGCCAGCTTGATGTGGCCGTCGGGGTAGGTCTCCACGGCACGGATGCCGTCGCCCTCCTCCACATAGAGCATCGGGTAGCACTGCTCCTCTCGCTTGCCGTATTCCGCCACCGAAAAGCCGGTCAGCTTTTCGATGTTTTCCATACCGTATGCCCCCGTTTTCTTGTTGAGGATGCCTGCGGCGTACTGGTACATAATGTGGCAATCGGGCGCGGTGCGCGCAATGGCGGCAGAGAGCTCGTCGGGATCGGCATAGAAGGTGTTGAGGAAGATGACCATCTTATAGCGCGACAGATCAAGCGAGGGCAGATCGGCCACGCGGTAGAAGTCGATGGGCACACCGCTTTCCTTGACGGTGGAGCCGACATGGTTGATGGTGGCGCGATGCAGGCTGAAGTTGGGGCGCATATGCAGCATCGTGCTCTCGTCGATCACCAGCAGCACCTCGGCAATGCTCCGATGGGTGTCCTTCTCGGCGTAGAGCTTTTTCGAGACCTCGGAGAGATGGGTGATCTCGCGCTTGATCTCCTCACTATCCAGCCATCCGCCCTGCAGATCCATCCACCAATAGCCCTGGTGGAAGGCCACGTTTTTGGTGAACTCGCGCCAATATACGGCGCGGGTCTGCTCCATATTTTTGGCGGTATAGTCCTTGTGGCCGTTGGTCACGCAAAGGTGGGTGCGGTTATCGATCTCGTCCACCCACAGCTTTTTGAGGTTGACGGAGTTGGGGATGGCCTGGCCGAAGCCGGGGTCGGTGGGGCCCACGCGGTTGTAGCCCTTGGGGCCTGCGAGAAAGTCCACATAAGGGGAGGAGAGCACCCGATCGTAGGCCGTATGCCCCATATTGGCGCTGTTTTCGGGCTCCACCACATAGCCGTAGAAGATGCCCGCCAGCTTTTCGGGCGCAATATCCTTGATGACCTTGCAAAGAGTCTCTACGGCATCGGCGTTGGTGTCGCGCTGGAATTCGGCAAAGAGCACACTTTTTTGATCCTTTTTGGTATGGAGAAAGAGCTGATCCAGCGTGGGGGTGCCGATATGGAATCGGTTTCGGTCGGTGGTGCTGTCACCGCACTTGCCGTCACCCTCGATGAAAAAGCGCTCCTCGACGGGTGGAACCTCGGTGCAGATCTCGCCCCGTTTGGCGGCATATTCGATAAATCGTTTCGTGGTGGTCACGCCGTAGTCGCCCTTGAGGCGAGGATCGGAGTGCCAGGTGGCCCACAGTGCGGTCTCGCCGCTGGTGCCCCAGGCAATGTGATAACCGATGATGCGGTCAGCATAGGGCGAGGCCTCCACGTGCTTCACAAAGCGGCGGAGCGCCTCGGAGGCGTCGGAGAGCCATTGCGGTGAGGCAAAGCTCTGTTGGGCGATGCGGTGCGCGTAACGCGGAGGATGACTGCCGTGGGCCTCGGTGCCGATCAGGGCGGCGACCTCCTCCTTGGTGCGGGGGCCGCTGGCGTAGACAAACACGTCCTCGGGGTGGGCCGCACACCAGCCCTCGGGCACATTGAGCTTGATACGGGGTAAGAAAACCAGGTCGGGAATGGCATCAAACAGCATACCGAGCAGCTGATCGGTCTCGGTGTAGTCGTACTTGTCGGGGCCGACCCAGCCCACGGGGATCACGCTGGAATGCAGGGCAATGCCTCGTTCAAACATCACCCTGTGGCGCTCCAGATTTTGCTTGTATTTCTCCCACCCCGGCTCGTTGTCGTATTCGATGCCGAAGCGCGACCAGAAGATGGGGTTTTCGCGCAAAAATTCAAGCCGCTGCTGCAGAGAGGATCCTTTTTTCATAAAAAACTCCTTTGCCGTGACAGATGGGCACGGTATGTGCCGAAACGGTGTTCGTTTTATTCCTTTATCATATGCAGGAAGGTTCAAGTACCCACCTCAAGATCAAAGGGAATGCTCGTGACGTTGCGGTAGATCTCACCCGTGAACTCGTTTTGGCAGGTAACGCTCTTGCCAAATACCACCTCGCCTGCGGTCTTTTTCTCGGCCAGGAGGTAGAGGAAGCGGCTGTCACCCTGCACCACGCAGTAAGGGGGCGCGTAGAGATGCACGCCCGCAGAGGAAAGCAGCTCACGCATCCGCTCTACACCAAGATCGCAAGTGTGGGCGTGG
>JAZNFZ010000098.1:0-27028 GCA_045576195.1 Eubacteriales bacterium | reverse complement strand
CAGAAGGGAAACCCCCCAGCTTTTCCCGAAGAAAAACATCTTTAAAAAACGGCTCTTTTGTGGGAAGACAAATTTCCGTTTTTTGTTGGTGGGGACAGTTGGGATCGAACCAATGACCTCATGCATGTCAAGCATGCGCTCTAACCAGCTGAGCTATGCCCCCGTGCCGCGGTTTTTACCGCAACGCAATGTATTATAACACAAGGCGGCCAAAAAAGCAAGCCCGTTTTTAAATTTTCAAAAAAATATTTTAAAGTCGCGGGCGGTGAGGGCTTTTTTGCCTTGGAGTTCATAAAATATTAACAATTTTTTTGAGATATCCGCCCCCATTTTTTCGCATTTGTGGTAAAATTATAATTAAGATGGGGAAGAAGGTTTGTTCCTCAAAAAACAGCCCGATTTTCCCAAATGATGTCAGTAAAACGGAGGGTCTTGTATGAAAGAAAATCAAACGCCCGCGCGTGCGCGCCTTGGTGCCTTTTTTGATGTCGGCACCTTTGTCGAGCTCGGCGCATACATTCGCCGCCCCGGCACCAAGGATGCCGAGGAGGGTGTGGTGTGCGGCTACGGTGCACTGGGCGGAAGGCTGGTCTTTGCCTTTGCACAGGACAGCACCAAAATGAAGGGCGCACTGGATGCGCGCCACGCTGAAAAAATTGCCATGCTTTACGAAAAGGCAACCGCCGTCGGCGCACCCGTTGTGGGTATGTTCGACTGCGCGGGCGCACTTGTCTTTGACGGCGCGGCGGCGCTCGGCGGCTACGGCCTGCTTCTCAGAACCGTTTCCGCAGCCTCCGGCGTGATCCCCCAGATCGCGGTGATCACGGGCACCTGCGCGGGCACCATGGCAGCGGTCGCCGCACTCTTTGACTTCACAGTGGTGGTTGAAGGCTGCAAGCTTTATGTCAACTCTCCCTTCCTTACCGACGGTGAAAACGGCAGCGCCGCCTATGCCTATGAAAACGGCACCGCCGCCCTCTTAGCGGCCGACGAGAGCGATGCTTTTGCCAAGGTGCGCGGTCTTGTGAATTATCTGCCCGATCACGCGGGGCAGGGCGGTTTGTTGTGCGACACCAACGACGACGCCAGCCGCCTGGTGGCGCTCGGCGATACCGCTACGGCGGCAGAGGCCCTCGGCGCTGTTACCGATAACGGACTTTTCCTTGAGCTTTACGGCGGCATCTGCAACACGGTCAAGGTCGGCCTTGCAGGTGTTGGCGGCCTCTCTGCTATGCTCGTGGCCATTGACGGTGCACTGGATGCAGCCGCGGCCATCAAAATGACAAAGGCCATTCAGCTGGCTGACAGCTTCGATCTCCCCACCGTCACCCTGGTCAACTGTGAGGGTGTTGCGGTTGCGGAGAAGGAGGATCCTCGCATTGCCAATGCCCTTGCGGCGCTGGCGGCGGCCGTGGCAGAGTCCGAGGCGCCCATTGTCAGCGCCATCGTGGGCAAGGCCATCGGTGCGGGCTTTATCCTCACGGGCTCCCGCTCGCTGGGTACCGATGTGGTCTATGCGCTCCCCGGCGCAGAGATCGCCGCAATGTCTGCCGAGGCAGGCGTTGCCTTCCTTATGAACGATCAGATCTCGGCGAAAAAGAGCCGTGCGGATCTGGAAAAGCAGTGGCGTGAGGAGAATGCCTCCGCCGAGGAGGCCGCCGCTTGCGGCGAGGTCGACGATATCGTCGCACCCGCCGAGCTGCGCGCCCGCATTGCCGCCGCGCTGTATATGCTGGCAGGCGACAGCGAGGGGTGATGAGATGCCGAATGATGTTGTTATGACCTTTGGCGAGCGTGCTGCTTATGCCGGGCAAATGCTTTTGATCGGCATGGGCGCGATCTTTCTTTCGCTGGCTGTCCTGTGGGGAGTGGTCGAGCTGTTCCGCCGCATCGTCAACCGCGAGAGCGTGGAGGGAGATCAGCCGACTGCGGCTCCTGCTCCCACCCCCGTGGCAGCCCCCGCGCCCGCACCCACTACCGCTTCTGTGGCGCCCGCATCCAATGATGCGCTGATCGCCGCCATCACCGCCGCAGTCGCGGCCACCCTTGCAGAACAAAACAGCGGTGTCGCGCCTGCGTTCCGCGTTGTGTCCTTCCAAAGAGTACCCACCGTATCGAAAAGAAAATAAGAAAGGCAGTGAACATTGTGAAAAATTACAGAATTACCGTCAACGGCGTTGCCTATGACGTCACCGTAGAAGAACTTGGCGCCTCCGTCGCCGCTCCCGTCGCCGCTCCCGCCCCTGTGGCAGCACCCACCCCCGCCGCCGCTCCCGCTCCCGCTCCCGCGGCAGCCCCTGCACCCGTCGCCGCACCCGCGGGCGGCGTGCCTGTGAAGGCTCCTATGCCCGGTACCATCGTCCGCGTCAACGTCAAGGCAGGCGATGCCGTCAAGAAGGGTGACGTTCTGGTCGTGCTTGAGGCGATGAAGATGGAAAACGATATCCTCGCTCCCGCAGACGGAACCGTTGCCGCTGTTACCGTATCTCAGGGTGCAACCGTGTCCGCTGACGAGGTTTTGGTAACCCTCGGTTAAGGAGGGACTTTCCGTGTTAGATAGTATTACAAACTTTTTAGAGAGCACCGGCGTGATGCGCCTGTTCGCCAATGGGGCAGGGGATACAGGTGTTGTCTGGTGGCAACCCGTGATCATGTATGTGATCGCCTTTGCCTTGGTGTATCTGGCCATCGGCAAGGGCTATGAGCCGCTTTTGCTTCTGCCCATCGCCATCGGAATGCTTTTGACCAACCTGCCCGGTGCCAATATGTTCCACGAGGCGTTTTTCATCGGCTCGACCCATGTGAATTACGGTCAGGTGCTGCAAGAGGGCGGCCTGCTTGACCTTTTGTATCTCGGCGTGAAGCTCGGCATCTACCCCTGCCTGATCTTTATCGGCATCGGCGCCATGACCGATTTCTCCCCCCTGATCGCTAACCCCAAGAGCCTGCTGATCGGTGCGGGCGCACAGCTTGGCGTGTTCGTTGCCTTTGGCATCGCGTTGATGACGGGTGCCTTCACCCCTCAGGAGGCGGCATCGATCGGTATTATCGCGGGTGCAGACGGCCCCACGGCCATTCTGACCACCAAAACGCTGGCACCCCATCTGCTTGGTGCCATTGCCATTGCCGCTTACAGCTACATGGCGCTGATCCCGATGATCCAGCCGCCCTTTATGCGCCTTCTGACCACCAAAAAGGAGCGCGCCATCCGTATGACCAACCTGCGTCAGGTTTCGCGCGCGGAAAAGCTTTGCTTCCCCATTCTCGTTACCGTGGTGGTGGGCTTTATTGTGCCCGATGCCGTTCCGCTGATCGGTTGCTTGATGTTTGGCAATCTGCTCAACGTCTGCGGCGTGACCGACCGTCTGTCCAAGACCGCACAGAATGAGCTCATTAACATCGTCACCATTCTGCTCGGCCTGTCGGTGGGTGCGACCGCAACCGCCACCAATTTCCTGCAGCCCAAGACCCTTCTCATTGTGGTCTGCGGCCTTGCTGCCTTCTGTGTGTCCACCATCGGCGGCCTGCTGACCGCCAAACTCATGTGCTGGCTGACCCACGGCAAGATCAATCCTCTGATCGGCTCTGCGGGTGTGTCTGCCGTGCCGATGGCAGCGCGCGTTTCCCAAAAGGTGGGTCAGGAGACCGATCCCACCAACTTCCTGCTGATGCACGCCATGGGCCCCAATGTGGCAGGTGTGATCGGCTCCGCCGTTGCGGCAGGCGTGTTCCTGTCCTGGGCGTGGTAATTTTGTGAGGTGAAATTATGTCGAAAGTAAAAATTACAGAAACCGTACTCCGTGACTCGCACCAGTCGCTGATCGCGACCCGTATGACCACTGAGGAGATGCTTCCCATCCTTGAGAAGATGGATGCCATCGGCTACCACTCTCTTGAGGCCTGGGGCGGCGCCACCTTTGATGCCTGCCTGCGCTTTCTCGGCGAGGATCCCTGGGAGCGTCTTCGTAAGATCCGCGACAAGGTAAAGAACACCAAGCTGCAAATGCTCTTCCGCGGCCAGAATATTCTCGGCTACCGCCATTATTCCGATGATGTGGTGGAGTATTTCGTGCAGAAGTCGATCGCCAACGGCATTGACATCATCCGTATTTTTGATGCGCTCAACGACCCCCGCAACTTAAAGACCGCCATCGACGCCACGCGCCGTGAGGGCGGCCACGTGCAGGCTGCGTTCTCCTACACCACGGGCCCCTGCTACACCCTTGACTACTATGCGGGTTACGCCAAGCAGCTCGAGGAGATGGGCGCGGATTCGATCTGCATCAAGGATATGGCAGGACTCCTCAAGCCCTATGAGGCCTACGATCTTGTCAAGACCCTGAAGGCATCGGTCAAGGTGCCGATCCAGCTGCACACTCACGCCACCGCAGGCCTCGCGTCGATGACGCTGCTCAAAGCCATTGAGGCAGGCGTAGATGTGGTGGATACCGCCATCTCGCCCCTTTCGATGGGCACCTCTCAGCCCCCCACAGAGCCGCTGGTTGCGACCCTGATCGGCACCGAGAGAGACCCCGGCATTTCGCTTGAGGCGCTGGATGAGATCACCCGCTACTTTGCCCCCTTGCGCGAGAAGTATCTGGCCAGCGGCCAGCTCAATCCCAAGGCCCTGAAGGTCGATGTCAACGCTCTTCTTTACCAGGTGCCGGGCGGTATGCTCTCCAACCTGATGAGCCAGCTTGCCGAGGCAGGCAAGAGCGATCTTCTGCCCGAGGTGCTGGCAGAGGTGCCGCGCGTCCGTGCCGACGTAGGCTATCCTCCCCTTGTGACCCCCTCCTCGCAGATCGTGGGCACCCAGGCCGTGTTCAACGTGCTGATGGGTGAGCGCTACAAGACCTGCACCAAGGAGTTCAAGGGCATCGTGAGAGGCGAGTACGGCAAGACCCCCATGCCCATTGATCCTGAGTTTACCAAAAAGATCATCGGCGACGAGGAGCCCATCACCTGCCGTCCCGCAGACCGTCTCGCTCCCGAGCTTGACGCGCTGCGCGAGAAGATCGCAGGCTATATCGAGCAGGACGAGGACGTTCTCTCCTATGCGCTCTTCGAGCAGGTCGCACTCAAGTTCTTTGAGGCGCGCAAGGCCAAGAAGTACGGCATTGATGCCACCTCGGCAGATGCCAAGCTTGGCGTGCACAGCGTATAATCAAAAAGGCGGAAGGGAATACCTTCCGCCTTTTTTGCCGCGAGATCGACAAATCCTCTTGCAATTTACGGCAAAATGGTATATGATAATAGCATGAAATGAAAGAAAAGAGGGGATCGCCTTGTCGGAAGAAAAGGAAAAGAAAAGCGGGCTTTCTCTGCTTCGCAGATTTTTGCCCTATTATAAGAAATACAAATGGATCCTGGCGCTGGATCTCTTTTGCGCCATGCTGACAACGGGATGCGAGCTGGTGCTTCCCATGATCGTCCGCAGGATCACGGAGGCCGCTTCCTCCGCTACTGCCTCACTGACGGTGGAGCTGATTTTGCGGTGCGGTGCGCTGTATCTCATTTTGCGCGTGATCGATGCGGTGGCCAACTATTATATGGCCTCTGTCGGTCATATTATGGGTGCGCGGATCGAGACCGATATGCGGCGTGATTTCTTTTGCCACCTGCAAAAGCTGCCGTTTTCCTACTACGACAATACCAAGGTCGGCACGCTGATGTCGCGTCTGACCAGTGACCTGTTTGATGTCACCGAGTTTTCGCACCACTGCCCCGAGGAGTTTTTGATCGCAGGGGTAAAGATCGTGTGTGCCTTTGTCATTCTCTGCACCATGAGCGTGCCTCTCACGCTGATCGTGTTTGCGGTCATCCCCCCGATGATCCTGGTGCTTTCGATCTTCAACCGCAAGATGCGAAAGGGCTTCAGGGATTCGCGCAAGCAGGTGGGCGAGCTGAACGCCCAGATCGAGGATAGCCTGCTTGGCATCCGCGTGGTCAAGTCCTTTGCCAATGAGGGCGAGGAGGAGAAAAAGTTTGATCAGGGCAACCGCCTCTTTTTAAAGATCAAAAAGCAGGTCTACCGCATTATGGGCGGCTTTCAGTCCACCACCCGCTTTTTTGACGGATTGATGTACATCGTGGTGGTGATGGCAGGCGGCTTTTTTATGCTGTACGGCAAGATCAGCGCCCCCGATTACATCGCCTATTTGATGTTTGTCAGCACGCTGCTGACCTCTATCCGCCGCATTGTGGAGTTTGCCGAGCAGTTCCAGCGCGGTATGACGGGCATTGAGCGTTTTTCCGAGATCATGGATGTGGATCCCGATCCGTATGACGACCCCCGCGCAAGGGAGCTTGCCGACGTGCGCGGCGAGGTAGAGTTTCGCAATGTGTCCTTCCGCTATGAGACCGAGTCGCAAAATGTGCTGACCCATCTGAATCTCTCGGTCAAGCCGGGCGAGAGGATCGCGCTGGTGGGGCCGTCGGGCGGCGGCAAGACTACCCTTTGCTCGCTGATCCCACGCTTTTATGATGTCAATGACGGTGCGATCTTCATTGACGGGGTGAATATCGGTGAGGTCTCGCTTACCTCGCTGCGAGAGCAGATCGGCGTGGTGGCGCAGGATGTCTATCTGTTTTCGGGTACGGTGCGCGAAAACCTGACCTACGGCAAGCTCGATGCCACCGAGGAGGAGATCGTGGCCGCCGCCAAGATGGCGGGCGCGCACGAGTTTATTTGCGAGCTGCAGGACGGATATGATACCTATGTGGGCGAGCGGGGCGTCAAGCTGTCGGGTGGCCAGAAGCAGCGCATTTCCATTGCGCGGGTCTTTCTCAAAAATCCGCCGATCCTTATCCTCGATGAGGCCACCAGCGCCCTGGATAACGAAAGCGAGCGCTTGGTGCAGCGGTCGCTGGATCTGCTGACCAAGGGGCGCACCACCTTTACCATTGCTCACCGCCTCACCACCATTCGCGGCGCAGACCGCATTCTGGTGCTGACGGAGGAGGGAATAGCCGAGAGCGGTACCCACGACGAGCTGATGGCACGAAACGGCATCTACGCCGAGCTGTATCAGCCCTACAGCGCAGACTAACAAAACCCCCTTGGCAGAGCCGCCAAGCGGTTTTTTGCGGTCATGCGGCAAAAGCCGCCCATCCCGTGGCCAAAAGCAAAATATCCGATAAAATTGCGAAAAAAACGAAAAAAATTGAAATAACCTCTTGACAAATCCCGTATTTTTTTGTATAATAATCAAGTCGCACGGAGAGATGGCTGAGCTGGTCTAAGGCGCACGACTGGAAATCGTGTGTGCGGTAATCCCGTACCGAGAGTTCGAATCTCTCTCTCTCCGCCACAAAGACTACGTAAAAAGCCTATAAAAAGTAGGCCGAAAGCGTAGTCTTTTCCTTTTATAATCAGGGTTTCAGACGTTTTGTGCCTATTTTATAGGCATTCTTTACCTCGTCAAAAATCTCGTCAAAATAGCGAAAAACGATGTACCGAGTCTCGTCAAAGTCTCGTCAAAATCTCGTCAGTGGTTTCGGGCCGAAATTCGGCACGCATTTTGGGGCCGAAAAATTTAAAAAACGGTGCGAAAAACTATGTGGACGGAACCTGCTTGATGTGTACCTTGCTTTGCTGCATTTCGGAGTGGACATAGGTTTTTGTGGTGATACCGATATCCGAGTGGCCAAGAAAACGGGAAACGAAGTAGATATCCTTCGTCTGCTCGTAAAGCAGTGTGCCGCAGGTGTGACGCAGCTCGTGAGGGGACAGTCTTTGCTCCTTGGGGACCTTTAGGGCGTTGTAGAACACCACTATTTGTCTATGCCCGAAGCAATTGGGGGTGATATGGTGATCCCCGTTCATGAGGATGTATCCCTTACCCTTATACTTTTGTAGCCTTTCCAACAGATCCTCGGGGATCTGCAGCTTGCGAATCGAATTTGCCGATTTCGGCGGCCCGATGTAGATCACACCGTTCTCGGTGGTGAGCGCTTGGTTTATCGATAGCATTCCTTGCGTGAAATCGATATCCTCCCAGCGCAGGCCGCACAACTCGGAGCAGCGCAGGCCCATTCGCAAGAGAATGTGCACGTACAGACCATAAGGGTGGTCTGCGGTGCAGAGCCAGTCTGTGCTTTCTTTGTCGTAGGTTCTTTTTGCTTCTTTTTGTCGTTTTGACTTGCAGGAGATATTGCGGCAGGGGTTTTTGGTGATCAGGTCGTTGTCGATGGCGCTTTCAAAGATCCCCTTCAGGCAGATCATAAGCTTGTCGATCATGGATTGCGAGAGATCGGTTTGCTTGTTCAAAAACTGCTTGATATCGACCTGGGTGATCTCTTGCAGGATCTTGTCCTTGAAATGGGGAAGGATATAGTTTTTGCAGGGGCGCTGGTAGGTCGTGATGAACGACGTGGGCTTGACGTCGGGCTCTTTGTAGGTATACAGCCACTTATCTACCCAAGCAGAGAACAGCATGTGCTGCTGTTCTGCGCGACGCCTTTCCATTTCTGCAAGGTGCGCCCTATATTTGGCCTCCGCATCGTCCTTTGAGGTGCCGTAAAAGGATTTTGTGATGCGATTGCCGTCTGCATCGTAGCCGACGGTGCGTTGTATCTCAAAGCGGCCGTCGCCGCGGTTGCTTTTTCTCGATCTTGGCATGAAAGGCTCCTTTCGTTTGGCTTGGGGTTAGCGTTGACCGTACCCGCGCTTTTCGCGAATCTCGTTGGCTTTGTTTTCCCAGAAAGTGTTGCCGGTGTTTTCGGCATAGACGGAGAAGATAGCTGTGACACACATCAGATAGTTGATTTTGCCGTTCAAAAATGCGAGATCTCCGAACATAAGGTCGGAGCAGGCGTCTGCGAATGCTGCGATTATTTCTTCGTCACACTCTTCGTTGATTTCGAGCATGTCGGCTTCTGCTTCATCTGCCTCCTCTTCGGAGAGGCCGATACCGTGCGTGATGATATGCAGTAGATCAGAAAAGTTTTCGCGATATTCTTCGAGTGATGGAAGTCCGGGCTTAACAAATTTTCGCAAAGCGGCAGATGGATCATCGGCGCGAGCGATGGCGTAAATATCGCCATCGTAAAGGCCGAGGGCGTATTCTTCGTTGAGATTTTCAATCAACGTCTGCTTTCTTACATACTCCATTTCAATCAGAGTGTTCAATATCTCTTGCTTTTTCGCTTCGGTTGCCTGTTCTGCGGCCTTTTTCTCCTGGTATCTTGCATCAGACCAAGCGTTTGCGAGTTTGATAAGAACAAAAATCACAACACCTGCTATGACTAAAAATAAAAATCCCATATTTTCCTTTCCGCCGCCCGAGAGGGCGGCTTTTCTATTTTAGAATAATTTTTTGTCCTTTGTGATAAAGGTGAGTTATGCGTTCTTCTGTTTAGCGATTTCGGCGCGGTGTTGCTCATCAAGCAGGGCGGACACGTATCCGTCTACCTTGTTGCGGTTTTCTGCGTTCAAGCGGCAAATTTTTGCCCACAGATCACTATTGAAGCCGTCTGTACCTTCGGGTGCAGGCGGCTTTTTTTCTTTTCCGAGAAGATGATCGACCGTGACGCCGAAAAACTCGGCAATGCGCGAAAGGTGTTTGGTGTAAGATGTTGTGCGCCCAATTTTCCAATCGCTGTAGGCGTTTTTGTTCAATCCGAGAAAGTCGGTTAATTGGATTTGCTTCTTTTTTTGCTGTTTTAGCAATGCATCGATTTTGTCAAAAGTATTCAAAATTACAACTCCTTTCTTGTGCAGTTCTCCAAAATTACCCAAAATGGGTAAAAATAGATTGACAAAGTATGCAAAATGGGTATAGAATAAACTCGTACCGAGATATTGACGAGGACTAAAAAAATAAGGGGGACACTATGTATCCAATTTATGCAAAATTAGAGGACAAAGCCCTTGCCGAAAGGCTTGACAGGGTGAAGGACCTGATTCGAGAGATCGAGCGGGAAACCGCTTTTTTAGGGACGAAGCAGCCTGTGCTCGTTGCGGTGCCCGCGCCGCAAGAGGATTGCATGAGCATCGGCGACATCTCTGTTTACGGTGTTTCCGTGCTGACCGCAGAACAACGGGAAGCACTTAAAGCATTGATCGATTCATTCGATTGATGCACGCATTGCCTGCGATAAGAGGAGCGCTATCTCATCAAATGATCTTGAAATTTTGTTACACACTTGACTTACAAGCTCTTGGGTTTCTTGATCGGCGTTGGAGTTCATTAAAATGTGCCTGATTTCAGAGCGGAGCCCATCACCTACTCCGGTGAGCTCCATTTGGATACGGTCGTATTCGTTATAATTCATAGTTGTCTCCTTTCTTGCGGGCAAATTGTCTTGAATTTATTATAGCAAAAACCAAGATCTATTGTCAATATCTTGGTACGAACTAAAAACGCAGAGAAGGGAGTGTAAATGTGTTTAACGGTGAAAAGTTAAAGAAATACCTCAAGGAGAACGGCATCAGTCAGCTGGCGTTTGCCAAGCAGTTGGGGTGCTCGGAGGGGGCGGTGCGCCATATTATCGTCGGCTTGAAGCAGCCGAGCTTGGCGATGGTGACCGATATTGCCCGTGTGATGGGCTGCAGGATCGACGATTTGGTAAGTATGCCAAAGGAGGACTAAAAATGTCACGAAAGTATTTAACGGATGCCGAGGTAGAGCAGGAGATCACGCGACTGAAGGCATCGCCTATGGTGGTGCTCGGCAAGACCGAGGAGCGCATCCGTATGCGGCGGCAATATATGTATGCGCTGCGGCAGTATGAAAAGCGTGGGTTTGCGCTTGCGGCTGCGGGAGTGACGGTTGAGGACCTTTTGCGCGAGGAGCGCGAAATGCGTGAGGCCGAGAGGGCGGCGCGCAAGGAATAAGAAAAAACCGCCGAGAGGGCGGTTTGGAAAGGAGATCACGAATGAACGGCTTGAAGCAATTTCGCAAGGAGAAGGAGCTTTCGCAGCTTGCGATGGCACGGCAGATGGAGATCACGCTGTCGATGTACCAGAAGGTGGAGAGCGGCCGCGCGCGGCCCTCTTACGCCTTTATGGAGCGCCTGAAGCGGGCCTTCCCCGATGCCAATATTGATGCGCTGTTTTTCAGTCACATCAGAGGCGGCTAACAAAAAAGGACCTCGCGCAAAAGCTTGGCGGCTTGCGAGGTCCCAAAGAAAGGATCATAGGAAAAATCCTTTCTCTTATGATACCACAAAAAAGAAAATTTGTCAAGTTTTTTGACAGAAAAGGAGATTTTTATGGAAGAAGTGAGAAAACAGCTGGAGAAATTGGAGGAGCTTGTGAAAAAGCACCCGATCAAGCTGCCCTTGCAGGCGGTGGCAGAGTTTCTCGGTGTGAACGAGGATGGGCTGCGTGCGGCGCTGATGCGGCACAACACGCCCTTTGGCTTTGCCTATCAGAAGGAGAACGGGGGCTACCGTGTGATGGTGATCCCCACCGCGACCTTTTACCTGTGGTACACCAACACCACGGCACAGATGTTTTTGAAGGAGGTAAGCGTATGTCCATGACGATCGAGCAGATGCGCGCGGAGGTGGCACGGCTTTATTCCGGGGCCGCCTGGCAGCAAAAGGTGGCAAAAATGCCCGAAGGGCAAATTTTGGCCATTTACAGCCGTCAAATCCTACATAAGAGCGAGGACAAGGGAGGGGTGCGGAAATGAGCGGAAATGCGGCAATTTTGGCGCGAGAGGGCAACGAGGACATGCTGGTGGGTGTGGCCTACCTCCAAAGGATCGAGAGAAAGCGCCTGACGGCAGGGCTACGGGCGCGGGCTGTTTCGCTGGTGGAGCAGATCAACCGCGAGGCGGGTCAGGCCATGCTCTACTTTAACGAGTGCGCGGGGATCTGGTTTCTTTACGGCCGACCACAGGAGACGGCTGTGGACAAGCTCTTGCTTTACGGCGCGAGCGACGTTGAGGGCTTTGCGCGCCTGGTGGCGCGGCTGGAGAGCGAGGTGGAAGCATGACACAGGTGCAGATCGATGCGGTGAGGAGGCTGAAGGAGGAAAAGACCGACGGTGCGAAGCTTGACGATATGCGAACATATCTGGAGCGGTATGTGAAGGACACCCTGGCGCGTTTTTGCGAGCAGAGTGAGGAGTTTGCCGCCGCTGTGATGGCAGAGGACAAGTCGCTTGCGGGGTGCTTGCAGGCCTTGAAGCTTCCCGGGAGAGGGGCAGGGTACCTGTCTGATTTCGATGTATACCGTATGGCGGCGCAGTATTTCTTCCCCGAGGCGGATGTGGAGTGGTCAATGAAGATCTCTATGCCCCAAAAAAGCCAGACGTCTGCGAAAATTCTCAATTTGCGGCTTGAGGATCTGCTGGGGATGAGCGGGGCGTCGAGGACGTCGCCCCCTACAAGTGGAGGTGGCAAATGAGGCTTGCTTACAAGGCATTTGAGCCCGGATATATTTGCCGCGGTGTGCGGTTTTTGCCTGTGGGGCAAAAGAATGTGACCGAGGCTGCCAACTGCGCGAAAAACGGTTGGCACTGCGCGGAAAATCCCGCGGATTGCCTCCACTATTACCCCGACATTCACCGCTCGGTCTACTGCATTGTGGGCGTAGAGGGTGACACCGATGAGGATGCGGTGGACAGCAAGATCTCCTGCACCGAGCTGACGATCCTGCGCGAGCTCTCGCTGCCCGATTATTTTTTGCACATTCTGCTCTATATGGCCAAGCACCCGAGTGTTCCCTGTTCTGTGATACAGAACGGGCGCGGCGAGGCAAAAAGCAGAGGCTATGCCGTGGTGCGCGGGCTTCGCCCCTATGCCAAGGGTGAGCTTGGCGACATTCTTGCCATGGCGCGTGAGGAGCAGGGTGAGATCGTGGCAGTAGCAGTGCACGTGGTGGACGGTGAGAGGATCCCCGAGGACACCTATGTAGACATTGACGGCAGGGAAGAATTCACGAGCGGACAGTCGAGGACGCCTGTCCCTACAAAAAAAGGAGGCCACGGACGATGAGTGAAGCGGTAAAAAACGAATTTGCGGGGATGCCCGAGATCCCCGCGCAGGTTTATGAGCAGATCGACAAGGGCTTTCACAAGTACCTTTTCTTTGAAACGGTCAAGCGTGGGCACCGCCGCTACACCTGCACGGCGTGCCACGAGACCTTTGACCGCGGCGAGAACGTGCGACAGCGCACAGAGACCTGTGAGGACACCGAGCTGTTTCACGCGAGGCACAATGAGGATGCGACCTGCCCCTTGTGCGGCGCGAGGGCGACGGTGAAGAATGTGAAGATCTGTGATGTCACAAAATTCTGGGCTACCAACTGTGTGGCTGTCTTTTTTGCCGTTTCCCCCGAGGATGTGTGGATCCGCTGTATCTATGCAGATCGCAGCTATCGCTATTACCCGAAGGAGAAAAAGGTTTTTCTGGCGGGCAAAACATCGACCTTTGAAAGCAACCGCTACCATCTCACACCCGGTGCTGCTGTGCATTGGAAATCGTGGGGCCGAGACTATCCCCTACGGCGTGCCAACATCCCAGAGGAGCCATTTTCTTGGAATCACAATATGTTTATGGAGAAATACGCCTACTCAGTAGTGTGGGCCACGGATGGCGGTATTGAGGACACCTTCCTGCGCTATAACGGGATGGATAGCGGGAACTGCCGCTACGGTTACAACTACCCTGTGCGGTATCTGTGTCATTATGCGCGCCACCCGCAGTTGGAAATGCTTCTCAAGCTCGGCCACGATTCTACCGTGTGGAATGTGGTGATGGAGAACAGTGAGAACAAGCAGATCATGAATTGGGATGCAAAAACACCCTGGGAGCTGTTCGGGCTCACCCGAAAGGAATACAACCGTTGGGGAGAGGGACCGCGCTACCATCACTTTGACATAAACATACTGAAAATCTACAAGCGCATCAAGGGTAAGAGCGAGCGCGATTTTGAATATGCCGAGGAGCTGGAAAAGGTCTTTTTCGGTCTGCAGGGAGCCTATCGCTTTATCGCCAAGGCGAGGCGCATGGGCGTGGAGGTCCGTGAGCTGATGCGCTATATCCGCCGTGTGCAGAAAAACAGCGGCGGCGCTTGCTGGCATTGTATGGGGATCACGCTGGAGGGCGCATACACGCTTTGGCAGGACTACATTACGCTTGCCGAGGCGGCGGGTAAAGGAAAAACGATCTCTGTTATGCCCAAGGATCTGAAGACCGCTCACGATGCATTGCTGTCAAAGAAGCAGAAAAACGAGGCAAAGAGAAGGGCTATGAGTGAGGCAAGGGCGGAGGCTGAGCTGATAGACAGCACGATAAAAAATGCGCGCCGAAAGGCAAAGCAGCTTCGCGCCGAGGCTGAACGTATGGCGGCGGATGAGGCAGGACGTTACCCCAATTTTGAGCGCTTTTACAAAAAGGCGAAAGCAAAATATGAGTGGGACAACGGAGCATTGGCGGTGGTTGCGCCAAGCTGTATTGCGGATGTGATCTACGACGGTAAATTTTTGGAGCACTGTGTCGGGCGACACGGTGTGAGCGAGCCCGGCTGGAGGCGCTATCTTGATCGCATCCGCTCGGGAGAGAGCTTTTTGCTGTTTGTAAGGCGCTGCGGCAAGGAGGATGAGCCCTATTATATCCTTGAGGTGGAGCCCGGCGGTACGGTGCGGCAAAAGCGCACCGCGCACGATCAGCAGGACAGACGCGACAAGGACAAAATTCTCGCTTTTCTTGCCGAGTGGCAGGTGGCGATCCAAAATAAGCTCACTGCGAAGGATAAGCAGGCGGCCAAGGAAAGTCGCATCAAGCGAGAGGAGGGCTTTGCCGAGCTGCGAAGAGCCAAGACCGTGGTGCACAACGGACACCTGCGAGGGCAGCTGCTTGCCGACGTGCTGGAGGCGGATCTTTTGGAGATCGGCTTTGCCGAGGATAAAACGAAAAATATTAAGTCCCGAGAGGGCAGAAGGAAGGCAGTATAAATGGCAGTGAAGGATTTGAATATGGTCGAATTGCGAGAGGGCGAGTATAAGGACGTGACGCCCACGGCTCCTGAGCGGAGCGTGGAGCGCATCGCCATGGAGATCAACGTGATCAAGGAGCGGGCGGCGCGAGATCTGCTCTCGGCCGCCGTGGAGGTGGGGCGACTTTTGTGCGAGGCCAAGGACAAGTTGCCTTACGGTGAGTGGGGTGAGTGGCTTGCGGAGAATGTCTCCTACTCTGTTTCCAACGCCAACAACATGATGCGCCTGTATCTGGAGCAGCAGGAGCTGGCACAGCTTGATATGTTCCAGAGCAACGATTTTTCGATGTTTGAGGGTATGTCGCCCTCGCAGGTGCTGGCGCTCTTGCCTGTGCCCCGTGCTGAGCGCGCCAAATTCATTGAGGAAAGCGGCGCGAAGGAGATGTCGGTGCGCGAGATCAAGGAAGCGGTGAAGGCCCGCGAGGAGGCCGAAAAACGGGCCGAGGAGGCCGAAAGGAAGGCGACGGAGGCGGAGGAAAAGCTGGAAACCGCGGAAACGCTGTTGGAGCTGGTGAAGTCCACGTCGGTACCTCAGGAGGAGATCGGGCGCATTAAGGCAGAGGCCCTGGAGAACGCCAAGGCGGAGGCGGAGAAGAAGATCGAGGCCGCCAAGAAAAAGGCCGAGAAGGACCTGGAGAAGGCCCGCGCCGAGGGTGCGGATGCCATGAAAAAAGCAGAAGCCGAGAGGGACAGTGCCATTGCTGCCGCCCGTGAGGAGGCGCGGCAAGCCGCCCTTGCGGAGGTCGCAGACAAGGTGCAGGCATTGGAAGCGCAGCTGATGGCGGCGCAGGTGAATGCCTCGCCCTATCTCGTGCGCTTCAAGGAGCGCATGGAGGCCTTTCAGACCGCATACGGTGCGATGGCTTCTGTGGTGGATGAGGCCGAGCAAAACGAACCCGAAACGGGCGCACAGCTGCGCGCGGCCATGGCACAGATCGCAAGTGTGCTTGTGGGAGGGTGAGATGGCAGAGCGGCGGATGTTTTCAAAAACGATTATTGACAGTGACGCCTTTGTGGAGATGCCGCTCTCCACTCAGGCACTCTATTTTCACCTTTCCATGCGCGCCGACGACGACGGCTTTGTCAACAAGCCGCGCAGGATCCGCGAGGATATCGGTGCCAGCGAGGACGATATGAAGCTTCTGATCGCCAAGCGCTTTGTAATTGCCTTTGAAAGCGGTGTAATCGTGATCAAGCATTGGCGCATACACAATTACATTCAAAAAGACCGTTACAAGCCCACGGCATACGTCAAAGAAAAATCTATGCTGAAGTTGGAGGAAAACAAGGTATATACCGAATGTATCCATTTTGTATCCAAAATGGATACACAGGTTAGGTTAGAGTTAGAGTTAGGTAAGGATAGAGATAGTATAGATACCACCACCACATATAATAGTAATTCATCTATAACGTGCGCGCACGCGCGCGAGGAGAAGGAGTGGGGGGAGGCCGACAAGGGATTGCCCCCTACGCTGACCCAAGTGGCCGTGTATATGAAGAATGAGCATGACGTGAAGGAGGCTGCCTCCGAGGCAGAGAAATTCTGCGCTTGGAACGCCAAGGTTTCGTGGGATTGCCTGCCGAATTGGCAAAGGGCGGCCGATTTGTGGTGCTCACGGATCATGGATCACGGCAAAGATTGAAAATCACAGACGTTTGGGAAAAGGAGGAGCGATCTATGGGGCAATATGAGATGCGAGAGGGGCTTTTGGAGCTGATCAAAGCGGAGAGGGAGCACGGCGTGCTGCCCTCTTGGCTGCACGATAATGCGTTGCGCGTTTTGGCCGAGCATTTGCTGGCGGGCGGTGTTATGATGCCGCCTGTGAAGCTGGGGCAGACGGTGTATGCAGTGCTATTTGAGGGTGACGATGCAAAAATTTATCCGTGGCAAGTACAGGGTGTTGCTTATATGCAGGACAAATGGTATGCCGTGGATTTCGATGGCAGCGAATGGGAGATTGGTGGCGCGTGCTGTTTTCTTACCGAGCAGGCTGCCGAGGCATATAAGGAACGGGAAACAAAGAGAAGAAGCGAGAGGAGGGATCCATTGTGATCATCAAGAAAATTATTGGCTTTTGCAAAAGGAGCGGCAACCTCCATCTGTATGAGGGAAAGGAGTGCCAATGGATCTCGGACGGCAGCGCGATCTTTCCGCTGTTCAACCTGCCGCAATTCGATACCGAAACGATCTGCCGCGCCTTTGACATCCCCGAAAAAAAGGCGGCTAAGATGCATCTGAAGTATGATTACCACCTGCCGACAACACTCTGCTTTGAGGATGATACCCCCGACGAGGTGCCGTGTGAAATCGGAGACGAGCTGTTTGGCGGGCTGTTGCCGATCACGACCCCGGAGGGCCTGATGTTTATACAGAGGCAGTATCTTCTTCCCTTCGCCGACACTGACGACGCGATGCTTTATATTTTCAGGCGATATGGGGCAAATGCCGCGCCGTATTTTGCCGTCAAGATCGGTTTCGCGCTGCAGGCGCTGATCTTGCCGTTTGACTGTGTAAACGAGCGATTTGTGAAGCGCTTGGAATCGGTTTACGAGCAATGCAAGATCGCACTGTTCAACAAAAGCGGCGCAGGAGCCGTAGAAGGAGAGGGCGATGGATCAGACGGTTGAGTGGATCTCGGTGGAGTCGGGGCGAATGCCGCCCGAGAGTGAAACGGTGCGACGGTTGAAGGGCACACATTGCTCGGATCCCGTGCTGGTGAGCTTACGGAGCACCTATAGCGGTGCGCGGCGCGTAACCACCGACGTGACCTATAGCGGCAGGTGGCTGACATACGGGCGCGGTGAGTGGCAGGTGACACACTGGGCAGAGATGCCTGAGCCGCCGGAGGAGGGGTGAAATGAGAGATAGATTGATTGAGTTGCTGCTGAATGTGCCGAAATTGCCCGTTATCTTTTGTGGTCGCGCGATAGGAAAAACATATCAAACAGCTGCCAGCATTGCCGACCACCTGCTTGCAAACGGCGTGATCGTGCCGCCTTGCAAGGTGGGGGATAAGGTGTTTTTCATTGTAGATATGAGTAATCACAAAGCACTCAATGATTTTGTGATTGACGATACAATAACAAAAATAGGTGTAACAACAAAGGGTATTCTTCAAGAAAACAGCTTTGATTTTTCAGACTTTGGAAAAACCGTCTTTCTCACCCGTGAGGAAGCAGAAAAGGCGCTTTCAGAAAGGAGCGAGGTATGAAACGAATTGTTGTAATGATCGTATGCATTGGCGCGTTGCTATGCCTTTGCGCTTGTGGTGCAGAGGTTGTGACAAAGACCCCCGTAAGCACGGAATACGTCCCTGCTTATGATGCGATGGAAATGGTATATGAATACAAGTACGATTGGTTGAACGGCGAGTTCAAATATTTGCCCAACATAAAGCAAGTGCATCACGAGGAAGTATTCAAGGTGCAATATAAGATCGCCTATTCGGACGGCAGCGAGGAAACCCGTTGGGAAGATGTGGACAAGGAAACCTATGAGGAGGCAGAAAAGGCACTGAAGGAAAGAGAGGGGAAGGGATGACATATAAAGACCTTAAACATACCCTGTTAACCCTCCCTACGGAACGCCTCGACAAAATCAATTCACTCAAAAACGGTGTAAACATTGTCG
Organism: Eubacteriales bacterium; assembly: GCA_045576195.1. Lineage (GTDB taxonomy): Bacteria > Bacillota > Clostridia > Oscillospirales > CAG-272 > Firm-07. Next base: position 8,445 of record JAZNFZ010000098.1, on the reverse strand, counting down.
GAGTGTCGGGTGGCAAGGATAGTTTAGCGACTTGCATACTGTTGCATTGGCTCGATATACCATTTAAGACGATCACGGCAGAGGTGTGGTGGAAGGAAGGAATAACGGGTGAAAACCCGTATCACTACGAATTTATGCACGGTGTTGCCGTCCCGAAATTAAACAGTTGGGGTGTCACTTGTGATTTTGTGCGAAGTAAAATAACGGCGTATGAATATATGACTACGCCTATCGCATATAGCAAAAATCACCCCGAGAGGGTAGGAAAGGTGCGCGGTTTTCCTATTTGCGGAAAATGCGGCATACAGAGAGATTGCAAAATAAGACCGTGTAAAAAATACTATAAGCAACAAACCGAAAATTACCGTGTGATTACGGGCATTGCGGCAGATGAAAAAGGCAGGTTGCTGTCCAATAGCGCGAACAACCGAATGTCAATACTTGAGCTCATTAATGTTTTCGAATACGAAACCTATGACATTTGTGTGGGTGATGGTTTGTTAAGCCCAACTTATACCTTTTCAAATCGTGGCGGCTGTTGGTTCTGCGCAAATCAAAAAATACAAGAGTGGGAATTATTGTATCGAGAATTCCCGAATTTGTGGAATGATCTTATGGAGATACAAAAAATGCCAAACAAAGTGCAAGAAAAAATTAACCACACGCAAACGCTTTATGACATCGAGAAACAAATCAAGAACGGAGTTCAGCAAAAAATGGTTTGTTGGAATGATTTTGGGATTACCTGTGGAAAGGAGCACCGAAAATGCCGACTAAAGGAGCAGAAGCGGTTTTGAAATCCCAACAAGAAATTATTCGGAAAGCGGTTTCCGCTTGGTTAAAGGATTGGTTAAAGGAGTACGAAAATGCCGAATGAATTGAAGCCGTGTCCGTTTTGCGGGGGAACTGCAAAATTTATAAGTTTTTCCGAAATTCGCTCTTACAGGCCTGCGTGTTTAGTTAAATGCGATGACTGTGGTGCATCAGTAAGAGAGTTTGTGTCAGAAGACAACACTTTTTCGTATAAAGACGAGGCTGCAAACGCTTGGAACAGGAGAGCAAACGATGAACAAGCATATTGAGGAAATGGCGAAAGTGATTGTTGACACGAAAAACGCAGAGATGGTAGAAGGTATGTCATTGTTCTTTGCAAGTATCGCAAAATCGCTTTATGACGCTGGCTATCGCAAGGCAAGCGGTGTGGCGAGGGAGATTTTTGAGGAGATTGAGAAAACCCTTGCAAGATATTCTCATATTCACCGATACGCAGAGGAAGCGAAAAAAGTAACCGAGGAATATGCCGATGGCTCTCCCGTAGAAATGACAAGCGTATGGGATGCTTGCAGATTGGAACACAACGGCTATGATGATTACGAAACGATGTGCCAACTGCAAGATAACATCGGCAATATAGAAAAATCACGGCTCTTGAAAGAGTTTGAGGGCGATATTGCACAACTCAAAAAGAAATACGAAAGCGAGGGAGCAACGTGAATGCGACGGAGCAGCTGAGTATGTTTGGAGAGTCGATTGAGAAGGAGCCGCGCGAGTGCTGTTACCGATGTGCTCATTTTGCAGAATTCAAGGAGGCGAGAACATTTACGAATCGAGACGGTGAGTTTGGGGTGTTCGGTATATGCTTCAAAGGCTTCTGTAAAAATGGATCTTATACAACATACCCCATATATGTACCCGAAGGAAAATGTAAGGATTTTAAGAAAGCGAGGAGTAGACGATGAGAATTGTGTATGACGATTTGAACGAGTTTGCCGAGGTCGTTGTGCGATGCACCGACACGGTGAAAAAGAATATGTGCCATTATTGCCCGTTCTATGACCGTTGCGATGTGGCAGACAAGGAAAACCGCCATATTATGTGCGGTGAGATTGAAGCGAGGACTTTGAAATGCCAAATGAACTGAAACCGCAGCTTGCGGAGCAAGTGACCTGCTCGGCGAAGGGTGAGCTGGCCGAATCCGATGTGATGAGGGCGTTGGAGTGTTGCTCATCAGCAATCACAGAGAGTACCAACTGTTCTACTTGCCCAATGGGTGGCAAAAGAGATTGTATGACAATCCTTTACGCAGATGCCCTCGCCCTTCTCCGTGAAAAGGATGCCCAACACAAAGAGTTGTGGGAAGAACGAATGCGAATTTATAGAGATCTGCAAGAGTGGAAAGCCGAGTGCAAAAAGTATCAAGACGCTTGGCGTGAAAAGGATGCGGAGATTGGGAGGTTGACCACCCTTGCAGAACTTGGCAAGATGCGTGCAAATGACTACCGAGCAATGCGAGATAAGGCAAAGAACGCACGAGCCGAAGCTATCGAAGAGTTTGCGGAGAGGTTTTTGAGCGAAATTGAAGCTGATTTGCTTTACGAGGGTACATTTGTTTACCGCTTGGTAAAGCGAATCGCAAAGGAAATGAAAGGAGAGGGACATGAAGGCAGTGATGCTATCGATCGGGGCGGATCCGTGCTTTCTGATCGAGAAGAGAAAAAAGAGGATTGAGGCGAGGAAGACCTATCCCACGTTAAAGCCGCCGTTTCGGTGCTTTATTTACGAGTGCAAGGGGAACTACATCAAGCTATCCAACGTATGCCGCGGCAGGGTGCGGGGCGGCATTGGTAAGGTGATCGGCGAATTTGTGTGCGATGAGATCGTGCAGGTGCTTTCGCACCCCGCACAGTTTGCCAAGCGCCCACTGTTTCACACCAAGGCGATGGAGGACGCTTGTTTGACACGGGACGAGCTTGAGGCTTACGCCGCGGGCAAGGATGTGTTTGGGTGGCATATTTCAGATCTCAAGATCTACGAGGAGCCAAGGGAGCTTTCCTTGTTCAGCAAATACGGCTACGGGCAATTTGTGCCGATCAAGCGGCCGTTTCAATCTTGGGGATATGTGGAGGTGGAGGATGCGGGATAAGGAGAGAGGCGAGGTGCTTGGCATTGGTAGTGCGGATGGCGGACCGTCGGGGACGCCGGTCCCTACGGTGAATGCGGAGAGCCGAGAGGGTGTCGCGGATGGTGGGAGAGGCAAGCAGCTCTATCGGGAAATGATGGCGTATGCGGAGAGGGAATTTGCAAGAAAGCGGCGGGAGGATGCGCTGCCCGTGAAGCATATCAGCCTCGGTATTCCGCGCGACCTTGCCATTGTGCAAAAAGAAACAGACGGTGGCACCGTGCTTGAGAGCAACATCAAATACATCATCAAGGCCTACGAGAGGGAGGTGGATGCCCGCATTATGGCGGAGATCGTGGAGATCGGCCGTGCGGCGGGGGTATCGGACATTTTTCTTTTGGACAAGCCGAAGATCACGGCGGCGCTTTTGCACGCGGTGCCCTTGCCGCCCAAGCGGGTATCGGACATTTTGTGTGCCTGCCCCTCGTGCGGCGCGCCTTTGAGCCCGCTTGCATTGCCGAGGCATTGTGACGACTGCGGGCAGGCGATTGACGGACAGGAGGTAACAGAATGAGCAAGGAAAAAAAGAGTGGGCGCTGTGCGACCTGCTTGAGGAGAGGGACGGCGGCCTGTAAGGATTGCCGTGTGATCATATCGCCCGGGGGCGAGAGCTCGGAGCCGAGTGCTTATCTTGGCGACGGCGTAACGCTTTGCAACGGGCTTTTGGCGGAGGATCTTACCGCGGTGCTGGCAGCGCGGATCGCGCGCGGTATGCCGCTGCCGCTTGCCTTTGTGGAGGAATACAACAAAAATGCTTTGAAAGGAGAGGGCCATGAGTGAAAAGAAAAAACGAAGCTACGCCTGCCGTGACTGTGTGAGACGGCGCACGGCGCTGTGTGAGTTTTGTGTATCGACGGAGCTGCCCGACGGAGATGTGGCACGCCCTACCTACTTTTTGCGGCGCGTGATCCACGAGGGAGAGGGACCTGTGGCCGAGCTTGCGGCTGAGCTTGTGATGTGTCTTGTGCGCGGTGAGAGCCTTTCTGCGGCGCGTGTGGATGAATACAACCGCGCCGTGGCGCGAGGTGGAAATGAGTGGGGACAATCCCTCGGTCGCATGGGGGAGATCAGGGGGAATGGAGAGAGCGTGTGCGACAGCCAACCCCCAAATCCATTATCACGCGGGCTCCTTCCACCGCTGACGCGGTCCCCCTCCCTCCCGGAGGGAGGCTTGGAGATAGCGGATAGCCGAGAGGACGGCACGGCGAAAAAGGCGAGTGGCGCGAAAAAGTCTGCGGCGACGGGCACGGGTGCGAAGAAAAAGGCGGTGGGTATCGCGAAGAAGAGCACGGGCAAGGCCAAGCAGCTGCAGATCCAGCAGGCGGCGGGGCGACTTGACTCCAAGCGGCAGATGAAGAATGCCGCCTATGCCGAGATCGACCGCATTATCGTTCAGGACTATCTCGCCTATGCGGACGAGCCCCGCCCCGCGACCTTTCGCGATGCCGAGAGGGATACATAATGTCGCGGCCCAGGTGCTTTGCCAGATGGGAGCTCCCCTCCTCCGTGGTGGTGATGGTCACCGCCATTTGTGCCGACTACCATCGGCGGGAGGAGGAGATCAAGCACTCTGACATCACGGGAGAGGTGCTGGCGCGGTATGTGGAGTACAATGCCGCGGTGGAGAAGGCACTCTCGGAGATTGAGGTGGGCTTTCGGGAGGATTTTTTGGCCGACCTTGCCATGGGGCGCGGCTATGCTCGCTCCCGCGCAGGGGTCGCTATGTCCAAAAACGCCTATTACAGGCGGCGGCACAGGCTGATCCATGACATTGCCACGGCGCTGCGGTTGTATCCCGAATAGGGCTTATTTGCGGCGTGTGCGGCCTTGCGGGGCGTCGAGGACGTCGCCCCCTACAAGAGAGAATGTTGATGTGGCACCGAGCGGCAATCGCGGGACGTCGCCCCCTACAGGCTTGTGAATACATCTTGCACATAGCGAGTTAATGGCGACAAATTGCAGTAACTTTTGTGATACAATGAAAAAAGAGAAATAGAAACGTGCCATAGACCCACGCGGGGGATCCTGCGTGAGGCAAGAGCCACTTGAGCCCTGAAGGGCGGAGTGGCTCTTTTTTGTTTGGAAGGAGGAAAAAACAAAAAATGAGCCAGGAAGAAAGAAAAAATCCCGAGCGGGACGAGCGAGGGCGCTTTACGAAGGGGCACAAGATCGCGGAGGAGGTGCGCTTTCAGAAGGAGAATGCGGCGGCGTGCAAATACAAGGAGCAATATGCCGACGAGCTGATCGCCTACTTCGGCGCGCCTGCCACCCGCATTGTTTATGACGAAACATTTGACAAAAACGGCAACGTGGTAAAGCGTGTGGCGCACGTCGTGCCAAACGAATACCCGACCTTTGAGGCCTTTGCCGCAAGGCTTGGTGTGACGCGGGGCACGCTGCTCAACTGGTGCAAGCAGAGCAAACGATTTGAACACTGCTATGCGCGCGCAAAGGAGATGCAGAGGGCGAAACTGATCACCAACACCTTAGGAGGCTTTTACAATCCGCAATTTGCGAAATTTGAGGCGATGAACAACCACGACATGAAGGAGAGAGTGGAAAACGAGGGCTCCTTCCACGTGACGCTTTCGGACGAGGTGGACGAGGAGTCGAACTGATGGGGCGCACGCTGGTTTTGGGCCGACCGCAGCCCAAGCAAAAGGAATTTATGATGGCTACGGCCAAATATGTGGCCTATGGCGGCGCACGCGGCGGCGGCAAGTCGTGGGCGGTGCGCGAAAAAGCCAAACGTCTGGCGTTGAAGTGGCCCGGCATCAAGATATTGATCATCCGAAAGACCTACACCGATCTGCGAGACAACCATATTTTGCCGCTTCGGGCGGAACTGCCGTCCTTTGTGGCGCCGTTTAAGGAGGCGGACAAGGCCTTTTGCTTTACCAACGGCTCGCGCATCAAATGCTCGTATTTTGCGACCGATGCAGATGCCTTGCAATACCAGGGGCAGGAGTATGATGTGATCTTTTTGGAGGAGGCCACGCAGTTTTCGGAGCTGGTGTTTCAGGTGTTAAAGGCCTGCCTGCGCGGTGCAAACGACTTTCCCAAGCGGATGTACCTCACCTGCAACCCCGACGGAGTGGGTTTTTTGTGGGTGAAGCGGCTGTTTGTGTCGCGCGACTATCTGGAGGGGGAGGACCCCTCGGAATATGTGTTTATTCAGGCGCTGGTGGACGACAATGCGATCCTGATGCAAAAAAATCCCGACTACGTCAAGCAGCTGGACTCTCTGCCCGATGGCATGCGCGAGCGCTGGCGTTACGGCTCGTGGGATGTGGCCGAGGGGCAATATTTCGGCGAGTTTCGCCGTGATCTGCACACCTGCGAGCCCTTCTCGCTTCCCCTCGAATGGAGGCGCTATATCGCGCTCGACTACGGTCTTGATATGCTTGCGGCCTACTTTATTGCGGTGGACAACGAGAACAACTGCTATGTGTATAAGGAGCTGTGTCAGAGTGACCTGCCGATCAGCTCGGCGGCCGCTGCCATTCGCGGTATGCGGGATGCGGGCGAGGAGATCTATGCGGTGCTGGCACCGCCCGACCTTTGGAACAGATCGCAGGAGACGGGCAAGTCGAAGGCCCTGCTTTTTTCCGAGGCGGGGCTTACCTTAACCAAGTCAAACAACGACCGCGAGGCGGGGTGGCTGGCCATCAAGGAGCTTTTGAAGAAGGACGAAAAGGGGCATGTGCGCTTGCAGATCTTTCGCAACTGCACACAGCTGATCAAAAATCTGCCGCAGCTTCTCCGCGATCCGAGAAGGCCCACGGACACACTGAACGAGCCCCACGAGATCACCCACGCGCCCGATGCGCTGCGGTATTTTGCGATCTATTGGACGCGGCCTGCGGAGAGTGCACCGCCGCGGCGGGTGAAATACAGAAAAAGTCATTTGGAAGATTATTTTAACGCAACGTCGGAGGAAGAACGGCAGCGCGTGATAGAACATTATGGAGGTTATCCCGATTATGAAGGTTATTTATGAGGACAGCGGCGCGAGGCTTGTGTTTTTCAAGGAGCTTTACGAGCACGCCAAGAGCTGCGCCGAGGTGCAGTACACCGAGATGGACAAGTATCTGCGGCAGTACAAGGGGGACAATGAGATCGATGGCTCGACCGTGCCCGCCAAGGTGGTGCGAAACATCACCTATGAGCTGGTGGAGTCGCAGATCACGGGCTATCTGCCCACGCCTGCCGTGACACCGAAAATGCAGTCTGACCGCGGTGAGCGCAACGCCAAGGCCATTGAGACCCTGCTCAAAAACAAGCGCGACGAGCTGCCCTTTGAGAAGCTCAACGACATTGACGAGCGCTATAATCCCATCTACGGCGGCTCTGTGTGGCTTGTGGAATGGGATGAGTCGATCACCACCCACAGCACGGTGGGGGACGTGCGCGTGACGGTGCTTTCCCCCCGCCGCTTTCTCGGTCAGCCGCATATCTATGAGATCGACGATATGGAATATTGCTTTATCACCTTTGAGACCACCAAGGAGGATCTTGTCCGTCGCTTTGATATCTCCGAGGAGCTTGCCGCCGAGACCGCCTCGGAGGAAAACGAGGAGGAGGAGACAGCCACCCTTTGCGTTTGCTACTACAAAAACGACGAGGGCAAGGTGTGTGAGTTTGCCTGGTCGGACGAGACGGTGGTGGTAGACATTGAGGACTACTACCAAAGAAAGCGCCGCTATTGCCAAAAATGCGACCAGAGGGAGGGTGTGTGCACCTGCGAAAAGCCCAAATTCTTTCTCAAAAACGAGGAGATGGAGGAGCTTACGCACGACATTGCGCTGAGTGACGGCAGCTTTATTCCCGCGCGCAGCACCGTGATCCGCGACGGCGAGGTAGAGACCGAGGAAAAGGAGGTGCCCGCCCTGCTTGAAGACGGCACGGTGGCCTTTGCCATGGACGGGGAAAGCGGCCTTTCGATGCCGATCATGCAAAAGACCCTGGTGCCGAGGACCGAGCCGACGAGGCTCCCCTTTTACACCCCCGACCGCCTGCCCGTGGTGATCCGCAAGAACACCTCGGAGGAGGATAATTTGTTTGGGCAGTCGGACTGTCGGTTTATCCGCCCGCAGCAGCAGGAGATCAACAAGATCGAGAGCCGTATCTCGAGAAAGGTGATGGGCTCGGGTGTTTACCCCATTGTGCCCGAAAAGTTTTTGATGGACGTGGACAACTCGATCTTTGAAAAGGTGTTTCGCGCGGGGCCTGAGAATATGGGGCAATTCGGGCGCGTGGATCTGCAGGTGGAGATCTCCCGTGATGTAGCGGCCGCTGACCGTCTTTATGACCAGGCCAAGCGCATTCTTGGCATCACCGACTCCTTCCAGGGGCAGTATGACGGCTCGGCGCAGTCGGGCAAGGCCAAGCAGCTGCAGATCCAGCAGGCGGCGGGGCGACTTGACTCCAAGCGGCAGATGAAGAATGCCGCCTATGCCGAGATCGACCGCATTATCTTTCAGTAC
>JAZNFZ010000097.1:0-3103 GCA_045576195.1 Eubacteriales bacterium | reverse complement strand
TTGCCGTCGGCGGATCTTTTTGGTTGGTGTGGATGAGGATCACGTTGCGGCGGTCTCAAGATCCCCCAGCACACGGTGCATCTGCGCGGCGGAGCGCTCAAGCAGCTCCCGTTCCTTGCCCGAAAGGGGAATTTCCAGAATGCGCTGCGCGCCGCCCCGCCCCACCACAGTGGGAATGCTCATAGCGATATGACTCTGACCGTATTCACCGGAAAGGCAGACCGAGATCGGCAGGATGGCGGCCTCGTCGCGCACAATGGCGGTGACGATGCGGCGCACCGCCTCGGCAATGGCGTAATAGGTTGCTCCCTTGGCCTTGATGATGTGATAGGCCGCATCACGGGTCTCGCAAAACAGACGGTCAAGGTGGAGCGGTGTGCAGGTGTCACAGCCGCTGTGGCAAAAGGCATCAAGATCGATGCCTGAGATGTTGGCACTGCTGAACACAGGTAGCTCGCTGTCGCCGTGTTCGCCGATGATAAAGGCGTGCACCTGCCTTGCATCCACCCCGAGATGTCGACCGAGCAAAAATTTGAGACGGGCTGTATCTAATACCGTTCCCGAGCCAATGACCTGCGAAACAGGTAATCCCGATATGCGCCTGGTGTATTCCGTGAGAATGTCCACAGGGTTGGTCACCACCAGTAAAATAGCCTCATTGTTGTAGCGGCAGATGTCGGTGACCACACTCTCAAAGATCCTCTCGTTCTTGTGGATCAGATCAAGCCGCGTTTCTCCCTCCCTTTGCGCCGCACCTGCGGCAATGATCACAAGGCCCGCCCCCGCAAGATCAGCATAATTGCCCGCATAGATCTCGGTGGGGGAGAGAAAGGGCATTCCGTGGGAGAGGTCGGCCGCCTCACCCTCGGCGCGCGCCCCGTTGATGTCGATCAGCACCATCTCCGAGAAAAAGCCCGTCTGCATCAGGGCGTATGCCGTGGTGGCGCCCACGTTTCCGCATCCCACAATGCCGCATTTGTGAATGTTTGTCATCCTTTTTGCTCCTTATTTTGATTTCTATTAGTATGGATGGTTTGGGCGAAAAATATTTTTCAAAAAAAGGCGTAAGGGGCTTGAATTTTGCGGAGGGTTATGATAGAATGGGCGCAGAGGCCGAAAGGGCTTTCAAATACTACCTTTGAGGTAAGGAGAAGATTATGAAAAAGTGGCTGGAAGAACTGAAAAAAGATACGGTGAAGAAGGTCATTCTTGACACCGATACCTACAATGAGGTCGATGACCAATACGCTCTGGCATACGCAATGCTTTCCCCCGAGCGCGTGGATCTGTTGGCTGTTACGGCAGCGCCCTTCTACAACAGCCGCTCCACTTCCCCCGCTGACGGTATGGAAAAGAGCTATAATGAGGCCCTGCAGATCAGATCTTTGATCGACCCCGATTCCAAGGTTCCTGTGTACCGTGGCTCCACCACCTATCTCCCCTCCGCGAAGGAGCCCGTGGAGAGTGAGGCGGCCGATGCCATCATTCGCCTGGTCCGCGAGAGCGAGGAGACGGTCTACATCGTTGCCATCGGTGCCATTACCAACGTGGCTTCTGCCCTCATCAAGGCTCCCGACATTGCCGAGAAGGCTGTGGTCGTCTGGCTTGGCGGACACGCCACCCATTGGCAGAACAACCGCGAGTTCAACCTCTATCAGGATATTCCCGCCGCACAGGTGATCTTCAATTCCTCGGTTCCCTTTATCCAGATCCCCTGTAACGGTGTGTGTTCTGCCTTCCATACCACCATTCCTGAGCTTGAGTATTACCTTAAGGATAAGAACCCTCTGTGCGACTACCTTATCAAGGAGATCCACGAGTATAACAGCAAGAACAGAAAGGCCTGGTCCAAGGTGATCTGGGATGTGACCGCCATGGCGGCCATCGTCAACCCCGAGACCCTTGATATGGTGGAGATCCCCCGTCCCATCGTGACCTCCGACTCCAACTACGCCTTTGACAGCGCCCGTCCGCACTACCTCTATGTTCGTCACATCAAGCGCGACGCGCTGTATGCCGTGCTCTTTGACAAGCTGGAGAAGGTCGGTAAATAAGAAACATTTTCGCCGCCCCGAGAGTCGAGGGCGGCGATTTCCCAAAAAGGAGAAATACTATGATACTGTCTACACAAACCTACGTAACGGCGCGGGATCTTGGCCTTGAGGGTGCCATTAAAGCCTTTTCTGAGGAGGGGTTTGATGCCTTTGATCTTTCCCTCTTTGATATGTCTGCCGATCCCGACTGTGTTTTTCATAGCCCCGACTATAAAAGGATCATAACCGATCTTCGCCGTTTCGCGGACGGGATCGGTATGCCCTGCAATCAGGCCCACGCACCCTTTTCCTACAGCTTCAAGCAAAACCCCAATATCTTAGAGGAGCGCATTATGCCCGATGTTACCCGCGCCCTTGAGATCGCGGGTATGATGGGCGCGAAGATTGTGGTGGTGCACCCCTTACAGGACTCTGCACTGGTAGCGGGGCTCAGTGAGGACTACCCCGCGCACGCAAAGGAGCTGAAGGAGATCAATATGAAGTACTACCGCGCCCTCCTGCCCTATGCCAAGGAGTACGGGGTGAAGATCGCGCTGGAAAATATGTGGCGCAGACACAGCAAGCGGGGCTGCATCTATGACAGCGCCTGCTCGCGCGCCAAGGAATTCGCCGATTGGTACGATACGCTGGATGACGACAATTTCGTCTGTCTGCTTGATATCGGTCACAGCGGCCTTGTGGGTGAGGAGCCCTGGGATGCCATTCGCATTCTCGGCCACGACCGTCTCAAGGGCGTGCATCTGCACGATAACGACTATAAGGCCGACCAGCACACGCTGCCTGGCCTCGGGATCATCGATTGGGAGCAGGTGATGAAGGCGCTCTCGGACATCGACTATGACGGAGAGCTGACCTATGAGGCAGATTCCTTCTTCGCCAAAATGCCCCTTGCTATGCGCTCGGATGCGCGCCGCTTTATGGTGCAGATGGGGCGCTATCTCATCAGTCGCTTTGACTACTACCAATCCCAAAAATAAAAAAGAGGCGACACGTGCCGCGTTTTGCGGCACAAGTCGGATCGTAGCCATGTCGTTCTGTGAGCCAAGGAG
>JAZNFZ010000096.1:0-8165 GCA_045576195.1 Eubacteriales bacterium | reverse complement strand
ACAGTTCGAGGTTAGTTGGCGATCATATCATAACGCTTGGCAAAGCCAAGCTTATAACATTTGGCGAAGCCAAATTCATAACTCTAAACTCATAACTTCTCGTTGCTCCTTTGCAAAACAAGTTATGAGTTATGATCGCCTTTGGCAAGTTATGATTGGCTTCGCCAAGTTTGAAATTGCAGGAGTTAAAATGGCAGATAGCATTTTGAGGAACAAGTCCAAAGAATTTGCAAAAGACATAGTTTTTCTTTGTAGAGCATTAAAGCAAAACGGCGTTGAAGGTGCTCTGATAAATCAGCTTCTGCGGTGCGGAGCATCTGTTGGAGCAAATGTTCACGAAGCACAATATGCACAAGGAACAAAGGACTTTATATCAAAGTTTGAAATTGCCCTCAAAGAATGTAACGAAAGCGAGTATTGGCTTGAGTTGCTTTATGAAACGAATTCATTGACAGAAGCAGAATTTAAAGATTTTCAAAGCAAATGTATTGAGCTTCGCAGAATGCTTGTTTCATCCGTTACAACTTTAAAGAAAAATAATTAAGTCAAGGACGGCGATACTTCATCTCTCGCCAAGCGCTGCAACGATTTTCTTCTGCTTGAGAAGGTGTGCAAAAATTACAGATAAAGGGGGCCAATATGAAAAACACAGCTGCAAAAAAAGCGATTGCCTCATACTATATTTTATCCTTTCTTTTAACGCTTCCGTTGCTGATACCGATTTGGCTTATCAAAGAATCTCTTTGGGTGATAGTCTATTTTGTATGCTTTCTGATATATATGAGAATAGCGATCAACTTTGCCCTACGAGTAACTGTTATGTCTTCGCTTTGGAAAGAGCTTGATGCTGAAAAATATGCTGCTATTATCAATTCAAAACCATTTTTTGTTCATTATTCCTATAAGCTGAATTTGTATTTTACTGAAGGTGACTATCAAGCTGCTTACAACATCATTTCTTCTGTTTTACTGCAGCATAAAAACATTCAACAAAGAATTTACGGACATTTGTTACTATGCCGCATTTGTTTTGAGCGAGGAGATTATGAAGGATTAAAGGAGCATCTTGAGCAAATTAATAATTATTTTAAGTATAACAACAAATTAAGACTTCTCAAGCAAAATAAAGAAGCGTACGAATTTTACCGCGCATTTTCTAATGGCGACTATCCATCAGTCTGCGCACAATTGGAAAAAAGTATTGAAAAATACTCCAAAAAGAAAAGCAGAACATATGTTGCCCTTATTCGTCAATATCAATTAGCTGTGACCAAGAGAATGAATGGCGACGTTGATGAAGCGGTTGTGCTATTTGAAGAAATCAAGGAAAGAGCTCCTAAACTTGTACTTTCAGTTCTTGCTCAAAAACAACTTGAATATATTTCCGGTACACTTGAAGAAACATCACCTGAACGATTAGCGGTTACCGAAAATCACACGGTGAAATCAAACCGCAAAGTGAACATCGTAGTGCGTATTGCTTATTGCGTAGGCATCCTTCTTATACTTGGAGGAATAATATCTACTCAATTAGATTCTCCTAAGCAAAAAGACAAGGATTTGAACTATGTTGCTCAAATAGAAAAAACAATTGAAGACGAATACGAAAAATATCAAGTTTTGGGATATTTTTATATTTATTCTGATTATGCAGACCAAACCTATATGATGAGCATAGATTCGCTGTTTTTGGTAGAGGCAGATGGAAAACTTGATTTGCACACTCTCTATCAATTAAACGGAGAATATGAAAACAATTTGAATGTTAGGGATATTCAAGTTGATAAGCTTTATGAGTATGAGATATATTTTGCACCTCGGAAAGTAGAATTCGTTTTAACAGAAAAGGAGCGCAATATTCCTGAAAGCACATTATATTATTACGAAATCGACGGATATTATTTCTGTGTGATAGGCATATCCGATGCTTAATTTTTCCATAGATAAAGCAGAAAATCCCGTTTAAGCACCCCGACAAAAAAGCAGCACCGCAAGCGAGGCTTGCGGTGCTGCTTTTTTCAGAAAACCCCTTGACAGGAGCGATACTTCGTGATATGATGTATTACACAACAGGAGGTATGCTATGGATGCTCAGCTGAAAAGAGGGCTTTTGGAGATCTGTGTGCTTTCCGCCATCAAGGGCGGGGAATCCTACGGCTATCAGATCATCAAGGATATGAAGCCCTGCATTGAGATGTCGGAATCCACGCTCTACACCATCCTGAAGCGCCTTGAGCTTTCGGGAATGCTGACGGTGCGCTCCGCCGAGTACGGAGGCAGGCTCCGCAAATACTACCGCATTACCGAGGCGGGGCGAAGACGGATCGGTGCATTTTTGGAGGAGTGGCGTGAGGTGATGTCGATTTATCAATTTGTGATCGGGGAGGGAGAGAAAGGTGCTTAAGCAAGAATTTTTGGATGCATTAAAGAAAAGGCTGGCGGGTCTGCCGCCGAGTGACAGAGACGAGCGCCTTGACTTTTACCGCGAAATGATCGACGACCGTATGGAGGAGGGGCTTGCCGAGGAGCAGGCCGTTGCCGAGATCGGCTCGGTGGAGGAGGTCGTGGCGCAGATCATATCGGAAACGCCCATTTCAAAAATTGCCGGAGAGCGGGTGCGCCCCAAAAGAGGGCTCGCGGGCTGGGAGATCACGCTGCTGGCGCTGGGTGCGCCGCTCTGGCTCTCGCTGGCTGTGGCGGCGCTGGCGGTGGTGCTCTCCCTTTACGCTGTGGCGCTGGCGGTGGTGGCTTCTGTCTGGGCGGTGTTTGCCGCGCTGGTGGGCTCCTCCCTCGGCGCGCTGGTGGCAGGCGCTGCGCTTGCCCTTGGCGGCGTGCCGCTTTTGGGAGTGGCCTTGGTGGGGGCGGGATCTCTTTGCGCGGGGCTTGCCGTGTTCTCGTTTTTTGGGTGCCGCGCCGCCACAAGGGGCATGGTGCTGCTTTCCAAAAAGGCGGTACTTGGTGTGAAAAAAGGACTGATTCAAGGAGGAAAACACGATGGGTAAGGGAACAAAGATCTGGCTGATCGTCGCCGCGGTGCTTGTGCTGGTGGGCTGCGTGACGGTGGGCGGTGTGGTCGTGGCGCTGGGCTTTGATCTCGGAGGACCGGCCGCAGATCGGCTGGAGACCGTCGAGCACGAGATCGGCGAGGTGCCGCAAGAGATTTCGATCCATACCGCAGAGGCCGATGTGACGGTGGTGCCCTCCACGGACGGGGTCTGCCGCGTGGTGTGCAACGAGCAGAAGAATGTGAAGCACACGGTGTCGGTCAAGGACGGTGTGCTCCTTGTTGAGGTGGTGGATACGAGAAAATGGTATGAGCATATCGTCTTCGGCTGGGGGCGGTCACCCTCGGTGACGGTGCAGCTGCCGCAGGGCGAGTACGGTGCGCTTTCGGTGAGGACCACCACGGGCGACACTGCCATCGCAAAGGATTTTTGCTTTGCGAGCATCACGGTGGAGGGTACCACGGGAGATGTGACCAGTGCCGCCTCTGCCACGGGGGACATCCGCATAGAAACGACGACGGGTGACATTCACCTTACCGAGGGCACGGCGGCCTCGCTCTCGCTTTCGGTGACCACGGGCAAGATCACCGCCACCTCGGTGACGGTTGCGGGCGCGGTGAGCGCCCATGTTGGCACGGGGGATGCCGTTTTTCTTGATGTGGCCTGCGAGAGCCTTTCCTCCACGGGCTCCACGGGTGACCTTTACCTGCGGGGCGTGGTGGCCACGGGCAGCCTGCTGCTGGAGCGCTCGACGGGCGATATTGAGCTGGAGGCCTGCGATGCCGCGGCGCTGAAGATTGAGACCACCACGGGCGATGTGGAGATCAGCCTGCTTTCCGACAAGAGCTTTTTTGCCGAAAGCACCACGGGGGATATTGATATCCCAAGGCATACCGCGGGCGGCAGATGTGAGATCACCACCACCACGGGCGATATCGAGGCCGTGGTCAAATAATGTCCCCTCACGGGAAGGGAAGCTCCGCGCGCGGAGCTGCCCTTTTTACCTGCCAAAAGAAAATTGGCGGCGGGGCTTGCATTTTCATGGGATATGCGCTATAATGGTAAGAGAAACGCCGCCCGCAGATGGGCGGCACCCGAATGCTGAAAGGACGGAAGGTTGTATCATTTATGAGTCGTGAAAAGCTGGGAAGCCGCTTGGGCTTCATTTTACTCAGCGCGGGCTGTGCCATCGGCATCGGCAACGTGTGGAAGTTCCCCTATATGGCGGGGCAGTACGGAGGCGGTGCCTTTGTGCTGATCTATCTGTTTTTCTTGGTCATCTTCGGCGTGCCGATCATGACCATGGAGTTTGCCCTCGGCCGTGCCAGCGGGCGCAGCCCCGTGCAGATGTACCAGCAGCTGGAGCCCAAGGGCTCAAAATGGCACATCCACGGCTATCTTTCGGTGGTGGGCAACTACCTTTTGATGATGTTTTACACCACGGTGTCGGGTTGGATGCTTTACTATTTTGTTTCCACCGCGCGCGGCGCCTTTGTGGGACTTGACCCCGCAGGGGTGGAGGGCTACTTCAACAATATGACCGCAAGCCCCCTTATTATGGGCGGCTTTATGGCCATCATGGTGGTGGCAGGCTTCCTCATCTGCTCCATTGGCCTTAAAAACGGCCTTGAGCGCGTGACCAAGTATATGATGGGTGCTCTCATCGTGCTGATGGTGGCGCTTGCTATTTACAGCATCTGTGTGGGTGCGGGCTCGGGCGGCCTTTCCTTCTATCTGGTGCCCGATTTTGAACGGATGGCGGAGATCGGCATCGGCAACGTGATCGGCGGCGCGATGACCCAGGCCTTCTTTACCCTCAGCCTTGGTATCGGCTCCATGGCGATCTTCGGCAGCTACATCGGCAGAGAGCGCTCGCTGCTCGGTGAGTCGATCCGTGTGGCGGTGCTTGACACCTCGGTGGCGCTTTGCGCGGGCCTTATTATCTTCCCCGCCTGCTTCTCCTACGGCGTTGAGGTCGGTGCAGGCCCCCCACTTCTCTTCATTACGCTGCCCAACATTTTCAATAACCTTCCCGGCGGCAGAGTGTGGGGCAGTCTGTTTTTCGTGTTTATGACCTTTGCGGCCTTCTCCACGGTGCTGGCGGGGTTTGAAAACATCATTGCCTGCTTTATGGAGCTGTTTGGCTGGAGCAGAAAAAAATCCTGCCTGATCAACGGCGTGGCCATGCTTCTGTTGTCGATGCCCTGCGTGCTCGGCTTCAACCTGCTTTCGGGCTTCACGCCCTTCGGCGCGGGCACCAATGTGCTTGACCTGGAGGATTTCATCGTCAGCAACATCATGCTGCCCCTCGGCTCACTTTGCATCGTGCTGTTCTGCACCACCCGTTACGGCTGGGGCTGGGATCGCTTTATTGAGGAGGCCAACTGCGGCAAGGGCGCGAAGATCGCCCGCTTTATGCGGCCGTATATGACCTTCGTGCTCCCCGTTATTGTGCTTTTCCTGTTTGGACTTGGCATTTATAATTTCTTCTTTGCCTGAATCTCTTGCCCGTGTGCCGACAGCGCACGGGCAAGACTTTTTTCAAATATTTACAAACATTTTCTTGACTTTCGCATATAAAAATACTATAATCTTATATTGATATATTGTAATCTGCGTGCGCGACCGCGCACGGAAGGGAAGTGCTTTTTTGAGAAGATTGCTGCGGTGTGTCCGCGAATACAAGAAGCCCACCGTTCTCACGCTGATCTTTATCGTGCTGGAATCGATCATCGAGACCCTGATCCCCTTTATCACGGCGGCACTGGTCAATGATATTCAGGACGGAAGGCCGCTTGAGAACGTGGTGAAAAAGGGAATTTTGCTGGCCGTTATGGCGTTTATTTCTCTCGCCTGCGGCGGCATTGCGGGCTTTTGCTGCGCGCGCGCGTCGGCGGGCTTTGCCAAAAATTTGCGCCACGACCTTTACTGCCGCGTGGGAGAGTTCTCCTTTGAGAATGTGGATCGCTTTTCCTCCACCTCGCTGGTCACCCGTATGACCACCGACGTGCAGAATGTGCAGATGTCCTATATGATGATCATCCGCACGGCGATCCGCTCACCCCTGATGCTCATTTTCTCGGTCATTATGTCCTTTGTGATGGGTGGGTCGCTGGCCATGACCTTTGTGGTCATCATTCCGATCCTTGGCGTGGGGCTTTGGATCGTGGGGCAGAAGGCACTGCCCGCGTTTCGCCGCGTGTTCCGCAAATACGACCGCCTCAACGAGTCGATCGAGGAGAACGTGCGCGGTATGCGCGTGGTCAAGGGCTTTTCCCGCGAGGAGCGCGAAAAGGAGAAGTTTGGCGCCGCCTCCGAGGATATCCGCGCCGACTTTACCCGTGCCGAGCGTATTGTGGCCTGGAACCGTCCCATTATGCAGTTTTGCATGTATTTCAACATGATCTTTGTGCTGCTTGTCGGCTCAAAGCTGATCATCACCGTGGGCGATCTTGGCGTGGGCGAGCTTTCGGCTATGCTGACCTACGGTATGCAGGTGCTGATGTCTCTGATGATGCTCTCGATGATCTACGTCATTCTCACCATCTCCGCCGAGTCGGTCAAGCGTATCGGTGAGGTGCTTGCCGAGGAGCCCTCGCTCACCTCCCCCGAGAACGCTGTTACCGCCGTTGCGGACGGCTCGGTGGATTTTGACGGCGTGAGCTTCAAGTATTCCGCCAAGGCCAAGCGCAACTCGCTTTCCTGTGTGGATGTGCACATCCGCTCGGGGCAGACCGTGGGCGTGATCGGCGGCACGGGCTCGGGCAAGACCTCGCTTGTGCAGCTCATTCCCCGCCTTTATGACGTGACCGAGGGTTGCGTGCGAGTGGGCGGCAGAGACGTGCGCGAGTATGACCTTGCGGTGCTCCGCGACGCAGTGGCGATGGTGCTGCAGAAAAACCTTCTTTTCTCGGGCACCATCAAGGAAAATCTGCGCTGGGGCAACGAGCAAGCCGGTGACGAGGAGCTGATCGAGGCTTGCCGCCTGGCGCAGGCCGATGACTTTATCCGCTCCTTCCCCGATGGGTATGATACCTACATCGAGCAGGGCGGCACCAACGTGTCGGGCGGTCAGAAGCAGCGCCTTTGCATCGCCCGTGCTCTGCTCAAAAAGCCGAAGATCCTGATCCTTGACGATTCCACCAGCGCGGTGGACACCAAGACCGATGCGCTGATCCGCGAGGGCTTCAAGAGCTATATTCCCGAAACCACCAAGATCATCATCGCCCAGCGTGTGGCCTCGGTGGAGGATGCCGATCTCATCCTGGTGATGGAGAACGGCCGCGTGGTGAGTGCGGGTAAGCACGGTGAGCTGCTGGCGACCTCCCCCATCTACCGCGAGATCTATGAGCAGCAAACGAAGGGAGGTGGGGACGATGCGTAAGCAGCAAATGCCAAAAAAGCCGAAGCCCAGTATGCACGTGCTCGGGCGCGCGATGAAAATGCTCTTTTCCTACTACCCCGTGTTGATGCCCATCACCATCGTCTGCATTCTCATCTCCGCCGTGACCGCGGCGCTCCCGCCTGTCTTTATGCAGCAGGTGATCGCCGAGATCGAGAGCGCCGTGAAGAGCGGCAGCACCTGGGAGGCCGCCTCTGCGGTCATTGTACCCAAGGTGATCCTGCTTGGAATATTCTATGCCATCTCCTGGGTGGCCATTATCCTGCAAACACAGCTGATGGCGGTGATCACACAGGGCTTCCTTTGCAAGCTGCGCCGCACCCTGTTTGATCGGATGCAGAATCTGCCCATTCGCTATTTTGACACCCACAAGCACGGTGACATTATGTCGCATTACACCAACGACATCGACGCGCTGCGCGAGCTGGTGTCTCAGGCGCTGCCTGCCCTGCTGCAATGCATTGTGGTGCTTCTCTCGGTCTTCTTTGTGATGCTGTATTTCAGCATCTGGATGACCCTGGTGCTGCTTTGCGGCGTGGTGGTGATGGTGCTTGTCTCCAAAAAGATCGGCGGCGGCTCCGCCAAGTATTTCGTGCGGCAGCAGCGGACCATGGGCGGTGCCGAGGGCTTTATTCAGGAGATGATGAACGGCCAGAAGGTCATCAAGGTCTTCAACCACGAAAAGGAGGCGCTTGCCGACTTTGACGAGGTCAACAACGCCCTCTTTGAGGATAGCGCCAAGGCCCACGCCTATGCCA
>JAZNFZ010000095.1:0-9877 GCA_045576195.1 Eubacteriales bacterium | reverse complement strand
AAAAAGAGGAAATCAAATTACAATCCCTCCGTCACGGCAAGCCGTGCCACCGCGACCACCGTGAAACGGTGTGTCGACGTGCTCACCGCAGGCGAGCACAGCTCCCATTTACACAAGGGAGGCTTGGGACTTAGTCCCGCTCAAGCGGGTTTACGTAATAATTGCATGACTGGCAAGCCAATAAAAGGCGCACTTGTGCGCTGCCGGTAATGTTAGGGCTATGCCCGAAAATGAAATACCCCCCGTTTTACGGGGGGATATTTATTATGTTAGGGGAATTCACACCGTGGTGGCTTCTTTTGGGGCTTATCAGGTGTAATTCTCAAATTTCTCACTTGTTACATTGCCTTCTTCATCATATTCGCGCATGACCTTGGACGTGAGCACGCCGTTGGTATACAAGCATTGATCAATGCGAATGATCAGGTCCTCATCCTCGCGATAATAGCGAATTTCACTGTGGGAAATGATACCGTCTTGATAGTCGCTCCAGGTGGTGACTTTTTTGTTTCCGTTTTCGTAGTATTCGACCTCGGATACCTGGCCGATCACCTCGGTGCCATCGGGGGTGCAGTAATACATTT
This sequence comes from Eubacteriales bacterium, assembly GCA_045576195.1. Lineage (GTDB taxonomy): Bacteria > Bacillota > Clostridia > Oscillospirales > CAG-272 > Firm-07. Next base: position 9,293 of record JAZNFZ010000095.1, on the reverse strand, counting down.
TCTCAAGGACGATTTCGCCCTTTTCGTTGTAGGTAAACTCGGTTCTGTCATAGTCGGTAAGCTCGCCCTCGCCTTGCTCGTTGTGGCGGTAGTAATAATTCTCGATCTGCTTGCCTTCCTCGTCGTAGATCTCCAGGTCCACGGAATCCATCACGCCGTTTGTCTTTTCGGTGCACTTGCGCTGCTTGAGAGCGCCGTTTTCGTGGTAGGTGTACTCATAAAGGTAGGACCATTTCCCGTCCGCCCCCTCATCTGCCTCGATCAAAAAGCTCAAAAGCTCGCCTGCCGCATCCTGCACGAAGGTGGAAGAAAAGCTCGTGATGTCACCGCTCTCGGTCATCTCGCCCTCGCATACCGACTGTGAGCCCACCGTCACGGATACGCCAAGCTCCAGCCGATCCTCGCCGTACACCATCTCCACGAATGCGGGCAGACCGTCCTTCGTAAGACCTACCGTAACAGATTCCTCTTCATCATACGAATGAATCTCAACGGCAATGGTACCGTTTTCGTGGAAGGTGTAGCTCAGCTCGCCACCGACAACACAAGCGTGTGTGGCATCGGTGTAGGTCAGCGTAACGGTTTGCTGATAGTCTCCTTCCGTGTAAGTGACCGACACCAGCTTGCCCTCGCTGTCATAGTCATACACAAACGAGAACTCAACCGAAAGGTCATCGGAATAAAGCAGCTCCTTGCTGATCAGGCGACCGCTCTCATCAATATTGAATCGAAACAGCTCGTCCTCCAGATCCCAATCCATAAGCACGTACACAGAGTGAAGCACAGTGGGTGTGCTCGGGTTTTGAGGGTTGCTCGGAGCATCGGGGTTATCGGGATTCGAGGGGCTGTCGGGATTGCTTGGATTTTGGGGGGTGCTCGGCCCGCTCGGGCTTGAGCCGCCGGAATCGTTTCCGTTGCAGGCAACCGTAGCGCCAAGCACCATAACAAGGCAAAGCGTCAGCGCCAAAAGCTTCAAAAAGGTCTTCATATTTGTTCTCCCTTGTGTAAAAGTTGTTTCAGTCAATGTCACGCCTGCCCTCCAGGGCGCGGGAAAGGGTGATCTCATCGGCATATTCCAGCTCTCCACCAAAGGGAATGCCGTGGGCAAGCCTGGTGACCTTGATGCCAAGGGGCTGCAGCAGCCGCGCGATATACATCGCGGTGGCCTCTCCCTCTGCGGTGGCACCCGTGGCAAGAATGATCTCCTCCATGCTGTCATCCTGAAGGCGCGCCAGCAGCTCGCGCAGGCAAAGCGAGTCGGGGGTGATGCCCTTCATCGGCGAGATCAGGCCGCCCAGCACGTGATACACCCCCCGAAAGGAGCGCACCCGCTCAAAGGCCACCACGGCGCGGGCATCCTCCACCACGCAGATCACGCGGCGGTCACGGCGCTCGTCGGCGCAGATGGGACACAGGTCGCGGTCGGTGAGGTTCTGACAGATCGGGCAGCGGTGGATCTTTTCCTTTGCATCGGTCATAGCGGCGGCAAAGGCAGCGATCTCCTCAGGCTCATACTGAAGCACCGCATAGGCCAGGCGCTGCGCAGTCTTCCGTCCGATGCCGGGCAGGCGCGCAAACTGCTCTGCCAGCACGTCAAGCGATTCGATGCCCAGCATATCAGGAGAGCCCGGGCATACCGCCCATACCGGGAAGACCCAGCGAGCCCGTGATCTTGCCCATCTCCTCGTTGCCCGTATCCTCTACGCGGCGGATGGCCTCGTTGACGGCCGCCACCAGAATGTCGGAAAGGGTCTCAATATCGTCGGGATCCACGATCTCGGGTGCAATGTCAAGGGCGAGGATCTGCTTTTTGCCGTTGATCTTCACGGTGACGGCACCGCCGCCTGCGGAAACCTCGTACTCGCGCGCGTCAAGATCGGCCTGAAGCGCGGCCATATCCTCCTGCATCTTTTGTGCCTGCTGGAGCATGGCGCTCATATTCTGCGGGCCGCCGCCCATTCCCTTGGGATAATTTGCTCTCATTGTTCTTCTCCTTTATCTCTGATCGGTTATGGTTGATCGGGGGTCACGGTGACGGCATCGCCTGCCGCCTCCAAAATATCATCAAGAACGGTATCGGTTTTGTCGGCGTTTTGGTCCGCAACCTCCAAAACAAGCTCCTGCCGCCCCAGCTCACGCTTCAGCTCGGCCGAAAGGGCGCGGCGCAAAAGCTCACCGCCGCTGTAAAGCTCAAGCATGGATTTGGCAAAATCGTCCGCCAGACGGATCACCACCGTGTTGCTGTCATCCACAAAGGCCTTTGCGCTTTCCACAAAGGGGGCTAACATCGAGTTTTCGCGGCGCACGCGCTCCACACAGTTGACAAAGCCGCGCAAGCGGTGCAGCACGCGGGTGCTGCCTGCGGGGGCCGACGGGATCTCCTTGGCGGGTGCGCTGCCCGCCGTGGGAGCAGCCTTGGGTGCGGCCTTGGGCGCGGGAGCCTCCTGCGGGGGCTCCTTGACGGGTGCTTTTTCGGAAAGTGGCATAACGGTGTTTGTTTCCTGCGCTTTTTGGGGGAGGGGAGCGCCGTTTGAGAGGGCATCCTCCAGCCGCTCGATGCGCGAGAGCAGCCCCTCGGCGGAGGTATCAAGCGAGGCATCACACAGGCGCACCAGCGTCAGCTCCGCAATGATCCGCTTCACCGCGTTGGATTGCTGCATGGCAAACAGCGCATCCTCCAGCAGCTTGCAATGGGAGAGCAGGGTCGCCTTTTTCAGCCCTGCGGCAATGGCGCCGAGCTTTGCGGCCTCGGCATCGGTCAGGTCGAGGTAGCGGGTGGCGGCCTCGGTGGTCTTGATCACCAGAAGGTCGCGGTAGAGCGCGATCAGATCCTGCCAGAATACCAGGAGATCCCGCGAGGCGCAGACCGCCTCGTCGATGAGTGAAAAGATGGTGTCGTAATCCGAGGCCAGCACCGCCTCCACCACGCGGAGCATATTTTCGCGTCCCGCCGAGCCGATCATCTCGTTGACCGTGGCGACCGTGATCTGCTCACGGGTGCTGCCGCAAAGCTCAAGCAGGCTGATGGCATCGCGCATACCGCCCTGGGAGAGGCGCGCAATGCGCTCCGCCGCATCGGGCAGGAGCGAGAGCCCCTCTTTTTCTGCGATATGGGAGATCCTGGCGGTGAGCACGGGCACCGAGATCCGCCTGAAATCGAGGCGCTGGCAGCGGGAAACGATGGTGGCGGGCAGCTTTTGCAGCTCGGTGGTGGCCAGGATGAACACCACGTGCGCGGGCGGCTCCTCCAGGGTTTTGAGCAGCGCGTTAAAGGCGCTGGTTGAGAGCATATGTACCTCATCTACAATGTAAACGCGGTATTTGAGCAGCGAGGGGGTATAAACCACCTCATCACGGATGTCGCGGATGTCCTCCACGCTGTTGTTGGAGGCGGCATCCATTTCCAGCACGTCGGTGGCGCTGCCGTTTTCGATGGCGAGGCAGGCCTCGCATCGGCAGCAGGGGCTGCCGTTCTCGGGCGAGGTGCAGTTGATGGCCTTGGCAAGGATCTTCGCACAGGTGGTTTTACCCGTGCCGCGGGAGCCGCAAAACAGATAGGCGTGACTTGGAGCGCCCTGCTCCACCTCATAGCGCAGCACAGAGGTAATGTGCTCCTGCCCGCAGACATCGGCGAAGGTTTTCGGACGCCATTTGCGATAAAGTGCCTGATGCATTGCCACTCCCCCTTGAAATCAGAATACAGGATAAGCTGCAAAATAAGACCATACACCCTCAAATCGAACGTCACCTTTGCGCGGAATTCGTGACCTCTGCTCAGAGCAGGCACCCTCGCGGCACATCAGGGAAGCCGCTTAATGCTGCTTGGTTCCCCACCTGACATGGTTCACGGCGCCTGATTGCGCAAGACCCACTCGTCAACACAGAAAATGTAGCCCGGCCGTATCGCTTCGGCCCTCAAAAAAGGGATCTACCCCCGCTATAGCGGATTTCGGGTGCAGGGCTCCGCTACCTCCCCGGCTGGTATGGCCTTATTTCACAGCTTATAGATACAGTATAACAGATATTTGCCTTTTTTGCAAGTAGCAACGCCGATTTTTCTCAAACAATTTAGCGCCGTCGCGGCAAAAGCCTCCTTATCTGCGGCAGAGCGCGGGCGGGAAGGGCCAGCGCATCCGCCCCCGCCTCGATCAGCAGGGGAGAGAGGACGGTGCTTGCCGCCGCCCGCCCCGTGATCCCCACAAAGCGGCCCTTGCGGTGCGCCTGCTCCGTAATGTGGCGCAAAAGGGAAAACAGCCCATCACGTACCTCGTTTGATGCAAACAGCAGCCCCTCGGGCGCGGGGTCTGCCAGGGCAAAGGCAAAGAGCGGATCGGTGTCGATCAGCAAAAAATCCACCTCGCCCGCCAGCGCCTCGCAGCAGAGCGCGGCGGCGGGGGTCTCGATGCACGCGCCCAGGGTGAGAAGCTCGTCAAAGGCCTCACCCCGCACCACCAGCTCCCGCATGGCGGTTTCCAGCAGAGCCCGCGCCATCAGCAGCTCCTTGGTGCTTGACACAAAGGGAAGCACGGGGGCAACGCGGCAAAATGCGGAGACGCGGAGCATAGCGCGCAGCTGTGCGAGAAAGAGAGAGGGGGTCTCAAGCAGACCTCGCACGCCTCTGCCCTCTGCGGCAAGGGCGTCGTATTTCACATACCGTTGTGCGGGATCTGCCATCATCGGCAGCAGCTCACCATCCCCGCAAAGGCGCGCCGCCCGTCGGTAGATCGCAAAAAAACGCTCCTCGGCATCCGCAAGACTGCCGCCAAGGGCCTCCTCGGCATAAAGCAGCAGGGGGAGCCCCTCCTCTATGGCGGGGATCTCGCCGTTTTGCACTGCCGCGCAGCTCCAGAGCTGAACGGGGTTGGCTTCTGCTTCCTTGCCGCTCTGCGCGGGCGCGCTCTCGGGCAGGGAGGGGGAAAAGAGTGCTTGATCGGGGATGGCGGTTGGCCTTTGCTTCATGGGATACCTCTCGTTTTTTTCTTATTTTCTCACACCGTGCGGCGGGATATGTGAAAAATTTAAAAAACGGCAAACAAAAAGGCCGCGAGCACCGCGAGAAAACGCGGTGCCCGTGGCCTTCCTTGGAGGTGCTTATTTTCTGCCTCGCTCCATAAAGAGAGGCGACAGCGAAAGCGAAAGTGCGGTAACGGTCAGGCTGAAGCCCACCGAAAGCAGGGTGAACAGCGGCAGGCGGTCAAAGGCAAAGCCCAGCACCATCAGCACCGCCACGGGCGCAAGCCCGAAGTAGATAAAGAGGATCTGCACCAGCGACTTGATGATCTGCGAGAGTCCTGTGGAGAGCGACAGATTGATGAAAAGCCCTGCGCTGTCGGCATATGCACCAATGGCGAGGATCAGCAGCATCCAAAGCAAAAAGGAAAGGGGAGAAACCCGCAGCAGCACTGCGGAAGCAAGGAGTGCGGGCATCAGGTCAAGGGCGTTGCAAAGCGCACCTGCCGCAAAGGAAAAGAAGACCTTGCGGTGGGCGGTATCGGGCACCAGGAAGAAGCTTTCCTGCTCCAGATCCGCAGCGATGGGGTTGCCCAGCGCGCGGAAAAAGACCATTGCCGCCAGCATCAGCGCCACAGCGGGGAAGAAGGGGCGCTTTACGCCAAGCAACAGGAGGGCGGTGGTGCCCAGCGCCACCACAAGATAGGTGATGGAGGTTTTGGTAAAGACCTTCAGATAGGCAAAGCGGAAGCGGTTGTAAAGGGCCTTGTGGAAGTAGACCGAGGCACCTGCGCCGCGGTGGAAGCCGCCGCGAAGCAGTCGCTCGCTGCGGTCCTTTTTTCGCTGCTTCACGCTCCTTGCGTTTTGCTGCGCCTCGTAAAGGGCGGCGGTCTCCTCCGAGCGGGCCATGGCCTCCTCGTAGAAATCTGCCTTCACGTGGCGGATCACCACCGCGATCAGCACTGCGAGAAGAAGGAGCGCCGCAAGGGAGAGGAGCGCGCCTGCCACGTTCCCCTCAAGGGCGAACAGCAGCAGACCCTTTAGCCAGCCCCAGATGGGGATGTAGCGGGTGAGGGGGGCGTTGAAGAAGCCGAACAGGGCGGCGAGGTAATCATTTCCGTATGGTCTTGCAAAAAGAAGGAAGGCAACACCCAGCGCACCAAGCAGTGCAAACAGAGCGGCGCGCAGGCGCTTTTTTAATACCGTGTGGGTAGATGTGACCGTGTAAAGCAGCACGGCGATCAGCTTTGAGTAGATCAGCAGCAAAAACCATACGCCGAGGATCACAAAGGCGATGCCGATGCCAACCCCCAGATTAAGGACCAGATTGGGGATCTGGAACAGCAGATAGACCGTGGCGATGAGCGAGGTGCCCGCCTGCATGATGAGGCGGAAGAGCAGCACGGATTGGGGGCGTAACGGTGCGGGAAACAGTAGGTTTACATCCGCCATCAGGAAGATGGAGGAGCCGCTTTTGTCGGCGGTAAAGGCCGAGAAGACCAGCACTGTCAGCAGGATGCCGCCGGCAATCAGCTCCACCAGGTTTTGCTTTGTTTCGGGGTCAAGCTCGATCTCCTCCTCGGGCAGCGTTTCCTCGATCTCCTCCTCGGGGAGGTCCTCCTCAAACAGGGAGGAGAGCGCCGCAGCGCCAAGGCCGAAGATCACGCCGATGGCAAGGCACGCGATCAAAAAGATGGCGACCCAGGTGCGAAAGAGCTTGCGGATCTGGTTTTTCACCGCGTGCGCCATATAGTATAAGGTCATCCGCATAGCTTATGCCTCGCTCTCGGTTGCGCCCTCGGTGATGGCGAAGAACAGATCCTCAAGCCGCTGTCCGCTTTGCTCCAGCTCACCGCGGGTCACGTTGGCGCAGAGCTTGCCGCCCTGCATGATCAGCGTGCGGTCCCAAAGCAGGTCAACACTGTCGATCATGTGGGTAGAAACAAGCACCGTTCTGCCCTCATTTCGCATTTCGGAGATGATGGACTTCAGCTCCTTGATGGCGTGAGGGTCAAGACCGATCATCGGCTCGTCCATCAGCAGCAGCTGGGGACGGGGCAGAAGGCCAAGGCAGATGTTCAGCTTTTGCTGCATGCCCTTGGAGAGCTCGTCGCCAAACTTCTTTTTCTTGTCGGAAAGCTCGAAGCGATCCAGCAGCTCGTCGGCATAGGCGCGGTAGTCACAAAGGCGGTAGGCGCGCGCAATAAACTCCATATGCTCGTCCACCGTCAGATTGGGATAAAGCGAGGGGATCTCGGGGATATAGCCGAACAGCTTTTTGGCCTCAACCGTCTTGTTTTGAATACCGTTGACGGCGATATGACCCTGATAGCGCAAAAATCCCGTAATGGATTTCAAAAGCGTGCTTTTTCCCGCACCGTTGGGGCCGAGCAGCACGGTTACGCCGCCTTTTTCTAAGTGGAAGGAAATGTTGTTGCAGGCAATGTTCTTGCCATAGCTTTTGGTGAGGTTGGAAACGGTTAACATGGTGTGCTCCTTTCAGGTTCTGCTCCGAAGTCCCTTCGGATAATGGTTTTTCAAGCGGTCTCCCACAATTTTGCCAAGCCCCAGCGGGGCACCCTCGTAAAGAACGGCGGCATAGCCGTTGCCGTCGGGGCATTCCTCGGGGGAAAGAGGCAGCTCCTCGCCCCGCAAAAAGCGCTGTACGCGCGTATCGCCGTGGGAGAGGGCAACGCGGCGGCAAAACCGTGTGCCGAGGGCAGAGGCGAGCTGGTGGTGCGGCTCAATGCGCCCCTTTTGGAGCGTGCCGACGCACACCCCGGGGGCAAATGCGCCCTTTTGGGGGATGGGCAGGTCGGGCGCGAGCCAAACCGTGTCGCGCAGCTGCATAAGGCGACCCTTCGGGCGGGCTTGCAGCACCGCAGCAAGGAGATCCTCCGCGAGCGCGGCGGCCTTGGGGTCGGGCGGCGGCAGCACGCCGCGCAGCGCCGCCTTTTGGGGGTGCGCGTCATCACGGCGCTGCAGGAGGGCCACAAATTGCCCCTCCCCGGGGGAGAGATGGGGGTAGAAGCGACGGCAGAGGGTCATATCGTGTGCACATCCCTCAAAACTCACACCGTTTGCGGTGATATTGCGGATTTCCTCAGCCACGGGGATCAGAGAAAAATCGGGGTGCTCGGTGAGGAGCCAATCAACATTTTGCTCGTTTTCCTCAAGGGAAAAGGTGCAGGTGGAGTAAAGCAGGCGGCCGCCGGGGGCGACGAGGTGCGCGGCATTTTCCAGGATCTCGCGCTGGCGCGCGGCGCACATTTGCACGTTTTCGGGGCTCCACTCCTCTGTGGCCACCTCGTATTTGCGGAACATTCCCTCGCCCGAGCAGGGCGCATCGGCCACCACCAGGTCAAAAAAGGAGCCGTAAAAGTCGGCAAGCGCATCGGTGCTAAGATTGGTCACCACGGTGTTGGTAAGCCCAAGCCGCTCCACATTGCCCTGCAGAATTCTGCACCGTGCGGGCACATATTCGTTGGAAACCAGCATTCCCCCCTCGCCGATGGCCGCCGCCAGCTGGGTGGTTTTTCCGCCGGGGGCGGCGCAAAGATCCAGCACCCGCAGGCCCTTGGCGGGGGCAGCAGCCACCACGGCAGAGATGGCACCGGGGTCCTGCATATAGATCATTCCCGCGTGATGGCAGGGCAGCGCCCCCACCTTATCCTCGGGTGCATAAAAGGCATTGAGGCCAAATGGCAGCGGGGAGAGAGGGAAGGGCAACAACGGTGCGAGATTTTCGACAGTTGTTTTGATCGGGTTGACCCGCAGGGCGCGCACGGCGGGGCGCTCCAGCGCGTCAAAAAAAGCAGGGGCATCCTGCCCCAACAGCTGCCGCATCCGCTCTGAAAATGCAAAAGGGATCATACCGCGCTCCTCCTTTCCTTGCTGCTTTGGTCTATTCAAAGTATAGCAACGCGGTCGGTTTTTGTCAACAAGTTTTTGCAAAAAAGGGGTTGACAGCGCGAGGGTTTTGTGCTATAATAGCAGAGCAAGTGAAGCGGGACGCCCCCGCCCGGTACGCCGGAGTGGTGGAATTGGCAGACACCCGGGACTTAAAATCCCGTGGAGAGAGATCTCCGTGACGGTTCGACCCCGTTCTCCGGCACCAAATTTCATATCGCGGGGTAGAGCAGCCTGGTAGCTCGTCGGGCTCATAACCCGGAGGTCGTGAGGTTCAAATCCCACCCCCGCAACCATATAAGGACAGTCATTTTGATAGAATGATTGTCCTTATTTTTTGCTTTTTTGAGGCATTCCCCGCCTTTTCCTTTGTAAAAGCGATAAATACCGCCGTTTTGGAACGAATCCGGGACGGCGGTTGCTTTTTTCTTTGA
>JAZNFZ010000094.1:0-5400 GCA_045576195.1 Eubacteriales bacterium | reverse complement strand
TATCTTCGCCGTAGACGAATACCCGATTAGCAAACAGAAAGCCCCGCCCGATTGGGCGAGGCTTTCTTTGTGGGGTCGCCCCCTGCGGAGCGGGCGACTCCGCGCGGGGGCAAGAGCTTACCGCTCGGTACAATATACCCTTGCGTTCTTGTCGCCAAATATCTTCTCTATTTTGCGGTCAGCGGTCTCGTCAAACACCAGGTTATGCGGCTCTGCGGTGCGGTTGGCGCCGTATTGGCCGAGCGGAAGGCCGATGTGCTGTACATAGGTGTTTTCATACATCACAGGGCAGCTTTCCCGCTCTCTTGCCACAAGGTGAAGCATACGGTACGCGGCGCGGTCGAAAATGTTGTGGTGGATGCAATACTCCGATGCCGTATTTTCATAGCTCCAGCCCTTGATGTGTGCGGGGGTGTAGGTGTTGTGGCGCTGCTGCCCCCAGCCGTAGCCCGAATAGCGCAAAATGTTGCCGCTGATCTCGCAGTCGCGGATATAGCTTTCGGTGTCGCCGTCAGTCTTCTCCAAAAAATACTCAATGGAATACACACAGTGCTCCACCAGATTGTTTTGGTAGCGGATGCCCACCATTCGGTAGGCGTTGCCGCGCGTGGTGACCTGATGGGTGATTCCTGCGTCATAGCATTGGTAGATATAGCAATCGGAAACGACATAATCCTCACAGCCGCCATAGACCTCCACGCCGTTTCCGTAGCGGGTCACCGTGCCGCGCCCTCCCTCGGGATAGTTGGGATCGGTACCAAGGTAATGCTGCACCGTGCCGCCGATCCAGCCGATCTCGCAGCCCGAAACGTGAAGCCCCACCGAGTGACCGCCTGCCGCGACCGCGTGCACGCCCACATATTTGATGCAAAGGTTTTGAATGGTGACATAAGGCGCCTTTCCCACCAGAAACATACAGCGGCGCGGCACAGCCTCAATGTCGCCCCACACCTCGGCAGGATTGCCCTTGTCACAGCGAAGGTAAAGGTCACCTAAGCTGTCGTTGTCCAAAAGCGGGATAGGGAAGTCCTCTCCCTTTGAAGGAGCGGTCGTCATACGGTCGGTATAAAAGCAGACCAGATCCAAGTCCTTCGTCATTTCCCGCGCCATGTCAAAGGGGCGGCTTTCGTCCTCACGGCAGACAAAGCGGCCGCAAAGGTAAGAGGGAATCAGCTTTCTGCAATGTGCCTCGCCGCCATTGAACACCAGCGTTCCGCAGTCAAGTATCTTCTCGTCAAGGCGCCAGATGTGGTGATCGGCATCGAAAAGCGACCACAGTGCAGGGTCGGCAAGGTTGTGATCCCAGCCGTAAAAGCGGGGCTTTTCGCCTTTGCCGAAGGCGGCGTAGGTCACACCTGCCTTGGCATAGACCATCCCGCGAAAGAGATCGCCGCGACGAAAGAGAACACCGTCGCCGGGGCAAAGCTCTGCCGCAGAAACACGGGAAAGGCTTCGCCAGGCGCGTGTGGGAGAAAGGCCGTCGTTTTGGTCATCGCCGTCGGCGCTGACGTAGTAGGTCTTGCCCGTAACGGTGACGGTGTCGGGGGCGTTGCGAATCTCAAGACGGCGACGCTCGGCAAGGCTCTCGATATCCTGAATTATCTTTTCTGAGGCTTTGATCATTGCCACATCCTCCCCGTGAAAGTTTAACACAAGTGTAGCATAACAGCAGGGGAAAGTCAATAGGGAACCGACCTCTGCTTTGTACTGCTTCGTGCAGAGGCGAAGAGCAAGGGCAAGGAAAAGGCCGCGCGCCGCAAACGCAAAAAAAATAAGTCCACCTAATGGTCGGGGCGGCAATGCCGTTGCCCTCGCACATGGCGGAACTTATGTATATAGTATAGCAGACTTTTTGCAAAATGTCAAGGCCTTTTTAAGCCTTGACACAATCTCTTTGTCGTGCTACAATAAAACAGATTGGAAAGGACGGTGAGCCTCGTGAAGGAATCTGCCAAAAATCGCTTGATATTGCTTGTGACGATGTGCATATTCGGTACCATCGGCATTTTTCGCCGCTTTATTCCGTTGCCGTCGGGGGCGGTCGCGTGTGTGCGCGCGCTGGTAGGCTTGCTTACGCTTGTCCTTGTGATGCTTGTGCGCCGTCAGCGCCCCGATTTTGCCGCCATCCGCAAAAATCTCGGTTACCTACTTTGCTCGGGTGCTTTTCTCGGCTTTAACTGGGTGCTTTTGTTTGAGGCCTACAAGTATACCACGGTGGCCACCGCCACGCTCTGCTACTATATGGCACCGCTGCTTCTGGTGCTGCTTGCCCCTCTTTTTCTCGGCGAGCGCCTGACACCAAAAAAGCTGATCTGCGCCGCCGTGGCGCTCCTTGGTATGGCGCTTGTCTCGGGCGTCTTGGGGGAGGGGATCGGTGATCCCTCCGCGCTTTTGGGCATCGGTCTTGGCCTCGCTGCCGCCGTGCTGTATGCATGCATCGTCATTATGAACAAAAAAATGACCGACATCGGCGCTATGGATAAGACCGTGGTGCAGTTTGCGGTGTCCACACTTGTGCTGGTGCCTTATGTTCTGCTTGCCGAGGATGTGTTCTCCTGCTCGCTTTCCTTGGGTGAGCTTGCGCTGCTTCTGGTCTTGGGTGTGGTGCACACGGGTATTGCCTACGCGCTTTATTTTGGCGTGATCAAGCGCCTTCCCGCGGCAACCGTAGCGCTTTACAGCTATGCCGACCCCATCGTGGCGGTGCTTTTGTCGGCGCTTTTCTTAAAGGAGCCCATGACGCTTCTCGGGGGGATCGGCGCGGTGCTGATCCTTTCGGCCGCCGTTGTCAGCGAGCGCTGATTTTTGCTTTGTCAAAGTGTTGAAACATTCCTGCCGCTTTTTGTTGGAATTTGTATCTTTTTCTGCCGTCTCTCCTCTTGACAAAATAGCCTACTATATGTTAAGATATATACATTAAAGAAATTTTGGTGACTGACGGATGTGTGGGCAACCACGGGGGAGCCAAAAAATATACCATAGCCGACCGTCTGGGCAGTTCTATCTTCTTATCGTGGATATGGGGTAGGACTGCCTTGTTGTTATTGTCGGGCAGAAGGAGTCAACGATGAAAAAGGTTGGAATCGTGATGGGAAGCGACAGCGATCTTCCCGTTGTTGAAAAAGCGATCACCACATTGAAGGAGTACGGTGTGCCCTGCGAGGTGCACGTCTATTCCGCGCACCGCACGCCTGCCGAGGCGCGCGCCTTTGCCGAGACCGCCCGCCAAAAGGGCTTCGGCGTTCTCATTGCGGCAGCAGGTAAGGCGGCACATTTGGCGGGAGCCATTGCCGCAGCCACCACGCTGCCTGTTATTGGCCTCCCCATCAAAGCATCTACTCTTGACGGCATTGACGCCCTGCTTTCCACCGTGCAGATGCCCGCAGGCATTCCTGTGGCAACTGTTGCGATCGACGGGGCCGTGAATGCCGCTTTGTTGTCTTGTCAGATCCTTGCCGTGGAGGATGCGGCCCTGGCCGAAAAGCTTTGCGCCGCCCGCAAGGCGGCCGCCGACAAGGTGCTTGCCAAGGACAGAGAGATCGCGGCAAGATATCAAAATTAAGCAAGCCATTTATCACACAAGGCAGGAAAGCCTGCCATGAGAACCACGAAAGGAAGCATTATATGGGAGGATTTTTCGGCGCAGTTTCTCGGGGCGATGCCATTTCGGATGTCTTTTTCGGTACCGATTACCACTCGCATCTCGGTACGAGAAGCGGCGGTATGGCGGCATATGATCCCGATCTTGGGCTGCAGCGAGACATTCATAATATCGAAAAGGCTCCGTTCCGCTCCAAGTTCGAGCATGTTTTTGAGGAGATGCGGGGATGTGCGGCCGTAGGCTGCATCAATGATACCGATCCCCAGCCTCTGCTCATCCGCTCGCAGCTTGGCACCTATGCCATCTGCATCACGGGCTTCATCCGTAACTCGGCGGAGCTGCTGGAAAAGCACTTTTCTGCCGAGGGAGGGCATTTCGGTGCCGTGATGACGGGGGGCAAGGTCAACTCAACCGAGCTGGTTGCCGCTTTGATCAACAAAAAGCCCTCCTTGGTTGAGGGGATCCGCTTTGCCGAGGAGCAGATCGTGGGAACGGCCAATATTCTGATCCTGACCGACAAGGGAAGACTGATCGCCGCCCGCGACCGCCTCGGAAGACTGCCCGTGCAGATCGGTCGGCGTGAGGATGGCTACTGTGTCTCCTTTGAGTCCTACGCCTACCAAAAGCTCGGCTATGTGGCCGAGCGGGAGCTGGGACCGGGCGAGGTGGTGGAGATCTCGGTGGACGGCGTGACACAGCTGGTGCCGCCCGGCAAGGAAATGCACATTTGTGCCTTCCTCTGGAGCTATTACGGCTACCCCTCCTCCTCCTACGAGGGCATCAATGTAGAGACGATGCGCTACCGCAACGGTGCCAGCATGGCGGAAAGTGATGCAGCGAGCGGCACAGCCCCGGAGCTTGATTTTGTCAGCGGTGTGCCCGATTCGGGAACGCCCCACGCCATCGGCTATGCCAATCGGAGCCATGTGCCCTTTGCGCGTCCTTATATCAAATATACCCCTACCTGGTCGCGCAGCTTTACGCCGCAGAAGCAGAATGAGCGCCGCCGCGTGGCCAAAATGAAGCAGATCCCTATTCATGATCTTATCGAGGATAAAAATCTGCTGTTTGTGGACGATTCCATCGTGCGCGGCACGCAGCTGAAGGAGACGGCCGATTTTCTTTATGACAACGGCGCCAAATCCGTGCATATGCGCTCGGCCTGCCCCCCCATTATGTATAGCTGCAAATACCTCAATTTCTCCCGCGCCACCGACGATATGGAGCTGATCACCAGACGGACCATCGTGGAGCTGGAGGGAGAGGCGGGTCTTTCGCACCTTCAGGAATACAGCGATGCCGCTACCGCACGCGGTAGGGCATTGCGCGATGCGATCTGCAAAAAGTTTAATTTCTCCTCGCTTGAATTTCAGTCGCTTGAGGGCGTGATCAAGTCGATCGGACTCGATCCCTGCAAGCTTTGCACCTATTGCTGGAACGGAAAAGAATAAACACGACGAAAGGAGCTTTCCCCATGAGCATGAATTCCAAATCTGACAGCTACGCCGCAGCAGGCGTTGATATTACCGCAGGCTATAAGGCCGTTGAGCTGATGAAAAAGCACATTGCCCGCACCAAAAACGAGGGCTGCCTTGACGATGTGGGTGGCTTTGGCGGCTGCTTTGGCCTTCCTGTGGCAGGTATGGAGGAGCCCGTGCTCGTTTCGGGCACCGACGGCTGCGGCACGAAGGTCAAGCTGGCCATTCTGATGGACAAGCACGACACCATCGGCATCGACGCCGTGGCCATGTGCGTCAACGACATCATCTGTGTGGGCGCCAAGCCCCTGTTCTTCCTGG
>JAZNFZ010000093.1:0-3999 GCA_045576195.1 Eubacteriales bacterium | reverse complement strand
CTGAGGGATTGTTGAACATAGAAAACAAAGCCAAAAGAGCAAAAAGAGGAAATCAAATTACAATCCCTCCGACGTTTTCTTGCGAAAACGCCACCTCCCTTTACACAAGGGAGGCTTGGGACTTAGTCCCGCTCAAGCGGGTTTACGTAATAATTGCATGGCTGGCAGGCCAATCCTTAGCGCACTTGTACGCAGCCAGTAATGTTAGGGCTATGCCCGAAAATGAAATATCCCCCCGTTTTACGGGGGGATATTTATCCTTTAAAACCGATACCGTTGTGGGGGTTATGACACATCCTCGTAGTTGGTGTCCTGATTGAGGGTGGCCAGGGCATCCTCGTCAAAATAGTCGGTGGGGTCGACCTGAAGCCCGCCCACGGTCATCTCCACGTGAAGGTGAGGCTCCTCTGCGATCTCCACCATGGCGCTCTCGCCCACCGTGCCGATCACGTCGCCCGCCTTCACGGCCGCGCCCACCACCACGCTCTGGGGCAGCTCTGCGGCAAGATTCTTGTAGACGGTGTAGGCATCGCCGCCGTGCTTGATGGCCACGCATTGCCCCATGGAAAAGTCCTCCCAGACCTGGGCGATCACGCCGTCGGCCATTGCCGAGACCGCCGCGCCCGCCACGGTGCCGATGTCAATGCCGAGGTGGATGCGGTAGTCGCCCATGGTGGGGGAAAAGACCTGCAGATCCGCATCGTGGGGCTTGATCATTACCCCCGAAACGGGGAGCAAAAAGTGCTGCGGCAGAGCATCGGTAGGCTCTGTGGGGGTGTTGTCCTCCTCGGGTGGGGTGGTGTCGGGGGTGTCGTCGGGGTCGTTCACACCGGCCTGCTGGCTGCCGTCGGGCAGGGCAGGGGTGTCATCGGTGGCGCGATTGGCGATCACCGTGGTCACAATGATGGCGGTCAACACCAGCAGCATCACGGCGATGGTAACGGCAATGGCTCTCGCGCTCTTGTCCTCGCGCATCTTTTGCATGAAATCATTTTTTGGCATATTTGTCACTCCTTTTCTTTTGTGCTGCTTTTATTGTTGCCGCATTTTTCTTGTGTATGCGAAAAAAGCAAAAATGAAAGAAAAAAAGACACGACAAATTTCGCCCCGTCACCGGGCGATATAGGGCACGAAAAAAGGCTCCCCCATTGGGGGAGCTGGCGCGGGAGCGCCTGTCCCTACGGGGGTTGGGCGGTTTTTGGTAGGGGTCCGCGCCTCGACGACCCGTTCCCCTACGGGTGAGATTTTTTAGGGAGCGCGCACAAAACGGGCTACACCAAATAAAAAAGGTGTCATTCTGAGGAGGGCAACAGCCCTGCGAAGAATCTCGCAGGCGGCTTTGCCGCCTGCGTTCCGTGCTTCGGTGCCGAGATTCTTCGCGCAGGCTTCACCCGCGCTCAGAATGACACGGAACGGTGTGCGGCGCAAAAAAGGCTTCCCCTATAAGGGGAACCTCCCGCGAAACGGGTGATGAGGTGGGTCTGGCGCAAATGTTTTTTACCTCATTCACCGCAAGCGGTCCCCCTTCCCCAGAGGGGAAGGCTTGGGTAGCGGATGGTAGGAGGTAAAAAGGCTCCCCCCATTGGGGGAGCTGGCGCGGGAGCGCCTGAGAGGGTGATAAAAGCACCCTCTCCGTCAGCCTACGGCCGCCACCTCTCCCCGAGGGCGAGGCTTTTGGTTGTTGACTGCGGATGGCGGATAAAAAGGCTCCCTCCGAGAGGGGGCTCCCGTCGTAGACGGGTGGAGGAGCCTGCGTAACCTTGGAGTTTTATCAAGCTTTAAGGTATACGCACTCTCCCTCCGTCACTCCTTGCGTCGTGCCACCTCCCTCCGCAGGGAGGCTTTTGGCGAACGGTAGCAAGTAAGGCAAACCCTCCAAGGGCGGTTTTTCTCATACCTATCACGGCTTTTTTGACAGTATTTCCATCACGGGCCTTGCCCCAAGACAGAAGGCATACTCAAATATGGCGGCTTCGGCAAGGCTCGCGTACTCACCTTGGCAATCGTGAAATTTCTCAAATATTTCTTGCTGCTCGTCGGTGAAGGTCTTTTCCAGCTCCACGCGATGCCTTGCCATATAGCCAAGCAGCTCCTCCATCTCGGGCGAATTTGTTCTGCCGTCCTCTTGCGGTATGATGTTTCCGTGCCACAGCTCTTTTAGCATACTTTCCCTCATAAATTCCATTGCAATGTCCTCCTAAAAATAAAAAAGTGCACCAACCGAAGTCGGCGCACCGAAAAACGCAAACTCCGATTGCTGCTACACAAAACCAGATAAACGGGATAATGAAATCCGCATACTACCACCTGTTGGAATTTGCATTTTTACCAAATTCAAAGGTGGTATGTCTAAAAAAGGGTATAATATCCCCTCTATGAGCAGAAAGATCATTAGCCCTAAAAGTTTATTCGGTTTTGTGTAGCATATTTATCATACCACATTTTTTGCACTTTGTAAAGATTTTTGATGAATTTTATATCATTACGGCTTTGGCTTCTTTTGCTTACGGCAAAACCGCCTGCGCTCCCTGCTTTGGTGCCGAGATTCTTCGCGCAGGCTTCACCCGCGCTCAGAATGACACGGAACGGTGTGCGGCGCAAAAAAGGCTTCCCCTATGAGGGGAAGCTCCCGCGCAGCGGGTGATGAGGTGAAAAAAACAATCCCTCAGCCGCCTTTGGCGTCAGCTCCCTTTACACAAGGGAGCCTTTGGCTTCTTTTGTTTACGGCAAAACCACCCGCGCTCAGAATGACACGGAACGGTGTGTGGTGCAAAAAAGGCTCCCCCGAGGGCGAGCCGTTTTAAAGAGCGCCGTTGTCTCCTGTTGCCAGAGTGCGGGATATTCCCCCCGCCGCGGCGGCGGGGCGGGGGAAATGCTACCTTATATGATAGCGGCGATCGTGTTGCCGTCAGTAAAGTCCGCCGCGGGCAGAAAAACGCCTGATAACGGTGTGGAAAAAGCCGAGAGGAATCACCAAAAAGGCCAGCCCCAGCGTGATCAGTAGCTCCCGCGCGGTCAGCGGTACCGTGCGAAGCACCGCGCCGCCAAGATAGATAAAGAGGATCTGGATCGTGGCCACCGCCGCCATGATCAGCAGAAAGGCGCGGTTTTTGCCAATGCCCTGCAGCATCCGCACCCGATCGGGGCGGGCGTTGAAGCAGTTGAAAACTCCCGCAAAAATAAATAGGGCAAAAAAGGCGGTGAGCAGGCAAATATCCCCCTCCATGGGGCGGAAAAGCGCCCGAATTTGCGGCAGCTTGAGGAAGAGCACCGACAGCGCCACCGTCACAAGGGAGAGGTAGGTGATCCGCCCCACAATGCCACGGGAAAGGATCGGCTCCTCGCGGCGCACGGGCGGCTCTCGCATATAAAGCGCCATGGGCGCTTCGCCCGCAAAGGCAAGGCCGCCAAGGGTATCCATAATGATGTTGATCCAGAGCATCTGCACCACGGTGACGGGGGTCTCAAAGCCGATAAAGGGCCCGATGATCGAGATGCCCACGGCGCAAAAGTTCATCACCAGCTGCAGCGTGATGAATTTTCGGATGCTTTTGAACACCGTTCTGCCGTAAAGAACGGCGCGGCAGATGGAGGAGAGGTTGTCGTCAAGGATCACGATATCCCCCGCCTCCTTGGCCACCTGGGTGCCGCTTCCCATGGCAAAGCCCACATCGGCCTGCTTCAGGGCGGGGGCATCGTTGATGCCGTCGCCCGTCATGCCCACCACCAGCCCCGCATCCTCCGAGAGGCGAATGAGGCGGCTCTTGTCTGCGGGGAGGGCGCGGGAGATCACCGCAAGGCGGGGCAGCAGGGCGCGAAGCTCCCCGTCGTCCATAGCCGCAAGCTCGGTGCCGTCCAGCACCACGCTGTGGGATCGCAGAATGCCGCAGGCGGCGGCAATGTGGGTGGCGGTCTCCTTGCCGTCCCCCGCCATCATCACCCCCTGCCCGCCCGCGCCCTGCAGGGTGCGGACGGCCTCCCACGCCTCGCGCCGCAGCG
>JAZNFZ010000092.1:0-15429 GCA_045576195.1 Eubacteriales bacterium | reverse complement strand
TGCAATTTCACCCACCGTGAGATCGGTGCTCTCCAGCAGATATTCCGCCTCGCGCAGCCGTGCCGCAAGGCGAAAGGCGGCAAGTCGGATCGTAGCCATGTCGTTCTGTGAGCCAAGGAGTTGTTATCAGGTCTTGTCTTCCTAAGACCGCTTGGCCTCCGACTTTGCAATTTCACCCACCGTGAGATCGGTGCTCTCCAGCAGATATTCCGCCTCGCGCAGCCGTGCCGCAAGGCGAAAGGCGGCGGGGGATAGCCCCGTTTCCTGCAGAAATGCGCGCCGCAGGCTGCTTTCGCTGATGCAGCACTGCTTGGCGATCCTTGCAATCGGCAGATTTTCGCGCTCCAAAAGCCTTGCCTTGGCCTCCTCAAGAAAGCGCCTCCTGCCTGTCTCTGCCTCGGCTTGCTGCTGCAAAATACCGTCAAGCAAAAGGCAAAACAGCCCTCTTGCGCGGAGAGTATCGCACCCGTCGGCGCGCACCTTTGCTGCCAATGCCCGAAACTGCTCGCAAAGCGCGTGCGAGGCGCCCTGAAGCAGCTTTATGGGGCGGTCAAATGAAAGATCCCCCATAACGGTGTCAAAATTGATGAGATAATCGCAAACCACCCCTTGCGAGGTGTCAATGATCGCCTTGTAAAAGCTGCCCTTGGGAAGAAAAACGATGTCCCCCTCAGAGAGCGCAAGCACCTCGTGATCCATTTCGTACTGCAGTGTGCCCTTGGTCAGGAGAAGCAGGCCAAAATCGGGGCGGGGCTGATCAAGATAGCTGAAGCTTTGCTGCTTCCAGATCTGTTCGATGACCTTACAAAGCTCAAATTGGCGAATCTCCCGCAGAAATGCGGCGGCCTTTTTCGGATCCATTTTCATCACCTCGGCTCCATTCTATCACAAATGACCGAAAAATACAATAACTATGCCGAAAAATACCTATACTTTGGCTTATTTTCGTGCTATAATGGTAAAAAATACAAAAGCGAGGTGCGATCCATGAAAGCCACTCAATTCATCACGGATAAAAATCACACATTTGCCCCTCAGGCGGTCTTCCCGCTTACCGCGCCGATGGCGCGTGCGATCACCCTGGATTTTGGCGATAAGGCCAACTCCGACATTTTGGGTGTCGGCGTAGCGATCACGGGTGCCTCCTGCTACAACCTCAGCTTGATGGAAAAGGCCCAGCGCACGGCGCTCCTTTCGCGCATCTACGGTAAGGACGGTCTTGGGTTTTCGGTGGGCAGACTCAGCATCGGCTCCAGCGACTACTCGGCCGAGCTTTACACCTATGACGACGTTCCCTTTGACACCGAGCTGAAGCATTTTTCCGTGGAGCGAGACGAGGCGTATATCATCCCGATGATCAAGGAGATCCTTGCAATCAACCCCGACCTCTTTCTCCTCGCCTCCCCTTGGACACCCCCCGCGTGGATGAAGACGGGCAATGATCTTTGCTACGGCTATATGCGCGCCGAATACGTGGAGTGTTATGCCGCGTATATCGTCAAATATATCAAGGCTTACGCGGCACACGGTATTAAAATCGGCGCCATCACCCCCCAAAATGAGCCCGAGACCCAGCACGAGGGAACGATGGCGGCTTGCATCTGGCATCCCGATATTGAGGCCGCCTTTATCAAGACACTTTACAAAAAGCTGCAGGCAGAGGGGCTTGATGTGAAAATCTGGATGCACGACCACAACTTCTCGCAGACCGAGCGCGTGCTGTGGGAGCTTGATGAGCACGAAGGACTTGCAGACTGCTGCGACGGCGTGGCTTACCACTATTACGGCGGCACGGTAAGGGAGACCGATCGCGTCAAGGAGCGTTATCCCGATCTCAACCTCTACTACACCGAGTCGGGCCCGCGACTCTTTGACCATTACGACAGCGATTGGTGCAAATGGACGATCCTGTTTTCCCAGACGCTTGGCGGGAGTTTCCGCAACTTCATCGGCTGGAATCTGCTGCTCAACGAGATGGGCGCCCCCAACATCGGCCCCTTCAGTTGCGGCGGTCTTGTCACCAGACACAGCGTGACGGGCGAGCTTTCCTACAGCGGTCAGTACAAAGCTTTTTCCCACCTGGCGCCGTATCTGAATCGCAGCACCAAGATCTATGCCGTAACGCAGAACGAGCGCTTCGGTCAGGAGATGAGTAATTACCCTAAATTGAGACGCGAGGCCTGTGGTCTTCTTTTGGACAACGGCGACGGCAAAAAGGTGCTGGTGCTGGCAAATCCCGCTGAGAATAAAAAGCAGACACAGCTCTGCATTGACGGCACCTGGTGGTATGTCGAGCTTCCCGCGGACAGCGTGTCCACCGTTATCATTGAAGAATGAAAAAGAGCCTCAGGCGCGTGCCTGAGGCTCTTTTTACAATGGCACATATTTATAAATGGAAATATGTATTTATAAAATTGGAAAATTCAGCATATAAATTGGAATATCTCAAAGAGGCTTGGTGCGGACCAACGCCTCAAGACAAACCGTATCGCCCTTCCTTGTGCGGAAGCAAAAGACCCCCGGCTCTGTTTCGGCGCGCTCTACGGTCAGCGTGTCGCCAAAGGCGGCCTCACGCAGATAGGAGAGTGACATACCCGTAACGGCCGTGCCTGCGGGATCGGGGAGAAAATCGCAGAGCATATTGGGGTAGTGGGTGTTGTTCATATGCATATTGTAGTCGATGTCCGCATAAGTAATGGTTCTTGTGCCGACCGTCTTGAAGGCCTGGTCGCGGTGCACGCGAAATTGCAGGGGCATTTCGGTGGTGATCGGCTCTTCATCGCCGAATTCCATCATAGCGGCCGCCTCGGAAAACCTTACCAGGCTTCGGTCGGCAATGCGAACCAGCGCCCAGACCGACATGCCGCGGGCTACAAGCTCCTCGCCGCGACAGACCTCAAAGCCGCGGAAGAAGCTAAGGCCCCGCCCGCCGCAGGTAAAGGTGGATACCGTGAGTGGCTCATAGGCGTGGATGGGTGTGAGCAGGTCAAAGGAGATGCGGCTTAACATAAAGCCGAGTCCGTCACGGTCGCGCAGCTCCTCCAGCGGCTTCCCCGCCCGCTCAAACTGTAGGTTTGCCGTTTCCTGCATCAACGTGAGAATGCCCGAGGGAGTCACCTGCCTTGCGGCGTTGGTGTCGTGCCAACGGACGGTGTAGAGTTCCTTGTGCTTCATGGTTCCTCCAAAAAAGTGAGGCTGCCCACGGGGGAGCAGCCTCAAAGAGTTGTGAAAAATTACTTAAGAGCGCCGTTGGAGCCCAGCACGTCAACGATCTTGTGCTTGACCATCTTCTTGACCTCGTCACGGGCAACCTTGAGGTAGCCGCGGGGATCGAAGCCTGCGGGATCGGCAACCAGGGTGCGGCGAATGCCTGCGGTCATGGCAAGACGGATGTCGGAGTCGATGTTGATCTTGCAGACTGCCATGGAAGCGGCCTTGCGGAGCTGCTCCTCGGGAATGCCCACGGCATCAGGCAGCTTGCCACCCAGCTCGTTGATCTCCTTGACGTACTCCTGGGGAACCGAGGAGGCGCCGTGCAGAACGATCGGGAAGCCGGGGATTCTCTTTTCGATCTCCTCCAGAATGTCGAAGCGGAGCGGAGGGGGAACGAGAATGCCGTCTGCATTGCGGGTGCACTGCTTCGCGGTGAACTTGTAGGCGCCGTGAGAGGTGCCGATGGAGATGGCAAGGGAGTCAACGCCCGTGCGGTTGACGAAATCCTCAACCTCCTCGGGGCGGGTGTAGGAGGAGTGCTCAGCCACCACGTCGTCCTCAACGCCTGCCAGCACGCCAAGCTCGCCCTCTACCACAACGCCGTGCGCGTGGGCGTACTCCACCACCTTGCGGGTGAGAGCCACGTTGTCCTCGTAGGAGTGGTGAGAGCCGTCGATCATCACGGAGGTAAAGCCACCGTCGATGCAGGACTTACAGATCTCAAAATCTGCGCCGTGGTCGAGGTGGAGCGCCAGATCAATGCCGCTGTCGGCAACGGCAGCCTTGGCCAGAGCCATCAGATACTCGTGCTTGGCGTACTTGCGCGCGCCTGCAGAGACCTGCAGCACCACGGGGGACTGCACCTCGGCAGCTGCCTCGGTGATCGCCTGGATGATCTCCATGTTGTTGATGTTAAAGGCGCCGACGGCGTAGTGGCCTTCGTATGCCTTTTTGAACATTTCCTTGGTTGTAACAAGAGCCATTTTTATGTTCTCCTTTGTGAAATATAGTTTATCATCTCATATTTTACAAAAAAAGCAGATAAAAATCAAGCCCTTTGTGAAATTTTCTTCAAAAATACAGAAGGGAAAGAGACGAATATCTGTTTTTTGGGGAGTTTTGCCATATCAGAGCGTGCCGTCGGGTGCCTTGACGGCGACTGCGGCCTGCTCGGCCTCTGTCGCGGAGGCCACGGCAGCGGGAGCTGCGGCGGGGGAGGGCGCGCCTGCCACCTCGCTCGGCTGCGGCAGCCTTGTGCCGCGAGGGAGAAGCCCGAGGCTCACGGCAATGGCGTTGTCGATCTCATACATCACGCTCTCATCGAGGTGCCCCATCTTTTCCTTCAGACGGCGCTTATCAAGGGTGCGGAGCTGCTCCAGCAGCACCACCGAGTCGCGGGAGAGCCCTGCCCGCGAGGCAAAAACGTCAATATGGGTGGGGAGCTTGGTCTTGCTCATCCGCGAGGTGATGGCGGCGGCGATCACCGTGGGGCTGTAACGGTTTCCTACATCGTTCTGAATGATCAGTACGGGGCGAAGCCCCCCCTGCTCAGAGCCCACAACGGGGCTGAGATCCGCATAATAAATATCTCCGCGCTTTACGTTGATGCTCATGTTGTTCCTCCGCAGCATTCTGTTTTCTGTCAATATTTTTCGCAGAAAAGCCTCGGCTTAAACACCCCCGAAAAAAATTCCCCCGATATTTTCGGGAGGGGGGAGGGCCTTTTCTGCTTTACTGTCAGTTTATGTCGAGGGGGAGGCTTTTGCGCCGCGGGCGGGGGCGGGGCAAAAAGTGAAAAAGTTGATAAAATCGGATCAGATGCCTTGTATTTCGGCGTAAAATATGCTATACTAAATTGATTATGATGTAGAAAATCGGAGGACGAAATGAATCTAACCGTTTCGGGCAGTAAGGGCTGCGAGCTGCGCGAGATCGGCGAGGGAGAGGCGGCACGCCGCCATCTGCTGACCCGCGCCGAGCTGGATCGCCTGCACCTGGAGCCGATCGGAGACCCCATTGCCTTTTCCCGCACGGCGGCAGGCAAGCAGATCTCCTACTATGACCCCGACCGCGTGCGCGCGGCCAAGGTGAAAACGCGGCCGAGAATTCGTAAAACAAATACCGTCAAGGCGGATATCAGAAAAAGCGAGTCGGGAGAGCTGCCTGTGATCGGCCTGCGCCGCGCGGCGCGCGCGGGGCTTTTTACCAAGACTGCGCTCCTGCAGATGTATCTTGAGCCAAAGGGAGAGCCCGTGGCGCAGTTTGTGCGCCGCGACGGCAAGGTGCTGCTGCTGTTTTCCCGTGAGGCTTGCATCAAGCTGCCGCGCCCTTGCGTGCAGTGCGGCAAGGGCGAGCGCTATTGCCACAAGCTCTGCCGTGATTGCTACGCCAAGGAGCTTTCCGCCCGCCGTGCGGCGGGGGATGCCAGACGTGGGGCATTTTATGGATATGACCCAAAACGGGTGCTGTTTTTTGACCTTGAGCTAACGGGGCTTTATGAATATGACGAGATCCTTTCGGTGTCAATGGTGAACGGATGCGGCGAGGTGGTCTTTCACTCTTTCGTGCGGCCGCTCCGTCGCAAAAAGTGGAAGCAGACCGAGGAAATTCACGGCATTACCCCCCAGATGGTAAAGGATTCACCCACTCTTGTGGAGCTGGCGCCCAAATTGCGGGCACTGCTTGACGGCGCGCAGCGCGTGATCGCTTACGGCACCTCTACCGATTATTCCCATCTCAAAAGGCTCTACCGCGATAAGGCGGGACGGGACCGTTTGCACGCCAAGCTCCTTGACTGCGCGGCGGAGTTCTCCTATTACATCACCGAGCACGAGATCGGGCTGGAGCATCGCTCCCTGACGGATGCGATGGCCCACTTCGGCCTTTCCTGGGATGGAGCGGCACACACCTCGCTGGCCGATACCCATGCTTGCCGCCTTGTGTTCGGGGCCCTGTTCCCACACTATTTTGAAAGGGAGGAATGATGATGAGTGGCTTTTTCGGACTGGAGCGCGCATCTCTGCAGGACGATGCGATCGCGCTCCTGACCACCGTTTATGACAATGCCGCGCTTGCCGTGACAGAGAGCATCCTGCGCGATGCGGAGATCCCCTATCTCACCAAAGAGCGAGGAAGTGGCTCAACGGTGCGAATTTTGCTGGGTTATTCGATGTACGGCACCGATATTTATGTCCGTGAGATCGACCTTGCGGCGGCCAAGGAGCTGCTTGATGCTCCGCCTGCTGCGGGAGAGGAGGGAGAGCTGTGAAGGAAATTTTGCTTTGCAAATACGGTGAGATTGTCCTGAAGGGCGGCAACCGTAAATATTTTGAGGATGTGCTGGCCAAGGAAATGCGCTATCGCGCCTCCTTTTTCGGCAATTTTGAGGTCAGGCACGCGCAAAGCACGCTGTATATCGAGCCGAAGGACGATCTTGCCGATCTTGACGGGATGTTTGAGGCGGCAAGGCGTGTGTTTGGCATCGCCGCCGTGGGGCGCGCTGCCGTGGCCGAGAAGAATATGGAGAGCATCCTTGCTACCGCTAAGGCCTACCTGCCTGCCTTTTTGGCAGATCGGCGCACCTTCAAGGTAGAGGGCAAGCGCTCGGACAAGACCTTCCCGCTCTCCTCGCCCGAGCTTTCGGCCGAGGTGGGTGGTGCCATTCTGTCGACCTGTCCCCGACTGCGGGTGGATGTGCATCATCCCGATGTGACCGTGCGGGTGGAGATCCGCGAGACGGCGGCCTACATTCACGCGGGGCAGTTCAAGGGCGCGGGCGGCCTTCCCGTGGGCACCAACGGCAAGGGGCTTTTGCTCCTGTCGGGCGGTATCGATTCCCCCGTGGCGGGCTTTATGATGGCCAAGCGCGGCGTGCGATTGGAGGCGGTGTATTTTGAATCGATGCCCTATACCAGTGAGCAGGCGCGGCAAAAGGTGCTGGATCTGGCCGCACTCGTGGCGCGGTGGGCAGGCAGCATTCAGGTGCATGTGATCTCGCTGACGCATATCCAAGAGGAATTGGTAAAGGCTTGTAATGAGGAATATTTCACCCTCCTTTTGCGCCGCTATATGGTGAAGCTTGCCAATATGGTGGCAAAGGAGCGGGGGTGCGAGGCGCTGATCACAGGCGAGAGCCTGGGGCAGGTGGCATCGCAGACCATGCAGGCGCTGGGCGTGACCAACGCCATGGCGGAGTACCCTGTGTTCCGTCCCTGCATCGGTATGGATAAGGAGGAGATCGTGCAGATCTCGCGTATGATCGACACCTATGACACCTCGATCCTGCCCTATGAGGACTGCTGCACCGTCTTTACTCCACGGCACCCCAAAACAAGACCCGTGCTTGCCAATGTGGAGGCCGAGGAAAACAAGCTGCCCTTCCTTGAACTTTGCCGCGAGGCTTACGAAACCAAACAAGCCTTTTACATCAAGGCAAAGTTCTAAAACTCATACCGTTATAAACCTAAAAGCAGAAAAGGAAGTGTTATTATGACCAAGATCGATATTTTTTCGGGCTTTCTCGGCGCGGGTAAGACCACGCTGATCAAAAAGCTGATCTCCGAGGCCTATGCGGGCGAGCGATTGGTGCTGATTGAAAACGAGTTTGGTGAGATCGGCATTGACGGCGGTTTCCTGCAGGATGCAGGTATCAACGTCACCGAAATGAATTCGGGCTGCATCTGCTGCAGCCTGGTGGGTGATTTCGGCCGTGCGCTTTGCAAGGTGCTGGAGGAGTATGCCCCCGATCGCATTCTGATCGAGCCCTCGGGCGTGGGCAAGCTCTCGGACGTGATCCGCGCCGTGCGCGACATTGATTCCGACAAGGCAGAGCTCTCGGCCTTTGTGACCGTGGTGGATGCGGTCAAGTGCCGTATGCATATGAAAAACTTTGGCGAGTTCTTCCTTGATCAGGTGGAGCACGCGGGAACCATCATTTTGAGCCACACCAAGGGAATGAGCGACGAAAAGCTGGAGGCTGCGGTGGAGCTGCTGCGCGCGCACAACGGGCAGGCGGTGATCGTGACCACCGATTGGGCGGAGCTGACAGGCGAGCAGCTGCTTTCTGCCATTGAGCGCAGAGATACGCTCTCTGCCCAGATCGATGCTTGGAAAACAGAGGAAACCTGCCCCGTTTGCGGCCATATTCACGAGCACGACCACGACGAGCACTGCCATCACGAGCATCACCACGACCACGATGAGCATTGCCACCACGAGCATCACCACGACCACGACGAGCATTGCCATCACGAGCATCACCACGACCATGATGAGCACTGCCATCACGAGCATCATCACGACCACGATGAGCACTGCCATTGCGGCTGCCACGATCACGATCACGGGCATCACCATCACGCCGACGAGGTCTTTGTCAGCTACGGTGCCGAAACCGGTAACCGCTTTGATCGGGCAGAGCTTCGCACGATGCTGGGGGCTCTTGAGGATATGCACCGCTACGGTATGGTGCTGCGCGCCAAGGGTATTGTGCCCGCAAAGGATGGCGGCTGGCTCCATTTTGACTATATCCCCGGCGAGCCCGATGTGCGAGAGGGCTCTGCGGCGATCACCGGCAGGCTGTGTGTGATCGGCTCAAAGCTCGACCGTGCGGCGCTCTCCGCGCTCTTCGGCGTGGAGCTGAAGTAAGGGGGCGAGGGATATGGCAGTACAGATCCCCGTTTACCTGTTTACCGGCTTTCTTGAGGCGGGAAAAACGCAAATGATCCAGGATTCGCTGGAAACCAAGGAGTTCAACGACGGCTGCAAGATCCTGCTACTGGTCTGCGAGGAGGGCATTGAGGAGTACGATCCCTCTCGCTTCTGGGGGCAGAACGTGACGCAGCTTGTGGTGGAAAATGAGGCGGATCTCACCCCCGCGTTTCTTGCCGATTATGCCAAGAATCACAAGATCGACCGTGTGATGGTCGAGTACAACGGCATGTGGCAGCTTGACACGCTCTATAACAGTTTACCCCGTAACTGGTATGTGTTTCAGCAGCTTTTGTTCGTGGATGCCACCACCGCGCTCACCTATAATGCCAATATGAGAAGCCTGATGGTGGATAAGCTGCAGAACGCCGAAATGGTGATCTTTAACCGCGCCGACGGCGCCGACCGCGAGGCACTGCATAAGCTGGTGCGCGGCATCAGCCGCCGTGCAGCCATTGCCTATGAGGTGGCGGACGGCGAGTTGGAATATGACGAAATTGAGGATCCCTTGCCCTTTGACGTGAACGCGCCCGTGGTAACGGTGGCCGACGAGGATTACGCGCTCTTTTATCGCGATCTGGCCGATTCTATGCCAAACTACCACGGCAAGACCGTCAAATTCAAGGGCCTTGTGGCAAGAGACAGGCAGCTTGGAAAAAAGGCACTTGTGATCGGCCGTCACGTGATGACCTGCTGCGAGGCCGACATTGCCTACAACGGCCTGGTTTGCAATTTTGACAAGGACGTGACCTTCGAAACGGGAGAGTGGATCGTGGTCACCGCCAAGATCCGCGTCGAGGCGCACAAGCTCTACGGCAGCGAGGGCCCCGTGCTTTACGCCACCGATGTGGCACTTTCCTCCCCGCCCAAAAACACCGTGGCGACCTTTTATTGATTTGAAAAAGCACGTTCCGTGGCAATAAGCCACGGAACGTGCTTTGTTTTGTGCGAATAAGGCGAGCAGAATGAATAGGCGAGGGGCAGGCACAAACGGCAAAAAAGAAAAGGGCTAAGCTGTATAAGGCTTAGCCCTTTTTTGTGGCGGGCAACTATCAACCTCAGTTGAATGCCCCATAGGCAAGAAATCATATTATTACTTTGTAATAATATACGTTTTTCAAAAAATGATTTTTAGTTGAAAATTTTTGTCGTTTTTTTGTAAAAGCAGTATGCTTTTTGGGGTGTTTGGTTTTTAAAAAATGCTTTTTGCATTAGTTTGGCTGTAAGTTCTAAAAAGCCCTAACAATTCTGAAATGAATACGCTGAAGCTATGCGATAAGGAGGTCTTTATACACGCCTTCCGCCTCGGCATGCAAATTGCCATAGCAGCAATGACCGATTTGGAATGAATGTCGTGAAGTCAAAGGGGGCTCCGTTTCGGGGCCCCCTTTGGCGTTCTCGGCATGATGATGCATCAATTTATCAAATTTTGTGCTAAAAGCAAAGTTAAATTTAGCAATTGCAAAAATAATTGCTTGACAGCAAAAGCGCACTGTGCTATAATCTAAAGTGGAATATAATCATTTCAAATCTTATTTTTGAGGTGTAAAAATGGCTACAAGTTACAAGAAACTTTGGAAATTATTGATTGACCGTGATATGAAGAAAAAGGACCTTGCCGAGCTTGCCGGTATCAGCAGTTTTACCATCAGCAAGATGAGCGCAGGGAATAACGTTACCGTTGAGGTTCTGGGTAAAATTTGCGTTGCCCTCAACTGCACGCTGGATGACATTATGGAGTTTGTTCCAGAGAAAAATGATTAATTTTATGCAAGGAGTTATATTGTGTTTAATGTGTTGATTGAAATCGTCACTCTGATATGGCAAACTGTTAGTGGTTTGCTTTATGGGTTTATAATACGAATTCCAGAGTGGTTTCCTGTTTTACAAGAATTGAAGCAAACATTTTCCTACTGCACTCCTATAGGGATGTGGGCACTGTTTTTGGGTGTCTCGGCGCCTTTACTTGCTTTGGTGGCAAAAGTGGCGAATTATGCTTTTTCTAAAAGTAATAACTGATAGGTTTGTGAGGTGTATGATGGATTCATTACAAGAACTTTCGATGGTTATTGAAAAATTTAATAATGAGCGCGACTGGGACCAATTTCATTCTCCAGCCAATCTTGCAAAAAGCATTTCGATTGAGGCAGGGGAACTGCTTGAGTGCTTTCAATGGAGCGACACTGATTACAATCTGAATGATGTTAAGGCAGAGCTTGCCGACGTGATCAGCTATTGTATCCAAATGGCCTCTAAATTGGGGCTTGACTTCAAGCAAATCGTATTGGACAAGCTGAAAGAAACGGAACGCAAATACCCTGTCAGCAAGGCAAAGGGCGTATCCACAAAATATGATCGCTTATAAGGAGAGTTGACATGTTAGTTTATACTGCGACAAAGGGACAGTTTAACACTGATGTTATGTTAAATCAGATATCGGATAAAATCCTTTTAAATCTGATTGCGAAAAACATACATGCCGGCGAGGCCGCTGAATACCGTTCTTGGCAAAACTCTCTTACCTTTATGCGCAATGTATTGGATGATCCTGCAATCCCTGATGATGCGGAGGTCGCCATTGAATATCAGATTCCCAGAACCTCCAAGCGCGTTGACTTTATGATTGCCGGCGCTGATGCCAATGACCGCGGCAATGTTGTGATCGTTGAGCTGAAGCAATGGGAAAGCGCAGAGAAGGTTGACGATGAAATGCTGCATAGTGTTAAGGCATTTACAGGAGGCGGTAACCGCATCGTAAGCCACCCTTCCTACCAAGCATATTCTTATGCGGCATTTATCCGCAACTCATCGGAGCAGGTGCAGGATGAAAACATATCGGTGACACCGTGCGCTTATTTGCACAATTATGATAATCGCTATGTTAGCGCATTGAACGATGAGATCTATCGTATTTGGTATGAGGAAGCGCCGTTTTTTATTAAAACGCAGGTGTTGGAGCTTCGTAATTTTATCAAGCAATTTATTTCTAAGAGATCCCGAACGGGAGATCTTCTCTATAAGATCGATAACGGTCGCATCCGCCCTTCTAAGTCGTTGCAAGATTGCCTCGTTTCTTTGATGAAAGGAAACAAGGAGTTTATGCTTTTGGACGATCAGGTAGTTGTTTATGATATGTGCCGCAAAATTATGAGCCAGTGTCAGAAGGACATGAAAAAGCGCACCATTATCATTCAAGGCGGACCCGGAACGGGAAAATCTGTGTTGGCGATCAATCTTTTGAAAGAATTTACCACCAAAGGGCTGAATGCCAGCTATTGCACTAAGAACAGTGCACCGCGACAAGCGTATCTGACGTTACTTTCCAAATCCGATCTGAAGCGAGAAGTTGATATCAAGCAGCTCTTCCGTTCGCCTTTCGGTTTGTGTAAGGTGCCTGCCAATTTTTACGATTGCTTGATTGTCGATGAGGCACACCGTTTGGTCAAGAAAATGTACGGTGATTTTCAGGGTGAGAACCAGATTAAGGAATGCATTGCAGCATCGCTGTTCACCATCTTTTTGATTGATGAGAATCAGAAAATCACCACAAAGGATATTGGTTCGGTAGAAGAGATCAAAAAATGGGCGGCGCTGCTTGGAAGCAGAGTGATTGACAACGAGGAAACGCATCTGACCTCCCAGTTCCGTTGCAATGGTAGCGATCAGTTTATCCAACTGTTGAATAACATTTTGCAGATCGGCGAGCATGTGGATGTGGATTTATCTGAGCTCAATTTTGACATTCGTGTGTTTGACAATCCCAATGAATGGCGCGATGCATTGCGACAACTAAATCAAGTCAATAACAAGACAAGGATGGTAGCGGGCTATTGCTATGATTGGGATGTAAAAAATCACAGAGGCGATTTCGATATCTATCTGGAAGATGGCTTTAAAGCAAAATGGAACTTGGCAGAGGATAATATTTGGGCTATTAACCCGAGATCTTTTGAGGAAGTTGGCTGTATTCACACCACCCAAGGACTTGAGTTTGATTACGTTGGTGTTTTGATTGGCAAGGATCTGCGCTATGATCCGCAGACGGGTAGAATCGTGATTGATCAGAGCATGATCTCCAAGGACGACAAATCCTCCGGTATCAGAGGAGCATTGCCTCAAATTGCCGAGATGCTGATCAAAAACACGTATAAGATCTTGCTGACTCGCGGGCAAAAAGGTTGCTATATCTACTGTGAGGATAGGCCGTTGAAAGAATATTTAAGAAAAATGTTAAATAAACGGAGGGACATATGACAAATTTTGAGAAAATGAAGACAGAAATAAACGCCTTGGTGCAAGAAGGAGAAAAACTGTGCGGGTCATTATTTAAGTATAATGAGGATGATGATGCATATTCTTACTTCCTTGCTGGATACGAAGAATGGTACACTCAAGCTAAAAATGTGGTAAAAGTTCTTTCAAAAGAGAGATATGATGATTTTATTAATCTATATTCTGATAAAAAGAGAAAAGAAATATCTGTGGTTAATTACACAATTTCCGATGCGCTTAGAGGGATATCTAACGCAGGAAAAACTTTTGCTCCAACTACGGCCTATATGTGTTTGATTCGTCAATGCCAAATATTAAAAGCTTGCTTGAAATCTTTTGATAGCAGTATATGGGACATTCAAAATGTATTACAGTCAGATATTTTTGATACGGAAATTGATGCCGCAAACCATCTTTTGCAAAGGGGATTTCTTCGTGCGGCAGGGGCAATATGCGGAGTAGTACTAGAAAAACATTTAAAACTCGTGTGTGCAAATCGAGAAATAAAAATAAACAAGAAAACCCCTTCCATTTCTGATTACAACGATTCGTTGAAAGATGAAGTGTATGATACTGTTGAATGGAGAAGGCTTCAAAGGTTGGGAGATATAAGGAATCTTTGCGACCACAGTAAAGATAGAGAACCTACAAAAGATGAGGTGCTTGAACTTATATCTGGAACGGAACGAACAATTAAAACAATTTTTTGAAAAGTCCCCACTCTTTTCTTTTTGTGTTGCTGTGTTGTGCTAACGGGAGGTACAATGTATGGAAAGTGTTATAAAAGAGTTATGGTATGGGAATGTGTGTCCGCAGAGCGACATTTGGAACAATTCACTAGAGTTAAAAAACGCTTGGACTAATTAATTATGGGGGCATCAATGACAAAACAAGAATTTCTTGAATATTGTCTCAATGCATACGACACAACACCAGACCACCCCTTCGACGAGGATTTTGAAACGGCGGTGCTGCGGCATGGGGACACGCGAAAGTGGTATGCCATTGTGATGCGCGTGCCGCGGTGCAAATTCGGGCAGGGGAGTGACGAGGTGATCGACGTGGTCAACCTCAAGCTGCCAACTGAGATGTTCGGCTCCTTCGGAGCAGCTGACGGTGTATACCCGGCGTATCATATGAACAAGCTCCATTGGATCTCTGTTCTTCTGCCCGACGCGCCCGATGATGTGGTGCAGTTTCTTGTAAACGTAAGCTTTGAGGCAACGAAGGACAAGTGGAAACGCAGAAAAGCAGAATAATAAACTAAACTGACAGAAAGGAGTGTGAACTATGTCCTCATACAGTGAGCTGATAAAAAACTTTGAAAAGATCAGAGCGTATATGCGTGATTTCTACGTATATGGCTTTAAGAGTCGTGATGACTATCAGAGTAAAAGCGCGCGTTCTTATGATGACGAGCGCCGCCGTCTGGAAAGCTGGCTTGGCGATCATATGAGCTTTGTTCGCACTCCCGAAGGTAAAAACGTGTTTATTTCCATCGATAGCCGAACGATCAGGCACAACCCGCTATATAATGCTTGGAAAGCAAAGAGCTTTACCGATGGCGACATCACGTTACATTTTATCATCTTTGACATTCTCCACGATCCGACTGTCAAACGTACTATTTCAGAGCTTCTCGCGGAGATCGATGAGAAATATCTGTCTGGCTTTGAAAGTCCTATGATGTTCGATGAGTCCACCGTTCGCAAAAAGCTCAAGGAATACTGCGAAGCCGGCATTATCGTGGCAGAAAAAGAAGGACGAAAGGCATATTATCGTAGAACTGATTCCACCGATATTTCTAATCTTGACGAGGTCTTGCATTACTTCTCGGAGGTTGCTCCCTGCGGAGTCGTCGGATCGTTTATCCTCGACAAAGAGGAATCCGACACCGATGCTTTTACGTTCAAGCATCATTACATAACCGGCGCCATTGATAGCGGCGTCCTTGCCTCTCTGTTCACGGCAATGAGAGAAAAGCGCGCTGTGACGATATCGAATATGAGCCGTCGCAAAGATATGCCGAGGCGCAATCGTATTGTTCCGCTTCGCGTGTTTATCAGTGTTCAAAGCGGCAGACAGCACCTGCTGGCATATCTTCCCGAATACAATTCGTTTACCTCTTACCGTGTGGATTACTTATCAAACGTAAAGCTTGAAGATCCCACTCCTCGCTTTGACGAGCTTCGCGCGGAGCTTGACAAAATGCAGAGCAAGATGTGGGGTGTCAGC
>JAZNFZ010000091.1:0-9293 GCA_045576195.1 Eubacteriales bacterium | reverse complement strand
GTTGCGATCGAAGAGGTTTGCAAATAATCTGCTTTCAACAACAAAAAGAGGTCGAGAAATCGACCTCTTTTTTTTCTATCCGTAGGGGCGAACTGTGTTCACCCGCGGGCGATTCATGAATCGCCCCTACAAAAATCAATAAAAAACGGACACACCGCAAGGGCTAAGGACCCTTGCGGTGTGTCCTTCATTTTTCTATTTCCAACACCGTTAACGGCTTATTTTGCTTTTTGGCATACTCTATCGTGTGCTTTGCTCCGTGAGAGCGGCCGTCCCAGATCACAAGCACGGCATCTGCCAGCTCTACCATTTTTTCGTTTCGCTTAAGGGGAGCGGCTCTGCCGTAGCGCTGATATTGCGGGCGCAAGATCAGCTTGGAAATGCGGTGCGAGTCTGCATATGCCTCTGCCAGAGCGTCGATCCCTCTTGCCCCTCCGGTAATGATCAGCTCCACGTCGGCGGGGATGTGATCGGACAGATCAAAGTCATCAATGCTGCGCGAGCCTGCCACAAACAATCTCATACATCACCTGTTTTCTATAAATTCCTATAAATTATCATAGGTTTCCTATATTATACAATATAATTTTTTCTTTGTAAATGGGTTATAATGAAAACAACAAAAAAGGGAGATGGGATATGTTAGACAGTCAGTATAAAATGAATTTGATCAAAATCGGACTGAAAATTGCATATTACAGAAAGCTCCAGGGCATGACGCAGGAGGAATTGGCCGAGGCGTGCGAGCTTTCCGCGGGCTACATCTCGCAGCTCGAGGGCCCGGGCAGCTATTTTTGCCCATCCCTCAAAACTCTTTTCAAAATTGCAGAGGTGTTAGGCACCACTGTTTCAAGGCTTGTGGATATTGAGGACTAAGATCCGCCTTGCCGTTGTCCGCAAAAGGGTATTGACGACCCGCCGCGGGAGTGGTACAATATAGGTAAGAGCGGCGTCCCTCGCGGGCAAAACGCCGCAAAACAGAGGAAGGACGGTATCGGGCAATGATCAAGGGCTTTAAAATGAAGCTTTACGAGGGAATGGAAAAGGAGTATGAGAAGCGGCACAACGCGCTCTGGCCTGAAATGAAGGAGATGATCCACGAATACGGCGGCAGCAATTACACCATTTTTCTTGACCGCGAGACCAATGTGCTGTTTGGCTATATTGAGATCGAGAGCGAGGAGAAGTGGTCGCGCTCGGCGGACACTGCCATCTGCCGCAAATGGTGGGACTATATGGCGGATATTATGGACACCAACCCCGACAACAGCCCCGTGTCGGTGGATCTTGTCAAGGTGTTTCACCTTGACTGACCCCCATTTGATGGCATAACGTACCAAAAAACGGCTGAACACTACAGTGTTCAGCCGTTTTCTTGCTCCGTGCCTTTTGTTGAACGGTATAGAACGGTGTGGAGCTCTCACCCGTTGCGGTAGTCGCGCGGGGTTGCCCCCTTTTGCTCCTTAAAGATGCGGTTGAAATGCGAGAGCGAGTCAAAGCCCACCTGCGCGGCAATGTCCAGGGTGGTTTTGTTGGTGGTGCGGAGCAGGTGGCAGGCATAGTCGATCTTCCGCGCCTGAAAATAGGCGTTGGGCGTTATGCCGAAATAGCGCTTGAAGAATTTTCCCACCGTGGTGGGGGAGTGCTCGGTCATGTGAGGAAGCTCAAACAGTCGCTTACCGATCTGTAGGGGGGAGTTCATCTCCTGCAAAATATCGCCAAACCAGCGGGGATAGTCAGAAAAAGGGGCGGAAAGCGAGCTTTGCATGGCGGAAAGAGCCGCTATGATCCAGGTTTTGATCCGCAGGGAGAGCTGGTGGGGATCCTGCTCGGGAATCGGCAGATGGAGGAACAGATTGGTGAGGTAATCGTACTCAAAATCCCGAAAGGGCATCACAAAGCACCGACCCTCGCGGATCTCGTCAAAAAATTGGGAGGAAAATGCAAGGCAAAGCCCCGCAAGGCAGTCGGGCGTGACCGAGATGGTGATGAGCTGAAAGTCCTTGTCGTCAAAGCGGTGGAGCTCGTGCACCTCATCGGGCTTGGTAAACAGCATATCCCCCCTTCCAACGGTGTGGGTAATTCCCTCGGTGCGGTAATAGCAGCGACCCTTGACCACAAACTGAAACTCATAGTAATCGTGGGAGTGGGGCTTGACATTGGGCTTATAATAAAAGTGGAAGTCAAGCTGCTCCTGCGGATTTAGAAATGCGGTTTTATAAGATAAGTGTCTCATACCCCCATTATAAGGGGATCTCGGGGCGCTTGTCAAGGGCTGTGGCGGAAAAAGTGGAAAATATCACAAGTTTTTTGAAATATAAAGCAAGACAGGGTGGGCCTTGGTGTGTTATATTGAAGATAGAAAAAAAGGGGGCACACATATGAGACACAATGTGGAAAGAGTGGAAAAAACGCTGCAATACCTAAGGCATTACCGTATTCTTGACAAAGAGCCCATCGGCGGCCTTGTTTTTCGCGCGGCCGACTACAAAAAGGGCTCGGAGCTGCCCTCTGTGGATGAGAGCTGGCAGGCGCTGGGCGAGCATCAGGTCTTGTCGGGCTACGATGCTCATTTTTGGCTCTATACCCGTGTCAAGGTGCCGCCGCGCATGAGGGGAAAGGCGCTGTCGCTGCAGCTTTCGGTGGGCGAGGGCTGGGATGCCACGCTGCCCCAGGTGCTTGTCTACATCGAGGGCGAGCTGCCCCACACCTTTGACGTCAACCATGCCGAGATTTTACTGGACGGCGCAAAAACCGAGTTTGACCTCTACCTTTACGCCTACACGGGCGTGCACTGCCCCACCTACTTTTCGGCATCGCACGAGCCCTGCCTCTTTGCCCCCCGCCTTTCCCTTGTTGAAGTGGATAAGGTGGCAGACGGTCTTTATTTTGACCTTTCCGTGCCTTTTGAGGTGCTGAAGCTGACCGACCCACAAAGCCGCGAATACGCGAGGCTGCTCCTCCCCCTTGCCAATGCTGTCAATCTCATTGACCTGCGCGAGCCGCGCTCGGCGGCCTACCGCGCCTCGCTTGCCGCGGCTGCCGATTTTATGGCCACCGAGTTTTACGGCAAGGCGTGCGAGAGGGGGCTGCCGCAGGCTGCTTGTGTGGGGCACACCCATATTGACATCGCGTGGCTCTGGACGGTGGCGCAGACCAGGGAAAAGGCGCAGCGCTCCTTTGCCACGGTGGTCGATCTTTTGCGCCGCTATCCCGACTACAAATTTATGTCCTCGCAGCCCATTCTTTATAAGATGGTCAAAGAGGAGGCACCCGCTCTTTACGAGGAGCTCCGACGTTATGTCCGCGAGGGGCGCTGGGAGGTAGAGGGTGCGATGTGGGTCGAGGCCGACTGCAACCTCATCAGCGGCGAGAGCCTGGTGCGCCAGATCCTGCACGGCAAGCGCTTTATGCGGGAGGAGTTTGGGGTCGAGAGCAAGGTTTTGTGGCTGCCCGATGTGTTTGGCTACTCGGCCGCACTGCCGCAGATCTTAAAGAAATCGGGTGTGGAATATTTCGTCACCAGCAAGATCAGCTGGAACGATACCAACGCCGTGCCCTATGATATCTTTTCCTGGCGCGGCATTGACGGCAGCGAGGTCTTTACCTATTTTCTGACCGCACAGAGAAAGAAGCAGGACGCCGCGCCCGATAACCGCACCACCTACAACGCCCTGGGAGATCCCGCCCACGTGATGGGCGCTTGGCACAGATTGAGGCAAAAGGAGCTCTCCGACGAGGTGCTGCTCTCCGTGGGCTACGGCGACGGCGGCGGTGGCACCACCCCCGCGCACATTGAGCAGATCGGCCGCATGGCAAAGGGTCTGCCCGGATGCCCAACGGCAAAATTTGATACCGTTATGGGATTTCTTGCGCCCCTGCGCGAGCGGTGCCTTGAAAACCGCTACTTTCCCCGTTGGGAGGGCGAGCTCTACCTTGAATACCATCGCGGTACCTATACCTCGCAGGCAAAGAACAAGAAAAACAACCGCAAAAGCGAGTTTGCCCTGGCCGACGCCGAGCTGTTTTCGGTGATGGGCAGGGAGCTTTTCGGAAAGGCTTATCCCAAGGCGGCGCTGCGCGATCTCTGGGAGTGCGTGCTGACCAACCAATTCCACGATATTATCCCCGGCTCCTCGATCCACGAGGTGTACGAGGTCTGTGACAGAGAATATGCCGCACTTCTTGAGGAGGCAAACGACATCAAGCAGCGCGTTTTTGATACCGTTGGGACAGATATTGCGGCCCCTGCGGGTGTGGTGGTCTTTAACGGCAACGCGCAAAAGACAAGCAGTGTGGCGCGTGTCGGCGGCAAGTGCTACTATTTTGCAGACGTGCCCGCCAAGGGCTACAAATACTTCCCGATGCCTGCCGAGACCGCTTCGCGCGTGCGCGCCGAGGGTAGGGTGCTCGAAAATGACTTTTACTGTCTGACCTTTGACGATACCTATGCGCTTTGCAGCATTTGGGACAAGCGCGCGGCGCGCGAGATTGTGCCGAAGGGTAAGCGCGCCAACCTTTTGCGCACCTATGAGGATATCCCGATGAAGTATGACAACTGGGAGCTGCGCCGCGGTTACCGTGAGAAGCATTGGGATATGGACGATGTGGAACGCGTGACGGTGGTTGAGGACGGTGCCCGCAAGGGTGTGCGGATCGCGCGACACTACCTTTCCAGCCGCGTGGAGCAGACGGTTTGGCTCTATGACGACGTTGCCCGCGTGGATTTTGACACCGAGATCGATTGGCAGAACGAGCACATTATGCTCAAGGCTCTTTTCCCGTTGGATCTCAATACCGCCAAGGCGACCTGCGACATTCAGTTTGGTACGGTGGAGCGCAACACCCATCAAAATACGACCTGGGACGTGGCGAGATTTGAGCTCCCCGCGCACAAATATGTGGACGTGTCGGAGGGGGGCTTCGGTGTGGCGCTGCTCAATGACTGCAAGTATGGCTACAGCGTGTTGGACGACACCCTGGGGCTGACGCTGCTGAAAAGCGGCACCGATCCCGATCCTATGGCTGACAAGGGCAAGCACCGTTTCACCTATGCACTTTGCTCACACAGCGGCGCTCTTGCCGACAGCGATGTGGTGCAGCAGGCCTTTGACCTGAACCGTCCTTTGCAGGCGGTGCTGACCGCAGGCAACGAAAAGGGCAAGCTGCCCGGGTGCTTCTCCCTTGTGTCGGCTGATTGCGACAACATCATCGTGGATACCGTCAAGCAAAGCGAGGAGGGGGAGCATACTGTCATTCGTCTGTACGAAACCGCCAACCGCCAAAGCGATGTGACGCTGACCGTGGGCATTGACTTCGGGGAGGCGGTGCTCTGCGACCTGATGGAGCGCGAGATTGCCAAGATCCCTGCAGACGGTGCGAAAATAAAGCTCACCGTGAAGCCCTTTGAGATCATCACCCTGATGCTGAAGGGGAAAAGGAGCCGCTATGCAAATTGAAAAACTCTATCCCGCCTGCAAGGATTATCTTTGGGGCGGCGACAAGCTGAAGGAGCGCTACGGAAAGGTCGACGCGCCCACTCCTTGCGCCGAGAGCTGGGAGCTTTCCTTCCACGAGGCGGGGCTTACCCGTCTTGCTGACGGTCGCACCCTTGCCGAGGCGGTCACACCCGCCGAGCTTGGCACAAATCTTGCACCGTTTGGCACCTTTCCCGTGCTTGTCAAGCTGATCGATGCCAAAAAGGATCTTTCGGTGCAGGTGCATCCCGATGATGCCTATGCACAAAAAAATGAAAATTCGCTCGGCAAAACCGAGATGTGGTATGTGGTGGAGGCCGAGGAGGGCGCAGCGCTGCTCCTTGGCTTTCGCCGCGATGTCACCGCTGCGGAGTGCCGCGAGGCGATCTCGGCGGGCCGCTTTGCCGATCTGCTGCGGGCCTACCCCGTCAAAGCGGGCGATTGCTTTTTCATTCCCGCAGGCACGGTGCACGCCATCTGCCGCGGATGCCTTGTCTGCGAGGTGCAGCAAAACAGCAATGTCACTTACCGCGTATACGATTACGATCGCGTGGATAAGGATGGCAGCAAGCGCCCCTTGCACGTGGATAAGGCCCTTGACGTGATGCGTTTTGAGCAATACACCCCCGTGAAATGGCAGGGCGATCTGCTGGCGGCAAGCCGCTATTTCACCGCAAGAAGCCTCTCGCTTTCGGGCGAGGCGCGGCTCCTTGTGGATGGCGGCAGCTTCCTTTTGCTCACCTGCACCCGCGGGCAGGGCAGGATCGCGGAAACGCCCTTCGCAGCTGGCGACAGCTTTTTTGTGCCTGCGGGCTATGGCGCTCTGGTGCTTTCGGGCGAGGCGGAATGTGTGCTCACCGAGGTGCGCCGCTACACCCTTGCCACAAGGGCGGAGGGCGACCTGCTGACCGTTACCCTTACCGATGATCTCGGTCGAGCGGTAGCCACCCGCAAGAGCGCGGGGCTCTCCGTTGAGGCCGCCGAGCAAGCCCTGCTTGCCGCCCTCGGTATGACGCGGGATGATGTGAGCTTTTGACGTTAAAAAACAAATCAAAAGGGCTTCTTCTCGCGAGTCTCTTGAAGGATGCTTGCAAGCCGCCGTTGAGGGAATCGGTGTTTCCAACGGCAAAAACCCAACAAAAATCGGCAGAGGATCGTCCCTCTGCCGATTTTTATGATAATGGGATGGAGATAGAATGGATAGCAAAAAGAAGTTGCCGCAAGGAAAGCGTTTTCGGTCAGAACATTTCGATGACAGTACGCCCGAGGGATCTTATTACGATGTGTACACATAACAGAAGATGTACGTTGTCCCGTGTCGTAGGGGGGAATCACGAAACGCCCGCCAAAAAAGATTGCAAAATAAAAAACGGGCGATTCGTGAATCGCCCCTACGGTATCGTTCTGTCATTTCAAGAGCCATCGGATATATCAAAATGAATGCATCCAAAGAGATCGATCGTCCATGTGGAGACGTTACGATATGGCACCGCCCACAAGGGGCGGCAACGGGAATTTCGCCTGCGGCGAAGATTTTGCGCCTTGTCGCTTACAAGCAAGCTTGACGCGCTCTGCGGCGCAAATGCGAACCCGCGCTTGGCGCTTCCGCGCAAGCCGTGGCGCTCCGCGCGAGCTCCAAAGAGAAAGGACCCCCAAAATGGGGGCCCTTTCTCTTTGGAGCAGGCAACGGGAAGTCGAACCACTTACTGCGGCACAGCCGCAGACGCCGAAAGATCGGCTTGGCGGCTGAACACCGCCATTTGCGGAGCAAAACGCCGATCTTTTCTGCCGCTATCCAATATAGCGCAAAGTCATAGGGAATAAGCGGCAGAGGTTCTCATCCGCGAAGCCCAACCCCAAAGAGAAAGGACCCCCAAAATGGGGGCCCTTTCTCTTTGGAGCAGGCAACGGGAATCGAACCCGCATCTCCTGCTTGGGAAGCAGGGGTTTTACCACTAGACTATGCCTGCGGACTCTTTTATTATATGCAAAAAGCCGCGGTTTGTCAAGCGCTTGGCCAAAAAAATACCGTCAAAACAATTCGACAGTGGTGCCGCGGCGCGGGGGAGCAGGCCTGCCCCCGAAAAGAGGTTGCATTTTTTGCGGGTTTGTGGTATGCTAATAAAAAAGCGAAAGGAGCTGCTATGATCGAAAAGGCCTATCTTGAAATCACCAATCGGTGCAATTTATCCTGCTCCTTTTGCCACGGGACGGGGCGGTTGCCGCGCACCATGACCGAGGAGGAATTTGAGCACCTGACCGACCGCCTTGCGGGGGAGGTGCAATACCTCTATTTTCACCTGATGGGTGAGCCGTTTTTACACCCGTTGCTGCCCCTTTTTGTGAAACGGGCGCGGGAAAAGGGCTTTCGCCCGATGCTGACCACCAACGGCACGCTGCTTTGTGAGCGGGGCGAGGCGGTGCTTGCGGCGAGGCCCTATAAGATCAGCATTTCGCTTCATGCGCCCCGGGCGAACACCGCGTTTTGCGCGCCCGATTATCTCTCCCACTGTATCACGTTTGCCAAGAGGAGCGCCGCGGCGGGGGTGATCACCGTGCTTCGGCTGTGGAATATCGGCGGCGCGGATGGCGGGAACGAGGAGATCCTGTCTGCCCTGCACAGGGCGTTTGAGGGGGAATGGGGTGCGATCCGCAGCGGTTATCGCATGGCACCCCTTGTGTTCTTGGAGTGGGGCGAGCATTTTGACTGGCCCGACCCGAAGGCCCCCGCGACCCCCGCCGACACGCCACTTTTCTGCCACGGGCTTCGCAATCAGATCGGGGTGCTGTGTGACGGCACGGTGGTGCCCTGCTGCTTGGATGCCGACGGGCATCTTGCCCTTGGCAATCTGTTTTCGACACCGTTGGCGGACCTATTGGCATCAAGGCGTGCCAAAGCGATCTATGACGGCTTTACGGTGCATCGCGCCGCCGAGGAGCTCTGCCGCCGCTGCGGCTTTGCTCGCCGCTTTTGTCGATAAAAGGCCTGTAACGGTGTGAGAAACAATGCTTTTTCATTCTACCGAGGGTTGGATTTTCCCCACTCAACCAACGGTGTGTGGACTTTTTTCTTTGTTTTGTGTAACATAGAGGTGAAAGGAGGAGAACAATGGATCAGGTAAAGATCGGAAAATTTATTGCCGAGCGCAGAAAAAGCCGCGACCTGACGCAGCTGCAGCTGGCAGAACGGCTGGGCATCACCGACAGGGCCGTATCAAAATGGGAGACGGGCAGAGCAATGCCGGATTCCTCCATTATGCTGGAGCTGTGCGGCGTGCTTGGCATCAACGTCAATGATTTATTATGTGGGGAGGTTGTTACAATGGATGAGTACAACAAGGAATTGGAAAAAAATCTACTTGAGATGATGGCGCAAAAGGAAAAGGCGGACAGAAAGCTGCTTGCCTTGGAGATCTTCATCGGCGCGATGGTGTCGGTGGTGCTGGTGGCATTGGTGATGATCGCCTCGTTTGTGCCGATGGAGAGCTGGATGCGGATCCTACTGATCGTGATCGGCTTTGTGCCCTTTGTGGTGGGCTGTGCCTTTGCGCTCTGGATCGAGCAGGTGGCGGGCTACTATGAGTGCGCCAAGTGCGGGCATCGCTATGTACCCACCTACGGGAGTGTGCTGATGGCGGCCCATATGGGCAGAACCAGATATATGAAATGTCCGAATTGCGGCAAATGGTCATGGCATAAAAAGGTTTTACGCAAAGACAAATAATATCAGACCGAGGCGACCTTTCTTACGGGGTTGCCTCGATTTACGTTTTTATAACAAAAAGCATACTCCGAGAATATAACGGAACAAATCCT
>JAZNFZ010000090.1:0-15598 GCA_045576195.1 Eubacteriales bacterium | reverse complement strand
AATAGATAAACTTGAATTTGT
The DNA here is from genome assembly GCA_045576195.1 of Eubacteriales bacterium. Taxonomy (GTDB): domain Bacteria; phylum Bacillota; class Clostridia; order Oscillospirales; family CAG-272; genus Firm-07. The sequence continues at coordinate 15,577 of JAZNFZ010000090.1, read as the reverse complement.
AGGGGGCTTTGCTAATGGGATTTTGGATTTATATGTTGATTATAGATTTGCTGCTTCCTTTTACTATGATAGGCTTTGGTAAATATTTTTTAAAAACTGCTCCTAAAAATATCAATACGGTATTTGGATACAGAACATCTATGTCTATGAAAAATAAAGATACTTGGATTTTTGCACACAAGTATTGTGGTAAAATATGGTTTATCAGCGGATTGATAATGCTACCGCTATCTGTTATCGTAATGATGTTCGTATTTGGTGGGCTGGAGAATGTTGTGGGAACAGTTGGTGCCGTTCTTTGCGGAATTCAGTTTATTCCAATTATAATTTCCATAATTTTAACCGAAAAAGTATTAAATAAAACTTTTGATAAGAATGGCATCAGACGATAAATTCCAATTTGTCGAGCCGAACAGGCGTTGGGCGTTGGCGTGAATTGGTGCAACGTTTTATGTTGCCTCTCGCGCCATTGGCGCATTCGGCAATGCTGCGGCAAGAATTATGACGTAATGTAAAAAACAGAGAAAGCTGCCACCGGGTAGCAAGATGCAAAAGCATCCGTATGCACATCGTTAGGTCTTTGAAGATGTGCGTGCGGGTGCTTTTTTCAGAGGAGGCTATGATGCATTGGATGAAGAGGGCGATCACATATTTTTCGAGAACGGAGCGTGTGCTGTGGGGCTTGTCGGCCTCGCTCATTGTGCTGTCATTCTGCATATTTGACAGAGAAAATTACCTGACACTGACCGCCTCGCTGATCGGTGTAACCTCGCTGATCTTCAGTGCAAAGGGAAATTCCTTCGGTCAGCTTCTTATGGTCCTTTTCAGCCTGCTTTGCGGTGTTTTTGATCAACGATATTTACGGATTTGTGAGTTGGCGGAACATGAAAATAAGACAAAGCGGCGAGTGAAAGAGGATCTTGTAAATCAGCCGCGCCGAGGGGTTTTTGGCAGTGCTGTGTCACCCAAGTACCGCGTTTTTGCGCGCGCCCGCGGCAAAAAGAAAAAATTGCAGGGAGGTGGCCGAAAAAACGGGAAAGTGGGCTTTGGAATTTATTCAAAAAAGCGCCAAAAAACAAATTTTTAACGAAAAAAAGCCGAGTTTTTGCAACTTGAAAACAGTGAAATTGCAGGAAGAAAAAAGTGGGATTTTGGCAAAGAAAAAAGCACGGAAATTGAAAAAAATTTGTCAAAAAATATGGACATTTTCGTGTGTTTCGTGTATAATGGATATAATGCATATAGTAGGCATATCAGGTACCTTTGTATGCAACGAACGTTTACCGAGGAGGTTCAATTTATGAAAAAGAAATTGACTACGGTCGAATTTCACGGTACCAAGGAGCAGGAAGAGCGTCTTATTGCCGTTTGTGCCAAATATAAGGACACAATGGGCAAAATGATGCCGATCCTGCAGGAGGCGCAGGAGATCTACGGCTATCTGCCCGTGGAGGTGCAGAAGATCATTGCCCGCGAGACCGGTGTTTCGCAGGAGGAGATCTACGGCATTATTTCCTTCTACGCGCAGTTTAAGCTCAACCCCGACGGTGAGGTTGCCATTGCAGTTTGTCTTGGCACCGCCTGCTACGTCAAGGGCTCGGGTGATATCATCAACAAGATCGCAGACACGCTGAAGGTGCCCGTTGGCAGCACGTCTCCCGACGGCAAGTATTCTCTTGAGGCCACCCGCTGCATCGGCGCTTGCGGCCTTGCCCCCGTTCTTACCGTGAACGGTGAGGTATACGGCAGACTGACCGTGGCAGATGTCCCCGGCATTCTGGCAAAGTATTGCTGAGTCAATCAAAATAAAACTCGCAAAATCGGAGAGAAAACATATGAAAATCAGCGAGATCGGTAAGCTTTTGGATGCGGAGCTGCTGACGGGGGGAGAAAATCTCGAAAACGAGGTCATTTCCGCCTGCTGCAGCGATATGATGAGCGATGTGCTTGCATATGTGAAGGATCAGGGCGTGTTGATCACGGGTCTGATCAATCCGCAGGTGGTACGCACCGCCAATATGATGGATATGGTCTGCATTGTATTTGCGCGCGGCAAAAAGCCCACCGAGGAGATGGTGGCGCTGGCCGGTGAGTGCGGCATTGAGATCATGTGCACCGAGAAGCGTGCGTTTGAGGCAAGCGGCATTCTCTATGCTGAGGGCTTGTCGAGAACGGTTGAGGGTCGCCATGTCTGAGGTGGTGCGGCTTCACTATGATGTGGATGGCGCAGATTTTTCCTCTGCGGGTCATGCATCGGTGGCGGTGAAGAAGACACTTCGTCAGCTGGGCTATCCCCCCGAGGTGATCAGACGGGTGTCGATCGCTATGTACGAGGGCGAGATCAATATGGTGATCCACGCCAACGGCGGAACGGCCGACGTGGAGGTCACGGACAGTGAGATCGTCATCGTGCTCTCGGATAAGGGTCCCGGTATTCCCGACGTGGAGCTTGCCATGCAGGCGGGCTACTCAACGGCAAAGGATCATATCCGCAATCTTGGCTTTGGCGCGGGTATGGGCTTTCCCAACATGAAAAAATATACCGATGAAATGCATATCGATACCGTGGTAGGGCAGGGGACGACCGTTACTATGAAGGTCCGCTTCTGATCCTGACGGTTCCAAAATCAAATGTATCGAGGTGTGTATGATACGAGAGTATGAGCACTCGGTATCACTTGATATCGAAAAGTGTAAGGGCTGCACCGCTTGCCTGAAGCGTTGCCCGACGGAGGCGATCCGCATCCGTGGCGGCCACGCCGTGATCAATGCCAAGCGCTGCATCGACTGCGGAGAATGTATCCGCGTTTGCCCCTATAAAGCAAAAAAGGCAACTCACGATCCGCTTTCTGTGCTGGAGGACTATAAGCACACGGTCGCGCTGGTCGCACCGTCTCTTTACGGACAGTTTGACAACCTTGACAATATCGGATACATCATCAGGGGCCTGCTGGATCTTGGCTTTGACGATGTGTTTGAGGTGGCCTGCGCCGCCGAGCTTGTCAGCGCCTATACGCGCAAGTATATTGACAGAGAGGATGTAAAAAAGCCCGTGATCAGCTCGGCTTGCCCAACGATCATGCGCTTGATCAGCACCAATTACCCCTATTTGTGCGAGAACATTATGCCGATCCTGCCGCCGATGGATATTGCGGCTATGCTGGCGAGAGAAAAGGCTGTGGAGACCCACCCTGAGCTGTCGCCTGAGGAAATTGGCATCATCTTTATCTCTCCCTGTCCTGCAAAGGTCAGCTACATCAAAAACAATTTTGCGGGGGAGAGGAATTATATCTCCGCTACCGTCTCTATGAGAGATGTGTACTTTGCTCTGCTTGAAAAAATGAACAAATATAAGGAGGAGCCGCTTGAGGCGACCGAGGCAGGCATCATCGGCATCGGTTGGGCCTCCACGGGTGGCGAGTCAAGCGCGATCCTCAATCACCGCTATCTGGCGGCCGATGGCATCGAGAATTGCATCAAGGTGCTGGATCAGATCGACAGGGCCGACATCACCCCGCTCGACTTTGTAGAGCTGAACGCTTGCAGCGGCGGTTGCGTGGGTGGCGCGCTGGTGGTGGCCAATCCTTATATCGCCCAGGCAAGACTGCAATCTCTCAAGCGTTACCTGCCCGTGTCGCCCAACCGACCGGCAAGTGACTGGATCCCCGATAAATATTTTCACGAAAAAACCGTTGAGTATAACCCTTATGGACTGCTTTCCTCTGACCGAAAGGTCGCGATGCGGATGATGAGCGATATGCAAGCCATTGCAAGCGCCCTGCCCGGTGTGGATTGCGGATCCTGCGGTGCGCCCAACTGCGCGGCATTTGCCGAGGATATTGTCAAATCCGAGGCGGGCCCCGAGGAGTGTACGGTGATACTCAAGCAATTTATGAAGGAGCACGGCATCGACCCGAAAAACGACGAGCTTTTGGCTCATTTCGATGCCCGCGTCCGACGCGCTCGCGCGGAAAAGGAGGAAGGCAATGAGGGTCAGTGATCTGTGTCCGCTTCTTTCTGCCCGTGTGCTTTGCGGCGAGCCCGATAAAAGCGTTTCCGGCGTTTATGCAGGCGATCTGCTCAGCCGTGCCATGAGCCGTGTCGGTGCAGGCTCTGCCTGGATCACGATCATGGCAAACATCAACGTGGTTGCCGTTGCCGAGCTTGCCGATCCCGCTGTGGTGGTGCTGGCCGAGGATGTGATCCTGCAGCCCGATGCGCTGCGCGCGGCAAAAGAAAACGACCTGTGTGTGATCAGCACCCCCCTGTCGGTCTTTGAGATCTGCTGTGCCATCGGCAGAGCGACCGAGGGGAGGGAGGCGTGAGCCTTTACAGGTGCGACCTGCATATCCATTCCTGCCTTTCGCCCTGCGGCGACGAGGATATGACACCGGGCAACATTGTCGGTATGTCTTTGCTGAACGGATTGCAGATCGTAGCGCTGACCGACCACAACTCCACCAAAAACTGCCCCGCCTTTTTTAAGATCGCAAGGGAGCACGGCATCATTCCCGTGGCGGGAATGGAGCTGACCACAGCGGAGGATATCCACGTGGTTTGCCTGTTCCGCGACCTTGAAAGCGCGATGGAGTTCGGTGAGCTGGTGGACGGGAAGCGTATGAAAATTAAAAATCAACCCGATATCTTCGGGCAACAGTTCATCCTCGACGAGAACGATGAGATCGTCGCCGAGGAGGAGTATTTGCTGATCAATGCCTCGGATCTCACTCTTGAGGAGGCGTATCACGAGGTGCGAAAGCGGGGAGGTGTTTGCTATCCCGCGCATATCGACAGAGCCTCAAACGGAATTATCGCTATGCTGGGCGATTTTCCGCCCGAGCCGCATTTTACGGCCTTTGAGCTGAATTGTGCGGAGTCCCTGGCAGTGTGCCTTTCGCGCCATGCGGTGCTTTCTGAGGGCGGCCTTGTCCACGTGGTATCCTCTGATGCACATCGGCTTACCGATATCGCCGAGGAGGGCTTTGCCGTGAGCATTGACGATGCGGAGTATTCCTCGTCTCTGGTGAGAAACCGCCTGATCGATCATTTGCTTGGCATCAAGACGACGGGAGGAGAGCAGCATGGATGAGCTTTCGCTTTATGTACTGGACATTGCCATGAACTCGGTGAGGGCAAATGCGACCCGCATTGCCATTGAGCTTGCCGAGGTCGAGGAATGGCTGGATCTTACCGTAAGCGACAACGGCTGCGGCATGACCGCGGAGCAGCTGGCGCGACTGGCAGATCCGTTTTTCACCACGCGCAAAACAAGGCGGGTGGGGCTTGGGATCCCATTTCTCAAAATGCTGGCAGAAATGACGGGTGGCTATGTGCGCATCACCTCGGTGCACGAATCCGAGAGTGAGCAGCACGGCACCACGACCTTTGCAAGATTTGGCAAAAACCATATTGATTTTATCCCTCTTGGCAATATGGTGGATACGGTAAAAACGCTGATCCAGGGCTCCCCCGAGATCGACTTTTATTACCGTCATGAAACCCCGCGCGGCACGGTTCTCCTATCCTGTGCGGAGATCAAAGAGGTGTTGGGCGAGGAGATCTCGCTCGGCGAGCCCGAGGTGCTGGACTGGATAGACTCCTATCTTGTCGAGCAATACGGCGCGCTTTCCTGAGGTTGTAAACAAAAAATATAATATTTTTTCTGAAAGGATCATCACAATGAAATCACTTGAAGAACTGAAGGCTATCAAAGCCAAAATGCAGGACAAGGTTGTCATGCGGAAATCCAGCGGTGACATCCGCATCGTGGTCGGTATGGCCACCTGCGGTATCGCAGCAGGCGCGCGTCCCGTTCTCAACGCGTTTGTTGAGGGTGTGAGCGAGGCGGGCCTTGGCGATCATGTTATCGTAACGCAAACAGGCTGTATCGGCATTTGCCAGTACGAGCCCGTTGTAGAGGTCTACACCAAGGATGCGGAGAAGGTTACCTATGTTAAGATGACCGCTGACCGCGCCAAGGAAGTGCTGGAGCAGCACATTAAGGGTGGAAAGCCCGTGGCTGAGTACACCATTAACGCAATGAAGAAGTAATCGAAGGAGGATAAAGAGTTATGATTCGTTCTCACGTACTGATTTGCGGCGGTACAGGCTGTAGCTCTTCGAACAGCGACAAGCTGCGCGACAGACTGGCAGAGGAGCTCAAGGCCAAGGGTCTTGAAGACGAGATCAAGATCGTAATGACCGGTTGCTTTGGCCTTTGTGCGCTTGGCCCGATCATGATTGTCTATCCCGAGGGCACCTTCTACAGCAGAGTGACCGAGGATGACATTGCTGAAATCGTCAGCGAGCATCTGGAGAAGGGTAGAATTGTGGAGCGCCTGGTTTACAACGAGGCGGCAGGCAAGACGGACGAGGAGGAGGTCGAGGCCGCTTCGCTCAGTGAGACCACCTTCTACAAGAAGCAAAAGAGAGTTGCACTGCGGAACTGCGGTGTGATCAACCCCGAGAACATCGAGGAATACATTGCAATGGACGGCTATTTCGCGCTGGAGAAGGTCCTGCGCGAAATGACGCCCGACGAGGTGATCCAGACCGTTCTGGATTCCGGCCTCCGCGGTCGTGGCGGCGGTGGCTTCCCCACGGGTCTGAAGTGGAAATTTGCCTCGGGTAATCGCGGCAACGTGAAAAAGTATGTGGCTTGTAACGCCGACGAGGGTGACCCCGGTGCATTTATGGACCGCTCGATCCTTGAGGGTGACCCCCACGCGCTGATCGAGGCTATGGCCATCGCCGCTTATGCCATCGGCGCGGATGAGGGCTATGTGTATGTCCGTGCAGAGTACCCCATTGCCGTAAAGCGTCTGAGCATTGCAATCGACCAGGCCAAGGAATACGGTATGCTGGGCGAGAATATTTTTGGCACGGATTTCAACTTTGACATCAAGATCCGTCTTGGCGCAGGCGCCTTCGTTTGCGGTGAGGGGACCGCCCTGATGACCTCAATTGAGGGTAATCGCGGCGAGCCCCGTCCCCGTCCTCCGTTCCCTGCAGTCAAGGGCCTGTTTGGTAAGCCCACCGTACTCAACAACGTCGAGACCTACGCCAACATTCCTCAGATCATTCTCAACGGTCCCGCTTGGTTTGCCAACATGGGCACGGAGAAGTCCAAGGGCACCAAGGTGTTCGCTCTCGGCGGGAAGATCACCAACACGGGTCTGGTTGAGGTTCCTATGGGCACCACGCTCCGCGAGGTCATCGAGGAGATCGGCGGCGGGATTCCTAACGGCAAAAAGTTCAAGGCGGCGCAGACCGGAGGTCCTTCCGGCGGCTGTATCCCCGCTCACCTCATCGATACTCCCATCGACTATGACAACCTGCTTGCCATCGGCTCTATGATGGGCTCGGGCGGTCTTATCGTAATGGACGAGGACAACTGCATGGTGGATATCGCCAAGTTCTTCCTTGAGTTTACGGTGGACGAGTCCTGTGGCAAGTGTACGCCTTGCCGTGTCGGTACCCGCCGTCTGCTTGAGATCCTTGATAAGATCATTGAGGGCAAGGGCGAGCTTGAGGATCTGGATCGTATGGAGGAGCTGGCCAACTACATCAAGTCGGCCTCCCTTTGCGGCCTTGGTCAGACGGCTCCCAACCCCGTGCTTTCCACTCTGCGTTACTTCCGTGACGAGTACATTGCTCATATCGTAGACAAGAAGTGCCCTGCCGGCGTTTGTAAGAAGCTGATCGCCTTTACGATCGATCAGAACAAGTGCTTTGGCTGCGGCGTTTGTGCAAAGCAGTGTCCCGCAGGTGCCATCGAGCGCACCGATTACATCGCTCCCGGCAAGAAGCTTGCTTCCTTTGCCATTGACGCGCAAAAGTGCGTGAAGTGCGGCGCTTGTATCGACACTTGTAAGTTTAAGGCTATTTCCAAAGGTTAAGAAGGGGGATCATAAAAGATGGATATGGTAAATTTGAAAATCAACGGCATCCCGGTAACTGTCCCTCAAGGCTCTACTGTTCTGGATGCGGCAAAGAATGCCGGTATCGAAATCCCCACTCTTTGCTATCTCAAGGAGATCAATGAGATCGGCGCTTGCCGTCTGTGCCTGGTTGAGGTGCAGGAGAAGCGCGGTGACACCCTGGGCCCTGCCCGTATGGTCACCTCCTGCGTTTATCCCGTAACGGAGGGTATGGAGGTCGTCACCAACTCTCCCAAGATCGCAGCCTCCCGTAAGACCAACCTCGAGCTGCTGGTTTCCAACCACAACAGAGAGTGCCTCTCCTGCGTGCGCTCCACCACCTGCGAGCTGCAAAGACTTTGCCAGGAGTACGGTGTGGATGAAAACCGCTTCAAGGGCGCTAAGACCGAGTGCAGCATCGACGATTCCTCGTCCTCTATCGTGCGCGACACCAGCAAGTGCATTCTTTGCCGTCGCTGTGTGGCTGCTTGCCGTAATATGCAGGGCATCGGCGTGATCGGTGCCAATAACCGTGGCTTTGATACCGTGATCGGTACTGCGATGGAGGTGCCGCTGAACACCACCTCCTGCGTCAACTGCGGTCAGTGCATCGTGGCTTGCCCCACGGGCGCGCTTCACGAGAGAGACGATACAGACAAGGTGTTCGAGGCTCTCGGCGATCCTACCAAAAAGGTTTATATCTGCGCCGCTCCCTCTGTGCGTGCACAGATCGGCGAGTGCTTCGGCTATGAGCCCGGCACCGATTGTGAGGGTAAGATGGTGGCCGCTCTCCGTCGTCTCGGCTTTGACGGTGTGTTCGATATGAACGTGACCGCCGACCTGACGATCGTGGAGGAGGCCAACGAGCTGCTCGGCCGTCTCAACAACGGCGGCGCTCTGCCTATGATCACCTCCTGCTCGCCCGGCTGGATCAAGTACTGCGAGCACTATTTCCCGGAGATGACCGAGAATCTTTCCACCTGCAAGTCGCCCCAGCAGATGTTTGGTGCGATCATGAAGACCTATTATGCCGAGAAGCACGGTATCGATCCCAAGGACATCGTGTTCGTCTCTGCAATTCCTTGTACCGCAAAGAAGTTTGAGATCGGTCGTCCCGACCAGTCTGCCGCAGGCGTGCCCGATGTGGATATCGCCATCACCACCCGTGAGGTCGGTCGTATGATCAGCAAGGCAGGCATCAACTTCAAGGCTCTTGCCGACGAGGAGTTTGACGCTCCCTTCGCAAACGGCTCGGGTGCAGGTGTGATCTTCGGTGCAACCGGTGGCGTTATGGAGGCAGCTCTGCGCTATGCCGCAGAGGTCATTCTCGGCAAGAAGCTGGAGAAGGTGGAGTTCCCCGAGGTTCGTGGCGTTGACGGCGTGAAGTTTGCTGCCTACAAGCTGGGCGACCTTGAGGTCAAGGTTGCGGTGGCTTCGGGCACCAAGAATGCCGCTGAGCTCCTCAACAAGGTGAAGTCCGGCGACCTTGATGTGCAGTTCATCGAGATCATGGCTTGCCCCGGCGGCTGTGTCAACGGTGGCGGTCAGCCCTACCAGCCCGCATCGGTTCGCAATAGCATCGATCTGCGCGCTGTTCGCGCCGCTATCCTTTACAACGCCGATGCCGCAAAGGATCTGCGTAAGTCTCAGGATAGCTCCGATGTCAAGAGACTGTATGACGAGTTCTTAGGCAGCCCCAACAGCCACAAGGCTCACGAGGTGCTGCATACCAGCTATATCAAGCGCGGACTCTGATCCGCAGCACAAAAAAACGGCAGCCGCATTGCGACTGCCGTTTTTTGCTTATTTTTTAATGAGCCTCGCGGAAAGTGCTGTGAGATCGTCGGCTTTGAGGAAGACACGGGCACGCCCGTAGTAAAGGTGGACGCTCCACCCGGCGGGCACACGTTTGCCGAGCTTCACATAGCCCGACATACCGTTTCGGGTGCTTTCCGTGAGGGTAGTCACGATCTTCAGCTCGTTCTCGCCCTTTTTGAATTTGCAGCAGAAGCGGTAAGGGCGGTTGTTTTTGTTGAAGGTCTGGCGGGGCAGCCCCTGTCTGTTATTACCGATCTCGACACCGTTCAGATAAACCGTAGCGGCACCGTGCAGACGCTCAAATTCGATGTATTCGAATTCTGCCGCATCGTCAAAGCGCGCCACAAAGGTGCGCTGCTTTTTGTTGGCCTCAAGATCGACGTGCTTGGGAACAAAGCGATAGTCGTCCTCGAAGGGGGCGGCGATCTCCTCGCGCTCCACCACCCAGTGCCGCTCACCTTTCCAGATGGTGTGGGTGTTAGGCTGCTTGGGGGGAACGTAGTAGATGTCGTCCTCGGTCACAAAGGTCCTGATGTATCTGGCCTCCTCGCCGTCGGCAAATTGCTCGGGGTAAAGGTCAGCAGGGTCGCCGTTGCCCACGCCCACGATGCGGCCATTTTTGAGGGAAAGCTCCACCGCGTTGCTTGCCGTGGGACAGAGCACCCCGTCCTTGTCGATGGCCTGCAGCTCCACAATGCCGATGTCACCCTCCTTGAGGCAGGGAAGCACGGGAACCGTTCTGATCGCGGCAGGCTTTCCCGCCGTGCGGATCTCGTCGCGGTAGAGCTTACCGTTTCTCATACCCTCGGCAACGATCACACCCGGCTCAAAGATCACCTCAAAGATCGGCGTGTCAAACCGCTCTACCTTTTTGGTGCCGCAGCTCTTGCCGTTGATGTAGAGCGTCACCTCCTCACAGTTGGTGAAGGTGGTGATCTCCACCTTCTCTCCCTTGCGGAAGTTCCAGTGCGGAGCGATCTTCAGAACGGGCTCGTCCAGCCACCAGGCCTTGTGGTAGTAGAAGGTGGGCTTTTCCATGCCGCAAAGATCAATAGGGCCCCACACCGAGGAGGGGTTGGTAAAGGCAAAGGGATTGGGCTCGCCGCGATAGTCAAAGCCCGTCCACATAAAGCCGCCCGAGAACCAGGGGCGCTTGTCGTAAAATTTGAGCCAGCCCTTGGGCGTTGCGCCCCAGGGAGTGGTGGTATCGCCGTTGCAGCTCAGCTCGCCTCTTGCAAAATCGGTCCGCTTGCCGCCCCGCATATTGAGGAAGGAGGTCTCCTCCGAGCCAACCACGGGCTGGGTGGGGTGATCCTTGTGGTATTGGTCGATCATCTTGGCGTTGCGGATGTAGTTGACACCGCGCACGTCCACCGCGCTGTTGGCACCCGTAAAATCCACGCCGTTGCTGCCGCCGTAGGTGGTGGGACGGGTGGGATCCAGCTCCTTGATGATGCGGCAGACCTTTTCGGCAAGCTTTTTGCTCCAGACCTGGCTTTGTACCGTAAATTCCTCATTGCCGATCGACCAGAGGAAGACCGAGGGATGGTTGCGGTCACGCTTCACGAGATGGGTAAGCTGGCGGAGCGCCTCGGGCGAGGTGCCAAAGCAGCGGGTCTCATCCATCACCAGCATACCAAGCTCATCGCAGGCGCGGAGCAGGGCAGGGGTGGGGGCGTTGTGCGAGGCGCGATAGGCGTTGGCCCCCATCTCCTTCAGCTTTCGGATCTTGTAGTAGTTGAGGTTGTCGGAAAGCGCCACACCCACGCCGCCAAAATCCTGATGCACGCAGGCGCCGTTGATCTTTAAGGGTCTGCCGTTGAGGAAGAAGCCCTTATCGGGGTCGAAGTAGATCGAGCGCAGACCAAAGGTCTCGCTCACCTCGTCAATGGCGCTGACCGTCAGCGTGTAGAGATTGGGGCTGTCCACATCCCAGAGCAGGGGAGAGGCAATTTTGAGCGCCGCGGTAATGCCCGCCTCGTGAAAGGGAGCGAGGGTGGCTGTGGTGGCTTTCTCGGCCACCACAGCGCCCGAGGGGTCGCGGATCTGCCAGAGCACCTCGGTGGAGATCTCTTTTTCGGTGTCGTTTACCAAAATGGCGCTTGCCGAAACATCACCCTCGGTGGTAGCGCGTATCACGGTCTCATAGGGCTTGAAATAAATAGGCTCACCCACAAGGAGGTTGACATTGCGGTAGATGCCCGCGCCCTCATACCACCAGCCCTCGGGCTGCTCGGCATCCACGCGCACGGCCACCGAGTTTGTCTCACCCGCGTGCACGTGATCGGTGATCTCAAACAAAAAGCCCGTGTAGCCGCTGTTGTGGTGATCCATATAAACGCCGTTCACAAAAAAGTCGGCATTGCGGAACACACCCTCAAACTCAAGAAACAGTCGCTTGTCCGCATACGCCTCGGGCAGCGTAAAGCTCTTGCGGTACCAGCCGATGTTGAAGACCTCCTCCTTTTCGGAATGAAGCTCCGACATTTCGGCGTGATAGCGGGATTTGTTGCGCGCACTGTAGGTCATATCCAGCGCGAGATCCTTGGGAAGGGCCACCGCCCAGTCGTGGGGCAGATCAATTTTCTGCCAATTATTGTGCTCGTAAAAGCGCGCGGGCGCACCCATGGCATCGCTGTATTTGCGGAAGCCGTAAAGAGAAAAGGCGTCTAAATCGTGATCAAGGGTAAATTCCCAATCCTTGTTGAAATTCAGCTGCTTCATCAGATCCCTCCTGTTTTTTCTATGTTAAGAATAGCACACTTCGGGGGGCTTGTAAATATAAATATTTTTTCAAAATATAAAAATCCTACACAAGAGAAAGAAGGAGAAGGTGCAGCGGATAAAGGAGATAAAAGCCGTATTTCAGGCAGAGCGTTCCCGCCCGCGAGGTGGGTGTGGGGCCTTTTTTGTGATTGTAAAGAAGGATCGGAATGATCGCCAGAACCGCGCACAGCGCCAGAAGATCGGAGCGTGTGACCGAAAGGACGGGGGCTGCGGCGGAAAGAAGGGCATTTTTGAGGCTGCGGAGAAGCGAAAATCCCAGATTGCGGCAGGCAAAGACGGCACAAATGGCAATTTGAAAGGGCCTTGCGGGGAGCAGGTAGAAGGCAAGGATCATCAGCACACCAATGCCGCCACCGTCGGTGCGGAGCAGATCGGCCCCGAGAACCGCCGCGATGGCAAGCAGTGCCATCGGCAAGCGAAGGCGCCGCTTGCGAAAGAGATCGCAGGCGTAAATGGCAAGCAGCCCCAGGAAAAGCGTGAAAAATACATTTTGCCTTTGAAGGGAAAAGGGAGTGTGCAGAAAGAACAGATCAAAGGGCACCTCGCTCAAAAGCCCGCAAATAAGCAGGCGCGCCCCGTAGCGCGTGGGGCTTTTGGTGTAGCGATAGCCGTTTGCAATGAGAAATGCAAACAGGGGAAAGGCAAGCCGCCCAAGGCCGCGCATCAGCAGATAGAGCGGATAGGGCAGGGGGAGGGCGATGGCCGCGTGATCGACGATCATCAGGCAAACGGCCAGAATTCTTAGTGTAAAAGCGCTCATGGCAGTGATCCTTCCTTGCTTTGTTACCTCTATTATACCGAATTGCAAAAGGTTTGTAAAGGTACTTGATTTTATTTGCAGTTTGTGCTACAATAAAGTAAATTAAATTTACAAAGGAGGGGTAGCGTGGAGATCGGAGAGAAAATAAGAGAGCTGCGGCTTTCCAAAATGATGACCCAGGCCGATCTTGCGGGTGATCAGATCACGCGCAATATGCTTTGCACCATCGAGCGCGGCGCGGCGTTGCCCTCTCTGCCAACGGCGATCTATCTGGCGGGGCGGCTCGGCGTGCCCGTGGGCTATCTGCTGGCGGATGACGGCGACGAGTTTGCCTACCGTAAAATGACGGGCATCGCCAATGTGCGCCGCGCCTTTGCCTCAGGAGATTTTTCGGGCTGCCTTTCGGTGCTTTCCGCTACCTTTGGCGAGCAGAGCGACGATGAGCTTTCCCTCATTCGCGCCGAGTGCGAATACGGCCTTGCACGGCAGGCCTTTTCAGAGGGGCATTTGAGGGTGGCCGTTGCCGCCTTTGACCGCGCCCTGCTGGCCGCCGACAAGACCGCCTACCGAACCGATTGGATGCGCGGCCGCATTGCGGTGTATCTGCGCGCCATGGCAGAGGTCTCGCCCACCCTTACCTCGGATGTGCTGGAGGAGAGCGAGGTCAGCACGGCACGCGCCGTTGGCGACCCCTTTTGCGAATATGTGCTGGCGCTGGAGGCAATGCGCGCAGGCCGTATGGGTGAGGTAGAGCATTATCTGGCCTGCCATCGGGGGGATCTCGGTGCCGAGCGCATTGCGGCGCTTTGCCTGATGGAAAAGGAGCACTATGAGGAGGCGCGTGCGATCTGTGAAAGGCTCCTCTTGCGCGAGGATCTCGGCGTTGGCGTGCTGATGTATGACATTTTTGGCGATATGGAGCAATGCTGCCGCCACAACGATGCCTATAAGCGGGCGTATGAGTTTTCCTGCTCGCGGCTTGAGGTGCTGGAGCGATTGCTGGAGGAGGCCTGATGAAGCAAATTCTTTCCATTATCCTGCTGGCAGCGCTGCTTTTTCTCTGTGCCTGCAGCGCACCGACCGCCTTTGATGCGGGCGGCACGGCGCTGGATGCCGAGGAGCTGGCGCAGCTCATTCGGGAGCTTGAAGACAAAACCCCTTCCCAAGAGCAGCCGCCCGCAGAAGGCAATGGGGATAGCACGGGAGGCGACGGGGACACCGCAGGCGGCAACGAGGACACCGCGGATGGAGGCGGAGATAGCTCCGATACCGCGCCCTCGACGGTCTATTACACAGCGGGCGGTGAGGTGTATCATCTGAAGAGCGATTGCTCGTATCTCAAAAGCGCCAAGGAGGTGCATAGCGGCACACTTGACGAGGCAGTGACCGCAGGAAAAACGCGAGCCTGCTCGCGTTGCGGATCATAAAATGTATAAAACGAGCCAAATATGGCATATGATAAAAGGATAGGAGGGGATTCCTCTTGGCAGAAAAAAAGGCAGGCGGAAATCGCCTGATCGCGCAAAACAAAAAAGCGTGGCACGATTATTTTGTAGACGAAAAATTTGAGGCGGGCGTGGAGCTGTTTGGCACCGAGGTCAAGAGCCTGCGGCAGGGAGCGGTGAATTTGAAGGACTCCTACTGCTCCTTCAAGGACGGCGAGATCTTTGCAATGGGTGTGCATATCAGCCCTTATGAGAAGGGAAATGTGTTTAACCGTGAGCCAAGACGCCCCAAAAAGCTGCTGATGCACAAGCGTGAGATCCTGCGCCTTGCGGGGCGCAGCGCGGAAAAGGGTTTTTCGGTCATTCCCTTGTCGCTTTATTTTTCGGGATCGAGGGTAAAAATGGAGATCGGCCTTTGTCGGGGCAAAAAGCTATACGACAAGCGCGAGGATCTGGCCAAGGCGGCCGCCAAGCGGGATATGGAGCGTGCCTTCAAGGGCGGCAACCGCGGGGAATGATCCCCCTTGACATTTTCCCCAAAATCATCTATAATAGTAAGGCATTCAAGGGCCCGTAAAGGTTTCGACGGGGATTTTGAAGCAGGATAAGCGTGGCGTGCCGAGCAATCACGTAAAAGGCTCAAATTTTAAAATTACACGCTGACGATACTGTCGCAATGGCTGCCTAATCAGGCAGTGCCGCGGCCTTAGTGCCGCCCGTCCCACCGAGGAGTACCACGGCCTTGGTCGGGGCGTCATGCAGTGGTGAACATGCATCGGGAGTTCGCTCTTGCACCGATCATGCAAAAAAGGGCTACCCGCGTGTGTAGATTGTCTGTGACCGACACA
>JAZNFZ010000089.1:0-6781 GCA_045576195.1 Eubacteriales bacterium | reverse complement strand
ATCCGCGATGCATTCCACGGCTGTGCATACCACATACCCTTTTGTGTCATTCTGAGCGCAGGCGGTTTGCCGTAAACAAAAGAAGCCAAAGGCTCCCTTGTGTAAAGGGAGCTGACGCCGAAGGCGGCTGAGGGATTGTTTTTTTCACCTCATCACCCGCTTCGCGGGAGCTTCCCCTCATAGGGGAAGCCTTTTTTGGTGCCGCCCAAGCATTCGTCTGTCATTCCGAGCGCGGGCGGAGTCAAGGATGCCGCAGAGCATCCTTGACAAAATGCTGCTTTATTGCCGCTTCCCGAAGAAAACGGCAACAAAAAACCTCACCCCGATGGACGTTAGTGCCACATCGGGGTGAGATTTTTGCTATTTTCCGAAAGTTTACGCCCAGTGCATTCCCGTGGGCTTTTCCTGCTTGATATTCAACGTGCGGAGGAAGGCAACCGCCTTTTCAAGGCCCTCCTCGGTGGTCATCAGGCTATCCTCGTGCTCAATGCTGAGCACCTTGTCGTAGCCCACCAGGCGCAGGTTGCTCACAAGGTCGCGCCAGTAGGCATCGTCATTGCCAAAGCCCACCGTGCGGAAGATCCAGGAGCGGTGCAGCTCGTCGCTGTAATGCTTGGTATCCAGCACACCGTTGCGCGCGGTGTTGTACTTGTCGATCTTGGTGTCCTTGGCGTGCACGTGATAGATGGCGCCTGCCAGCTCGCGGATGGCCGCCACGGGATCAATTCCCTGCCAGATGAGGTGAGACGGGTCGAAATTCGCACCGATGGTCTCGCCCACAGCAGCGCGCAAGCGGAGCAGCGTCTCGGGGTTGTAAACACAGAAGCCGGGGTGCATCTCAAAGGCGATCTTGGTCACGCCGTGAGCGCGGGCAAAGGCGGCCGTTTCGGTCCAATAGGGGATCAGCACCTCGTTCCACTGGTAGTCCAGCACAGCGAGGTAATCCTCAGGCCAGGCACAGGTCGCCCAGTTGGGGGTCTTGTCCTCAGGTGAGCCGCCGGGGCAGCCCGAAAACGTGATCACGGTATCAATTCCCAGCTTTTCTGCCAGCAGAACCGCGTTTTCAAAGTCCTTGTGATAGGAGGCAGCCAGCTCCTTGTTGGGATGAACGGGGTTGCCGTGCACCGACAGCGCGCAAATGCTGATGTTGTGGCGACGGAAGCAATCCACAAACGCGGCATAAGCAGCCTCATCTGCCAGCAGCTTCTCGGGATCGCAATGTGCCTTGCCGGGGTAGCCGCCGCAGCCGATCTCCACGCAGCCGATGCCCATAGAGCGGAACTTGTCAAGCGAATCCTCCAGCGAGAGGCTTCCAAACAGATTGGTGAGAACACTCAGTTTCATGTCGTTTTGTTCCTTTCAAAATAATCAATACAAAAACGGTATTAGTTTTTAAGGCTATGGATGGGTGCGGGGATCCGTCCGCCACGGTGGATGAACTTGGCGGGGGAATAGGGCTTCAGCTCCATGATCGGCGCCTCACCGAGAAGGCCGCCGAAGCTGACGGAGTCCCCCACCTTCTTTCCGACGGCGGGGATCACGCGCACGGCGGTGGTCTTGCAGTTGACCACGCCGATGGAGATCTCGTCGGCAATAATGCCGCAGATCACCTCCTCGGGCGTATCGCCCGGAACGGCAAACATATCAAGACCCACCGAGCAAACGGCGGTCATGGCCTCCAGCTTTTCGATGGTCAGCGCGCCGCGCTCCACCGCTGCGATCATACCCGCATCCTCGGAAACGGGGATAAACGCGCCCGAAAGGCCGCCCACGTGGGAGGAGGCCATCACGCCGCCCTTTTTGACGGCATCGTTGAGCATCGCAAGCGCCGCGGTGGTGCCGTGTGCGCCGCAGGATGCAAGGCCCATTTCCTCAAGGATATGCGCCACCGAGTCGCCAACCGCGGGCGTGGGGGCAAGCGACAGATCGATAATGCCGAAGGGGGTATCCAGACGGCGCGAGGCCTCGCTGGCCACCAGCTGCCCCACGCGGGTGATCTTAAATGCGGTCTTTTTGATGACATCCGCAAGCTCGGAAAGGTCGCAGTCCTCGCCCGCACGGCGAATGGCAGCCGCCACCACACCGGGGCCCGAAACGCCCACGTTGATCACGGTATCGGGCTCACCCACACCGTGGAAGGCACCTGCCATAAAGGGGTTATCCTCGGGCACGTTGGCAAACACCACAAGCTTGGCGCAGCCAATGGAATTTCGGTCAGCCGTCAGTGCCGCCGCCCGCTTGATGGTGGAGCCCATCAGGCGGATGGCATCCATATTGATGCCCGCCTTGGTGGTTGCCACATTCACCGAGG
Source organism: Eubacteriales bacterium (assembly GCA_045576195.1). Taxonomy (GTDB): domain Bacteria; phylum Bacillota; class Clostridia; order Oscillospirales; family CAG-272; genus Firm-07. Next base: position 4,470 of record JAZNFZ010000089.1, on the reverse strand, counting down.
AGCAAACGTTGGCGGTCTCGGCCAGCGCCTCGGGGATCACCGAAATGAGGTTTTTCTCCGAGGGGGTCATGCCCTTGTGCACCAGCGCGGAATAGCCACCGATGAAATTGATGCCCAGCGTATCCGCCGCGCGCTGCAGGGTGTGCGCCAGCTTGAGGTAGCCGTCGGGCGAAAGATTGCCGCCGATGAGCGACACGGGCGTGACCGACACGCGCTTGTTGACGATGGGCACACCGTACTCGCGCTCAATATCCACGCCCGTCTTGACAAGATCCCTTGCCTTGCGCGTGATCTTATCGTACACGCGCTGGCAAAGGCGGTCCTCGTCCTCGCTGACGCAGTCGAACAGAGAAATGCCCATGGTGATGGTGCGGATATCAAGATTTTCCTCGCGGATCATCCCGATGGTTTCAAGAATATCGGAAACATTCAGCATGCCGTCACCTCACACGTGGTGCATGGAGTTGAAAATATCCTCGTGCATGGCGCGGGCGTCAAGACCGCTCCTCTTGCCAAGTGCCGCCAGGCGGTCGGCAAAGTCTGCAAACGGGATATCAAGCTGATCGATCTCGGCCAGCATGATCATCGCAAAATATTCCGAAAGCACGCTCTGGGTGATCTCGGTGATGTTGGCCTTATGCTCGGCACAAAGGGCGCTGACCTTGGCAATAATGCCAACACTGTCCTTGCCCGTTACGGTAATAACTGCTTTCATTTTATTCTCCTTTACAGTTTCTACCTATGATTATACCGAATAAACAGGAAAATATCAAGCCCTTCCGAAAAATTTCTTCTCCGACTCACCGAGAAGGGGCAATTTCAAAAAGGGGGATTGAAAACGCGCTGATTTTATGCTATACTGAGGGGTGTGATACTTTGCACTGCGGACAGACAGAGAAGGACATCGGTGACAAGGGCCGCGCGCCTCTTTTGGCCGCGCCTTTCCTCCTTTTTGCTCCGCCCGCCCCTTTGACCCGTTTTTCACCCCGTCATACCCCGTTTCTCTCGCAACGCCGCGCACGGTCGCGGCAATATTTTAAACCGTTGTGAAATATTTTCTTTACATAAGTAAACGCAGTCAAGCGAATGCCTTTACCTTTGTAAACATTAAATGAATTTTTGTAAAGGAGTCCCCCATGAACGAGTTTTCTACCTACGAATACGTGGTGGCGCAAAAAACAGAGGGCAAGTGGATCCTCGCGCGCATCGCGCTCATCGCGTTTTACATTCTGTTTACCGCCACGCTGCTGCTTGTGGGCTTTTTCACCCGCATTTTCGTACCGTTGCTGGCCTTTTCGGTCATCGGTGTCTGGCTGCTGGTCTTTGTCACCTGGCGCTATGTCTGTGTGTAATACGAATATTCCATCACCTCGGGCACGCTGACCTTCTGTAAGATCTTCGGCAATCGACAAAGGCATCGCGTGATGGAGTTTTCCCTGCGCGACGCGGTGCTGATCGCCCCCCTTGGGGACGAAGCGCAGCGGGAAAAGGCCGAGGCCTACCGTCCCGAGCAGGAGTTTTGGGGCATTTCCTCCCTTTCCTCCCCCGATGTCTATGTAGCGCTGTTTGAATATAAGGAGGAGGGCAAAAAAGGGACTCGCCGCGCCATTTTTTACTTCGAGGCCACGCAAAGGGCCCTGCAGATCTGCCGCTTCTACAACCCCTCCGCCACGGTTTTAGGCCAGACACGTTATTAAAAAAGCAAAAAAGGAGCTTCGTTTTATGTTTCAGATTCCCGACGTAGAGCCGCTTGTTTCCATCCTTCGAGGTCTGCGCGATTTTCTGCTCGATCCTCTCTCGCGCGGTGAGATCGTCACCAAGAACAAAAACGATTTTGTCACCGCCGCCGACAAGTGGGTGCAGCATCACATCAAAAGCCGTCTTTGCGAGCTCTACCCCACCTTCGCCTTTCTCGGCGAGGAGGAGGCGGGCGAGAGGATCGCCCCCGCAGTGCCCACCTGGGTGCTGGATCCCATCGACGGTACGACCAACTATATCTTTTCTTACGGCCTTTCTGCCGTTTCGCTGGGCCTCGTGCTCGGCGGTCGCGCGGTGCTGGGCATTGTTTACAACCCCTACACCGACGAATGCTTCCACGCGACGCGCGGCGGCGGCGCCTATCTCAACGGAAGACCGATCCGCGTAGACAGCGCCAAGGCGCTTGCCGACACCATCGCGTCGGTGGGCACCTCTCCCTACTTTAAGGACCGCACCAAAAAGCTGTTTGCGCTGGCAGAGCGGCTGTATCTCTCCTGCATTGACATCCGCCGCACGGGCTCCTGTGCCATTGATCTCTGTTATCTCGCGGCAGGGCGTGTCGGCGTGTACGCCGAGTACCGTCTGCAGCCCTGGGATTTTGCCGCGGGCTCGCTGATCCTTACGGAGGCAGGCGGCACGCTGACCGACTGGGAGGGCAACCCCGTGGACTTCAGCGGGCCCTGCAATCTCGCCGCCTCCAACACCTATCTGCACGACCCTCTGCTTGCGATCATTTCTGATGCAGAAAATGCATAATTCACACCGTTTTCGGTTGTTTTAAGGAGATGTTATGAATCATTCCACCAAGATCGCCGTCATCGGCGCAGGTCACGCGGGCATTGAGGCGGCCCTTGCCGCCGCGCGTCTTGGCGTAGATACGGTGCTGTTCACCATGTCGCTTGAGTCAATCGCCAATATGCCCTGCAACCCCTCGATCGGCGGCACCGCCAAGGGGCATCTGGTCTACGAGATCGATGCGCTGGGCGGGGAGATGGGGCGCGCGGCCGATGCCGTTACGCTCCAATCCCGCACCCTTAATCTCGGCAAGGGTGCCGCCGTTCACTCCAAGCGCGTGCAGGCAGACCGCAAGCGCTATCATCTTTATATGAAATCGGTGCTGGAGCGCACCGCACATCTGCGCCTCATTCAAGCCGAGATCGTGGATCTGAAGGTGGACGAAACAAACCACGTCAGGGGGGTAATGACCCATCTTGGCGAGTGGTGGGATTGCGATGCGGTGATCGTGGCGGCAGGCACGTATCTTGAGAGCCGCGTGTTTGTGGGCCACGTCAACTACGACAGCGGCCCCGATGGCTTTCTCCCCTCGCGGGGGCTTTCCGCCGCGCTGGCGCGGATCGGCGTGAGGCTGATGCGCTTTAAGACAGGCACACCTGCCCGCATCAACCGCCGCTCGGTGGAGCTCTCCCTTCTTGAGGAGCAGCGAGGTGAGGAGGATCCCCTGCCCTACTCCTATTATTCCGACGAGCATTATTTAAAGGACACGCCCCAAGAGCGCTGCCACATTGTTTACACCAACGGCGAGACCCACCGCATCATCCGCGAAAACCTGACCCGTTCTGCTATGTATGGCGGCTTTATCCACGGCACGGGGCCGCGCTACTGCCCCTCGATCGAGGACAAGGTGGTGCGCTTTGCGGACAAGGAGCGGCATCAGCTCTTTCTTGAGCCCATCGGCAAGGATACCGACGAGCTTTATCTGCAGGGCTTTTCCACCTCCCTTCCCACCGACGTGCAGGAGCAGATGCTCCACACGCTCCCCGGCTTTTCCCACGCGGAGATCATGCGCTACGCCTACGCCATTGAGTACGACTGCTGCGACCCCACTGCACTGACCGCAACCCTTGAATTTCGCCACGTTAAGGGGCTTTTTGGCGCAGGGCAGTTCAACGGCACCTCGGGCTATGAGGAGGCGGCGGGGCAAGGACTGCTGGCAGGCATCAACGCCGCGCTGGCCATCAAGGGCGAGGAGCCGCTCTATCTTCCCCGCGCAAGCTCCTACATCGGCACGCTGGTGGACGATCTGATCACCAAGGGCACCAACGAGCCCTACCGCATGATGACCTCGCGCTCCGAATACCGCCTGCTGCTCCGTCAGGACAACGCAGACAGCCGCCTGACCCCCCTTGGCAGACGTGTGGGACTGATCGATGATGCGCGCTATGAGGCTTTTCTTGCCAAGCAGGCCCACATCAAGCAGGAAATGGAACGTCTTTCCACCACTTATATCTCTCCCGAGCAGGCCAATACCCTGCTCTGCCGCCTTGACCTCCCGCCCGCCGCCTCGGGGCTTTCGCTTGCCGACCTGCTCCGCCGCCCCGGTGTGGACTATAGGTCTCTTGCAGAGCTTGATCCCGCCCGCCCCGCGCTGACCCGCGCCGAGGCAGAATCGGCCGAGGTCCAAATCAAGTACGAGGGCTACATTAAGCGGCAATTAAACGAGGTCGCGCGGCAGGAACGGCTGGAGTCAAGGATGTTGCCAAGCACCCTTGACTATAGTGAGATCGCAGGCCTTCGCCTAGAGGCGGCACAAAAGCTGAACGCACAGAAGCCGCAGACGGTGGGGCAAGCCTCCCGCATCAGCGGCGTCAGCCCTGCCGACATCTCGGTGCTGCTGATCTACCTGGGAATTCACTGAACAAACGCGGCCTTCCCCGCCTTCCCCGCCTTCCCCGCCTTCCCCGCCTTCCCCGC
>JAZNFZ010000088.1:0-23964 GCA_045576195.1 Eubacteriales bacterium | reverse complement strand
GCGGGATATCCCTTGGCCTTCATAACACAAAAAGCGAGAGCGCCCACAGATCTGTGGGCGCTCTCGCTTTTTGTGTTATGAAGGCCAAGGGATATCCCGCGGCTTTCCAAAAAAACACGCCCCTGCGAGATTTCGCAGAGGCGTGGCTTTTTATTTAGTCGTGAAGCTGTGCGCTGAGAAGCTCGGCAGCGGCAGCGAGTGCCTCATCTACCTTACTCGCGTCCTTACCGCCTGCCATGGCGTTGTCGGGGCGACCGCCGCCCTTGCCGCCGGTAACGGCTGCAACGGCACCGATCAGCTTGCCCGCGTGTGCGCCCTTGGCAAGTGCCTCCTTGCCTGCCACGGCGAGGAAGCTGATGCGACCCTCAGCCACGGTGGCGATGAGGGCAACGGTATCGGGGCATTCTGCCTTGATCTCATCAGCAAGGCTGCGTGCCACATCCGGCTGCATACCGTCAAAGCGGACGGCTGCCAGACGGACACCCTTCACGGTGACCGCCCGCTCCAGCAGCTCGGCGCGCTTGGAGGAGGCCAGCTTCTGATTGAGCGAATCCATCTCGCGGTGTGCGGCCTTCAGCTCCTCCTGCACGGCCTCGGCGCGCTTTGCCACGTCGGCAATGTTCTGTGCCTTCAGGATCTCGGCGGTGGTTGCCAGCAGCTTTTCCTTCGTGGCGAGCTGGTGGAGCACACCAAGACCCGTCACGGCCTCAATACGGCGGACACCTGCCGCCACCGAGGACTCGGAAATGATCTTGAACAGGCCGATATTGCCCGTGTTTTTGCAGTGGGTACCGCCGCAAAGCTCGGTGGAGAAATCTCCCATCCTCACCATACGCACGACCTTGCCGTATTTCTCGCCAAAGAGCGCCATCGCGCCGCTTTTGCGCGCGGTCTCAATGTCGGTCTCCACGGTCTCGATCTCGTTGGCGGCCAGAATATGCGCGTTGACCAGAAGCTCGACTGCGGCGATCTCCTTATCGGTCAGCGCCGTAAAGTGTGTAAAGTCAAAGCGGCAGACCGTGTCGCTGACGAAGGAGCCTGCCTGCTCCACGTGCTCGCCGAGCACCGAGCGCAGCGCTGCCTGCAGCAGATGCGCGGCGGAGTGGTTCCGCATAATGGCCTGACGGTCAAGATCGTTGATGTCTGCCATTACCGCATCGCCCACCGAGAGAGTGCCGCTTGCCACGGTAGAGAGGTGAATATAAACGCCGTCGGTCTTTTTGGTGTCATAGACGTGGAGCATCTTGCCCTCGGCATAAATGGTGCCCTTGTCACCCACCTGGCCGCCGCCCTCGCCGTAGAAGGGGGTGCGGTCCAGCACCACGGAGCATTCGCCCTCGCTGACACTCTCCACCGATTCCTCGTCCACCAGAATCGCCAGCACCTTGGCCGCAGAGCGGTAGTCGGTGTAGCCCGTGAACTCGGTTTTGGGCAGGTCGGCAAGCAGAGACTTGGAGGATTCGCTCCAGCCGCTGATGTTGGCACGGGCCTCGCGAGCGCGCTGCTTCTGCTCCTTCATCAGGCGCAGGAAGGTCTCCTCGTCAATTTTCAGATGGCTCTCCTCGGCGATCTCGCGGGTGAGATCGATGGGGAAGCCGAAGGTATCGTAAAGCTTGAATACATCCTCGCCCGTAATGGTGTCGGCATTCTTCTCCACCGCACCGCGAATGAGGTCGGAGAGGATGGAGAGGCCTGCATCAATGGTGGCATCAAAACGCTCCTCCTCAAGGGAGAGCACCTTGCGGATATAGTCGCCGCGGGAGGTAAGCTCGGGGTAGGCATCGCAGCTCTCGGCAATGGCCACATTCACCATATCCACAAGGAAGGGGTGGTTAATGCCAAGCAGCTTGCCGTGGCGGCAGGCGCGGCGGATGATGCGGCGCAGCACATAGCCGCGGCCCTCGTTGGAGGGGATGACGCCGTCGCTGATCATAAACATGGCGCTTCTGGTGTGGTCGGTGATCACGCGGATCGAAATGTCGTTGTTCTTGTCGTCGCCATAGCGCTTGCCCGCGATCTCGCAGACCTTGTCGATGACCTTGCGGATCGAGTCGACCTCAAACATATTGTCCACATCCTGCATCACGCAGGCCAGACGCTCAAGACCCATGCCCGTATCAATGTTTTTCTGCGCCAGCTCGGTGTAGTTGCCGTTGCCGTCGTTGTTGAACTGGGAAAAGACGTTGTTCCAGATCTCCATAAAGCGGTCGCAATCGCAGCCGGGGCGGCAATCGGGCGAGCCGCAGCCGTATTTGAGGCCGCGGTCAAAATAGATCTCGGAGCAGGGGCCGCAGGGACCTGTGCCGTGCTCCCAGAAGTTGTCGGCCTTGCCGAGCTTGGTGATGCGCTCTGCGGGAACACCGATCACCTTGTTCCAAAGCGCAAAGGCCTCGTCGTCCTTTTCGTAAACAGAGGGCCAGAGCTTGTCCTCGGGGATGGCAAGCCACTCGGGGGAGGTGAGAAACTCCCACGCCCACGGAATGGCCTCGTTTTTGAAATAATCGCCGAAGGAGAAGTTGCCGAGCATCTCAAAGAAGGTGCCGTGGCGTGCGGTGTGACCCACGCGCTCAAGGTCGGGGCTGCGGGTGCACTTCTGGCAGGTGGTGACACGGTTGCGGGGAGGCTGCTCCTCGCCCGTGAAGTACTTTTTCATCGGCGCCATACCCGAGTTGATGAGCAACAGGGATTTGTCATTGATCGGCACGAGGGGGAAGGAGGGAAGGCGCAAATGTCCCTTGGATTCAAAGAAAGCAAGGTATTTTTCGCGCAACTCGTTAAGCGATGTCCATTTCATAATGTGTACCTTTCGTGTATAAAAGACAGATGTCTCTTTCTAAATTTTATCCTATTTCGTTATTATATCATCCGCTCCTCCCACTGTCAATAGAAAAAATGGCTTTTTCTTGTTTTTTGTGGAAGCGAGGGCTTATACGGGCAAGATCGGCGGGAGGAGAGCATCGCTTTTTGATGGGAGGTGGGGGGCTTTGTGACGATCAAACGGGCCGCAGGGAGCGTTTTATGCAAATGATACAAATTAGGGTGCGCCGTTATTTGCTAAAGGTACAAAAAAGGATGCCAAATGTAAACTTATTGAAACATTTCACACAAAAGATACAAAAAGTGTTATAATTAAGCTATAAACAGTCTGCCGCAGGATCGGCAGACGCCCCACCCCCCGCGGCGCTGCCGCCAAGACTTACCCAAAAAGGAGAAACGGTGAAGATGAAACGGTTGCTCAGCTTGCTTCTTTGCATTGTTATGGTGCTTTCCACCATGCTGCTTCTTACCTCCTGCTGGCAGGATCTGTTAGGCCTTGATCCCGATCCTGCGCCCGATAGCGGCGACACCACGCCGCCCGAGGACGAGCCCCCGCAGCCAAATACCATTGACCTTAGCGAATATGAGCTGGTTTACGGAAAGGAAATTGAGGCGGATGCCTGGTTCTTGAACAGCCTTACCGAGGTGATCGAGGATAAGTTCGGCGTCACGCTCACCAAGGTCAAGGATCGCTATGCCGAGATCAAGGATCTGCCCACCAAGGAGATCCTGATCGGACACACCGCCCGTACCGAGACGAAGGCGGTGCGCGATCAGTTCACGGATGAGGGCTATTTCGGTGTCAGCATTACCGAAAACAAGATCGTTATTTGCGGCGCGAATATCCATATGACCGAGCTTGCGGTGGAGTACTTTATTACAAATTACCTCGCACCCAGTACCTCCACCACCTCGGTGCTTGCCATCGAGCAGGGCACCGTGGTCACCAGCAACGGCGTGGTGCTGATCGCCAAGCAGGGCTCCATCCAGTTTGATATTATCTACGACGATGTGCTGGATACCGATCCCAAAAACTGCCCCGAGGCGCACGGTCCCAGCAATCTTTCCACCAACCCCGACCAGGTGGACTATGCCGTGCATCTCAGCCGTCGGCTGGTCGAGCGACTTGGCACGGATTGCGGCATCAACAAAAACTGGTTTACGATCCGCGACGACTCCACCCAGCCGAAGGGCAAGGAGCTTTATGTCGGCTATGTCAACCGCGATGACGCGCAGGAGAATCTGGCAAGACTGGATGTCAACCAGTACGGTGTCTTTACCACCGAGCGTCGCGTGATGATCCTTGCCTGGAATGATACGATGCTGGAGAAGGCATACGACTACTTCTTCAAGCTGCTTGACCAGTACGCGCGGACAGAGAACGGCAAGAAGGTATACAGCCTGCCCGCGTATCTTGCTGCCGTCCGCACCGAAAAGACCGACTGGGTGATCGATTTCCCCAAGCCCGAGGCAGACAAGCTGCTGCTGGCGGAGACGGTGGACGTGTATGACAGCTCGGTGGAGTACATCTACACGGGCAAGGGCGCAACCGCCGCAAATTTTGAGGCCTATTGCCAGGCTCTGGTGGAGGCGGGCTACAAGCTCAACAACAAGAACACCATTGAGCAAAGCCAATTCCGCACCTATGTGAACAGCAAGAAGGGCGTGGTGCTGCACGTGACCTATGCTGCCTATGCACACGCAAGCACCTATCGCAACGAGACGTGCGACCACAATACCGCCCCCGGCGGCGGCGGCGTTTACCCCGAGTGGCCTGTTTCGATCCGCGTGGTAGCAGCGCCCACCAAGGCGGTCACCACTCTTCCCGATACGCTGCTGAATAAAAACCAGAGCTTCCTCAAGCGCACCGATACTATGCTCACCTCGGTCAACCAGAACGGCAAGAGCGCCGAGTGCTATGTGATGACCCTGGAGGACGGCAGCTTTGTGCTGTTTGACAGCGGCAGCACCGCCAGCGTTACGGCAGATCAGCTTTATGACGTGCTGCTGAACCTTTACAAAAAAACACACAACAATAAGGCTCCCACCACCGCCAATCCGATCGTGATCGCGGGTTGGTTTATCTCCCACACCCACGGCGACCATTCGGGCGGCTTCCTCCCGTTTGCTCAAAAGTACGGCGACTCGCCCTTGATCAAAATGGAGCATTGCTTTGCCAACCTTGCCTCAAAGTCGGAGCAGTTCAATATTTGCGGCGCTCCCATCGTAAAGAGCTTTAAGGATACATTGGGTAAGTTCTACAACGAGACCACCTGCATCAAGGTGCATTCGGGCTACAAGTTCTATCTTCGCAATGTGGAGTTTGAGGTGCTTTATACCCACGAGGATATGCATCCCCATATGCTCGACTACTTCAACGAGACCTCTACCGTGGTCAGAGCCACCATCCGCAACAGCGGTGGCGGCAACCCCATTACCTTCCTCTTTACGGGAGATATGAACCGCTACACGGGCTACAACCTTTGCGCGATGTACGGCAGTTATATCAAGAGCGAGATGATGACCATGGCGCACCACGGCTGGGCGGGCCCCTATGAGTTCTTCTACGATACCGTCGCTCCCAAGATCCTCTGGTGGCCGATCAACTCGGGTACCTACAAGAATATGGCGGCAGGCAATGCACAGAGCAGCGCGGAGGGCAAGTGGTACCAGAGCTATGTGGATAAGTATGTGGCCAACAATCTTGCCTCTATCCGCTACATCTTTGTGGCAGATAAGCAAAACCAGACGCTGATCCTCAAGAAGACGGGCATCAACTATACCGGCATTCTCACAGATATGTTTGATGCCGTAACGGGTGATCCCATCTCCTTCAAGGATAATGTTACGATCATGAAGAAATAACGAAAAATTTCCCCCGCCGCAGGGTGTTGTGCCGTATGAGCACGCACCCTGCGGCGGGTTGTTTGTTATGCCCATAAATCTTTGTCCGGTTTTGGTTAACCTGCCAAAAATGAGCAAATTTTCCCAATTGGCTTGCAAACGGGGTGAAATATGGTATACTTTGGGTAAGCTGAGCGACCGCAAGCGGCCCGTCGGGCGGCTCTTGCGGCAGCGCAACTTCAAAATCCGATCTTTTTTGAAAAGGAGAGCAGTATGAGAAAGTCAAATCGGTATGACTTCGCCGCTTTGAATGCCGCGGCGCAGTGTGAGGTCGCCAAGGCGACCGTGAGGGTGGATCTTTCGCAGTATACCGTCGTGAGGGCCGCCGATCTTTATGCAAGATCGACCCCGCGTATCGAGCGCTTTGCCAGGTGCCTTGGCGAGGCTGCCTCCTGTGAGCTCGCCGTGTGCGAGGTCGCCGCAGAGGAGGAAAAAGACCCTCAACGGTATGAGATTTTGATTGGTAACACGGGGCGTGCCGAGAGCGTTGCCGCCAAAGCCGAGATCAAGGGCGCGGGCTATCTCATCAAGGTCGTGGGCGACAAGCTCGTGATCGTGGGCACCACCAACTACCTGGTGCTTCTCGCGCTGGATCACCTTCTTACCCATTATCTTGACGGGGTGGAGGGCAGCCTGCTCACGCTACCCGAGAGGATCTCCTGCGGCAACCTCAAAATGCTCTCGCTTGCCGATGATGAGCTTTGCAACTATGTGGCGGTGTATGATGCCGAGCTTGACGACGATCGCGGCAACTGCCCCGAGCCTCACGGCCCCTCAAATAAGGAGTCAAATCCCGACCAGGTCGACTTTGCCGTGCACGCCTGCTACCGTTTGCGGGAGCTTTTCGTGCAGCTGACGGGCTGCGAGGCCACCTCCTACAAAACCGTATCCGATGCTGCGCCTGTGGCACCCCGTGAGCTTCGCATCGGCAATATGAAGCGTGACCGCGTGGCAGAGATCCTTGCCGATCTTGAAATGAACGAGTACGGCATTTTTACCGACGACAAGGATATTATGGTGCTGGGGTGGAACGAAAACACCCTGATGAAGGCCTATGATATGTTCCGCGTGGCTCTGCACGAGTCCTATATCGTGGACGAATGGGGCACCAGGATCTACTATCTGCCCGCCTTTATGGCCGATAAGCAGGTGATGGACACTGCGTGGGTGATGGATTTTCCCAAGCCCGAGGCCAAAAATCTGACCTTGCGCGAGACGGTGGATGTGGCGGACGATTCGCTGGAATATATCTATGTGGGGGAGGGCGTCAGCGAAAGGACCTATGCCGCCTACCTCAAAAGGCTTGAAAAGTGCGGCTACACGCTTTACGCGGAAAATAAGATCGCGGACAACCGCTTTGCCACCTATGTAGACCGCGAGGCGGGCGTGGTGCTCCATGTGCAGCTGACGCTGTATGCCTTTGCCGAAAAATACCGTGTGGATCAGTTTCCACGCTCTCTGCGCGTGATCTCGGCACCCCTTTCCTCGGTGCAGCTCTACCGCGAACAGGATCTTGTGAGGGAGCAGATCTTTGACCGCGTGACAGACACCATGTTTACCTCGTTGGAGCAGGACAGACCCGCAGGCTCGGTGCTGGGTAATTTCTATATTATGACCTTGGAGGACGGCAGCTTCTTTATCGTGGACGGCGGTATGAATAAGGGTGCGATCGGCAACGATTATTACCTTTGGACCGCGCTTTGCAAGCTCTATGAAAGGGTCAAGGGGCACAAGCCCACCAAGGAGGACCCTGTGGTGATCGCAGGCTGGTATATGTCCCACTTCCACGGCGATCATACCACCACGCTTCGTGCCTTCTGCCGCCGCTTCGCGGATGAGACCTTCCCCTTGCGCTTTGAGTATTTCTTCTTCAATGCGCCCTCCGAGTCCGAGCAGTTCAATCTCTGCCAAAATCCGCAGATCGAGACCCGGCAGTCCCTGCTCGGTGCGTTTGCGGACAGAGCCATCTGCATCAAGCCCCATATGGGGGATAAATTCTATCTGCGGAATGTGGAGCTTGAGGTGCTTTACACCCACGAAAATATGCACCCCTTTATGCTGGACTACGGCAATGAGACCTCGACCGTGATGCGCGCCACCATCCGCCATACCGACGGTGGGGGCAACGAGAACGGCAAGGAGGTCACGCTCCTCATCCCCGGTGATATGAATCGCTATGCCGCCAAGAATATGCTTTCGATGTTCGGGGACTACTTCAAATCCGATATGATGATCGTGGCGCACCACGGCTGGGTGGGACCGAGACGCGTGTTTTACGATACCGTCAGTCCCAAGATCCTCTGGTGGCCCACCTTTATCAACGATTTCAAGTATATGACCAAGGAGGGCAGGCAAAATCACCCTTGGTACCATATGCGCGTCAACTACTACAATGCCCATCATCTCCCCTCGGTGAAATATATTTTTGTGCAGGATACCTACGATGCCACGCTGGTGATCGGCAAGGAGGGAATTGATTACGACAACATCCTTGACAGTATGTTTGACCTGATCGACGAAAAGCCGATGGCGTTCAATACGGAATCGTTTATCAAAAAGTAAAGTCCTTCTCGCTGCTCGGAGGCGGCGGGGAATAGCAAAAAGGCAGACGGCGACGGAAATTGTAACAAGATGTTCACAAATTTCGCAAAACGCCGCCTGCCTTTTGTTTGTTTGCACAAAACCATCCTGCTTTTTTGTGGCAAAAGTGACGAAAAAATGCAAGGATTTGTAAAAAGACACAAAAAAGCAACACAAAAGCCTTGCGGCGTGTTATAATGTAGATGATGGAAAGGAGCATTGCTCCTTTGGTCGCTAACTCTTACCAAAAAAGGAGAAAACAAATGAAAAAGCTGATATCCTTGCTGCTGTGCCTCACCATGCTGACCGGCGCAGTGCTTCTGTTTGCTTCCTGCAACAGGGAAGAAAAAACGGTGGATGTGGATCTGTCGCAGTATGATCTTGTCCGCGGAAAGGAAATTGCCGCAAGCCTTCTCAACAAGCGCTGCGCTGAGTTCTGCGCCGCTCTTAAGACAGCAACTGGTCTTTCCAAGCGCTTTTCCGATGACAAGGAGCTGAACTCGGTCACCACCACCGACAAGGAGCTGTTGCTTGGCAATACCAAGCGCGCGGAGACTAAGGCGGCCCTGAAGAAGATCAAGGGGAACGGTTACATCATTGAGGTGACCGAGCATAAGATCGTGATCGTGGGCACCACCCAGTACCTCACCTTTGTGGCGCTTGCCGAGTTCCAGCGCACCTATCTGAACGATGCCGACGGCGCAGGCACCACCTTCACCATGAAGGAGACCGCGCTCCATTCCGACATCGCCATGCTGGCGCTCAATGAGGGCGACCAGTTCAAGTATACCTTCGTGTATGACGACTACATTGACGATGAGGGGCTGACCAACGTTCCCGAGTACCACGGTGCCAGCAATGCGGACACCAACCCCGACCAGGTCGACTATGCGGTGCATTGCTGCTACCGCATTGCGGATTTTCTGAAGACCGAGCTGAAGCTCAAGAGCAAGTCGTTCAATTACATCACCGATGCCGACGAGGCCGCCGAGCGCGAGATCCAGATCGGTATTCTCTCCCGCGAGGGTGCCAAGGCAAACCTCAATACGCTCAAGCTCAATGAGTACGGTCTCTTCATCGACGACAAGAACATTATGCTTGTCTCCTGGAGTGAGTCTACGCTGGATGAGGCGTATGATATGTTCCGCCTGATCCTGGAGGCCTCCATCGTGGAGAACGAGGATGGCTCCAAGTCCTGCTATCTGCCCGCCAACGTCACCGATGTGCATACCTCGGATGAGCCCGTTTACCTTGATTTCCCCGCTCCCGAGGCAGAAAATCTCACGCTGCTTGAGTATGTGGATGTGCACGACGATTCCTATGAGTACATCTACACGGGCGACGGCGCAACCGCTGCCAACTACATTGCCTACTGCCAGTCTCTTGAGGCAAAGGGCTATGTGCTCAACAACGAGGATACCATTGAAAACAGCATGTTCCGCACCTACTACAGTGCTGCGGATAACAAGGTGATCCATGCCACCTTTGCGGCCTTCAAGTACGGTGAGGTTTACCACGGCATGCAGTCGATCTTCAAGAACAAGCCGAGAGGACATTGCCCTTATCCCGATTGGCCCGTTTCGATCCGTCTGGTCGTTTCTCCCTATAACGACGGCGACAGCAAATACCTGATGGACGATGTGCTGCTCAACAGCAATCAGAAGTACACCAAGGTGACCGATTCCATGATCACCTCCATCAACCAGAAGGGCTATAACAGCACTAACACCAGTGCAACGGGCAGTGCAAACGGCTATGTCATCACCCTGGAGGACGGCACCTTCTTCGTCTGCGACGGCGGCTCCTCGGGCGGCGGCATTGAGATCTACGATCTGCTTTCCAAGCTTTTCTACCGCATTCACGGTGAGATGCCCTCCAAGGAGAATCCCATTGTGGTGTCGGGCTACTATCTCACGCACCTGCACGGCGACCATACGGGCAAGATGAAGACCTTCACACAGCGGTACGGCAGCAGTGGCCTTGTTGACATTAAGTATTTCTTTGTGAACATGGCCTCGATGGATGAGCAGTTCAACATCTGCGGCGACATTGCTCCTGCCTCCTATCAGGCATTGATCGGCGACTTTGCCAATACGGCAAAGGTGGTCAAGGTGCATTCGGGCTACCGCTTCTACCTTGCCAATGTGGAGTTTGAGGTGCTCTATACCCACGAGGATATGCATCCCTTTATGCTCGATTACTTCAATGAGACCTCTGTGGTGATCCGTGCCTTCCTCAAGAATTCCGAGGCCGCGGACAGCGTAAAGCCCACCTCCTTCCTGATGACGGGCGATATGAATCGCTTTACCGGCTGGTATCTGTGCGGTATGTTCGGTGATTATCTGAAATCCGATCAGATGAACGTGGCGCACCACGGCTGGGCGGGCCCCTACGAGATCTTCTATGAGGCGGTCGATCCCATCGTGCTCTGGTGGCCCAACAGTGTCAACAACGTGAAGAATATGATGAACGGTGACGCGCAGGGCGACTGGTATCAGAGTCATGTGGACAAATATATTGCAAGGTCGCTGCAGTCGGTTCGTTATATCTTTGTGTCTGACCGTGAGAGCCAGACCTTGGTGATCACCGAGAAGGGCCCTGACTACAAGAACCTCCTTGCGGATATGTTCAATGCTGAGACCGGCTATGAGCTGATGCTGGATGGTGAGATCAACATTTACTTCTCCAACAGAGATAAATAAATCAAAGGCGATCCCCCTCGCACAGATCCTGTGCGAGGGGGGATTTTTTTGTGTGGAGAGGGGGAGTGCTTTGGGAGAAAGTTTTTTTGTCGCCTCTGTTTGACAGACTTTGCACCCTCGCGGCGGTATAATATGGGTGTGAGGTGAGAATATGGAAAAAACAGTGTATGCGGATATTTTGTTTTTTGTCAATTTCTGCATGGATTTCCAATGCCTTTTTTTGACGGCAAAGCTGCTGCGCCGCCCATTTCCCCTGTGGAAGAGCGTGCTGGCGGCGGCGCTTGGCGCGCTATATGCCTGCGTGGCACTGTTCCTGCGCGCCGCGGGCCTGCTTGCTTTTTTGGCGGATGCCCTGGTCTGCCTGCTGATGTGTGTGATCGTGTTTCTGAGTGGTGCGGGAGACCTTCGCCGCTTGCCCGCCCCCTTTTTACTGTATTTTGGGGTTTCCTTCGCGGTGGGGGGCGTGATGAGTGGGCTGGCCTCGTTGCTTTCCCATATCTACCTCCCCATCGGCGAGCAGGGAGAGACCCTTTCGGGCGGCGCCTTCTTTTTTCTGGCAGCACTGGGAGGGCTTTCCACCTTCCTGTGGGGGCGGTTTTGCCAACGGCGCGCCAAGGGTGCGCGAGCCCTGCTGCATATTTCTCTTGCCGAGCGGGAAAAGACCTTCAGCTGCCTTGTGGATACGGCAAATCTGCTGCATGATCCCGTGGGCGGCCGAGCGGTGGCGATCCTGTCGCCACGGGCGGCGGTGGGGGTGCTGCCCGATGCGCTTTTGGCGGTGGCGGGCAGGGGAGATCCCGCAGGCCTTGCCGCCCTTCCGTATGAGCTTGCCGCCCGTGTTCGCCTGATCCCTGCCGAGACGGTGACGGGGAGTGGCGTGCTGTTCGCCATCTCGCCCGATCGGGCCGTGCTTGATGCGGGGCGGGGAGGGGTAGAGGTAGAGCTGCTGCTGGCTCCCTCACCCTTGGTCAATGCCGATGATTATGATGTTCTTCTGCCGGCGGAGCTGGTGGTGGAATGAGAGTAGGGGGTAGAGAATGCTATTCGGTTTTTTGAGGAGACTTTTCGCAAAGCTTCGCCGCCGTGGCGTCTATTATGTCAACGGCCCTGATGTGCTGCCCGCTCCGCTCTCGGGGGAGGAGGAGCGGGAGGCGATCTCGCGCCTGCCCGAGGATGAGGGGGCAAGAGCGCTGCTGATTGAACATAACCTGCGCCTGGTGGTCTATGTGGCCCGCCGCTTTGAGCATTCGGGCACGGGGCTTGAGGATCTGGTCTCGATCGGAACGGTGGGGTTGATCAAGGCGATCAACACCTTTCGCGCGGATAAGAACATCAAGCTCGGCACCTATGCCTCCAGGTGCATTGAAAACGAGATCCTGATGTATATGCGAAAGCGCAACGCGCACAGCGGCGAGATCTCCATTGACGAGCCGTTGAACGTGGACTGGGACGGCAATGAGCTGCTCCTGTCCGACGTGCTCGGCTCGGAGGAGGACAGCGTGGGAGCGGAGCTTTTGATGCGGGAGGAGAAGCGGGTGCTGCGCGAGGCGGTGGAGGCGCTTCCGCCGAGAGAGCGGCTGATCATTGAGCTGCGCTATGGTTTTTCGGGGCAGCGTGAGCTGACCCAAAAGGAGGTGGCAGATGCCCTTGGCATCTCGCAATCCTACATTTCAAGACTGGAGAAGCGGATCATTGCCGAGCTTCGGGAGGAAATTGCGGGAAAAATTTAAAAAATTATAAAAAACCTCTTGCAAAAGGAAAAGAAGTGTGCTATAATAAGCCGTATTCTGTAAAAAGCGAGGTGGAAAACATGAAGGCAGGAATTCATCCGTCCTATGAAGACGTTACCATTATCTGCGCATGCGGCAATGTGGTAAAGACCAAGTCTACCAACGGCGGGGAAATGAAGGTTGAAATTTGCTCGAAATGTCATCCGTTCTTTACCGGCAAGCAGAAGCTTGTTGATGTGGGCGGTCGTGTTGACAAGTTCAACAGAAGACTCCAAGGTAAAAAGTAATCTTCAGCGCGGGTCACTGACCCGTAAAACACGGGCAAGTCGTCTCGCACGGCTTGCCCTATGTTTGTCTCATACTAATTTAAAGGAGGGAGAGCAGGATGGAGGCAGATGCAGCTCTTTTCTGTGCCCGAGCCGCGCTGGTTGGTGCGGTGCTGCGCGGCATGGATGAAAAAGAGGTGGAGATCAGCCTTGAGGAGCTGCGCCGCTTATTGGAAACGGCGGGCGGCAAGGCAGAGCTTACTATGATCCAGCACAAGGAGTCACCCGATCCGCGCACCTATATCGGCAGCGGCAAGGTGGCAGAGCTGACCTACTATTGCGCGACGAGCGAGATCGATCTTGTTGTTTTTGACTGTGAGCTGTCTCCCTCGCAGATCCGCAATCTGGAGGAGGAGCTTGGCGGCAAGGTGCGGGTCATCGACCGCTCAATGCTGATCCTCGATATTTTTGCCCTGCATGCCGAGAGCAGTGAGGGTAAGCTGCAGGTTGAGCTGGCGCAGCTCAAGTATACCGCTCCCCGCCTTGCGGGAAGGGGGAAGGATCTTTCCCGTCTCGGCGGTGGCATCGGTACAAGAGGCCCGGGTGAATCGCAGCTGGAAACCGACCGCAGACATCTGCAGCGGCGCATCCGTATGCTGGAGGAGTCGCTGGCCGAGGTGGCGGCCAATCGCCGCACCCAACGGGCGGCGCGAGATCGCTCGGGACTTTTGCGAGTGGCCATTGTGGGCTATACCAACGCGGGCAAGTCCACACTCCTCAATTATCTTACCGATGCGGGCATTCTCGCCAAGGATCAGCTTTTTGCCACGCTGGATCCCACCACCAGAAAATGCCGCCTGCCGGGCGGCGAAACGGTGCTGCTGACCGATACCGTCGGCTTTATCCGCAATCTGCCCCATCATCTGATCCACGCCTTCCGCTCCACGCTGGATGAGGCGACCTATGCCGATCTTTTGCTGGTGCTGGTGGATGCCTCCGACAAGGAGGCGATGTCGCAGCTGGCGGTGACCGAGGAGCTGCTTGCGGATCTCGGCGCGGGAGACAAGCCCGTGCTCTATGTGTATAACAAGTGTGATCTCGGTGTCGCCTTCCCCGGTATGGGGCAGGGGCGCCGCGAGAGCGTGTATATTTCCGCCGCAACGGGGCAGGGAGTGGATCTGCTGCTTGCCCGCATTGAGGAGCTGCTCCACGCGGGCAAGCGCCGCGTGACCTTCCGCATTCCCAACAGCTGGCAGGGGCTTCTCGCAAGGCTCTACGAAAATGCTACCGTGGAGAGTGTGGAGTATGGCCCCGAGGCCGTGGAGGTGGTTGCCGTGGTGGATGAAAAGACGTATGGCCCCTTGCGGCAATACGATGTGGCACCGCCTGCGGAGGTGAGTGACGATGAATGAGGCTGTTTTTCGCACCGTCAGGCAGGATTGTGAGGCCGAGCTTGAGGAAAAACGCTCCACCTTTATCGCAGCGGTCAAGCGTGTGCGAAGCGAGGAGGAGGCACTGGAGTTTATCAAGGCGCGCAAAAAAATGCACCCCGATGCAAGGCATACCGTGTGGGCCTATCTTCTGAAAAACGGTGTGGCACGGTATTCCGACGACAGCGAGCCGCAGGGAACGGCGGGAATGCCCACCCTGGAGGCGATCCGCCGCGCGGGGCTTGAGGAGGTCTGCATTGCCACCACTCGCTATTTCGGCGGCATTCTGCTGGGGGCGGGAGGACTGACCCGTGCCTATGCGGGCGCGGCGCATCTGGCACTTTCTGCGGCGGGTGTGGCGGAGTTTATCCCGTTCACCGAGTATGCACTGGATCTGACCTATGCCGACTATCAGCGAATTCTCATCGAGCTGCCCCGCCTTGGTGCACGGGAGCGCGGTGCCGAATTCAGTGACCGTGTGACCCTTACCGTGGGTGTGCCCTCGCTGTCGGGCGAGGAATTTTGCCGTCGCCTGACCGATCTTACCGCAGGGCGCTGCCTTGTCACGGAGCGGGGGACGGGGCTTGATACCAAGCCTGTTTCTTGATTTTTTTGGCGAAAAATGCCGCATTGCGGCATTTTTCGCGTCTTTTTTAAAATTTTGCGGCAAAAAAAGAGTTTTTTGCTTTTTTGCCGTATATTCTTATCAGTATAAAACGATCACGCGAGGAAAGGAGGGAACGGTGTGGAGCAAGCAATGAAAAAGCTGCTGGAGCGGGAGCGCCATTTGCTGTCGCCTTATGCCTTTTTGTCGGTGAATACCCGCGGGCGCGAGCATCCCTGCACCCCCGGCGGTATCCGTACCGAGTTTCAGCGCGACCGAGACCGCATCATACATAGCCAGTCCTTCCGCCGCCTGATGTATAAGACCCAGGTGTTTTTAGCCCCTGCGGGTGACCATTACCGCACCCGCCTGACACACACGCTGGAGGTCACCCAGATCGCGCGGACCATCGCCCGCGCCCTGCTTCTCAACGAGGATCTCACGGAGGCCATTGCCTTGGGGCACGATCTCGGGCACACCCCCTTCGGCCACGCGGGCGAGAGCGTGATGTGTCGCCTGTTTTCTCCTGATTTTTCCCATAACAGTCAGGGTGTGCGCGTGGTGGAAAAGCTGGAAAATGACGGAAAGGGTCTTAACCTTACCTTTGAGGTGCGGGATGGCATTGCCCACCATTCGGGGGATGTGATGCCGCAGACGCTGGAGGGCGCCGTCATTCGGCAGGCTGACCGCATTGCTTATATCAATCACGATATTGACGATGCGCTGCGGGCGGGGATCCTCACCACCGAGGAGATCCCGCGGGAGCTGCGCCGCATATTGGGCGAGACACACGGCGAGCGCATCGAAACGATGGTCGAATCGGTGATCAGCGCGAGCCTTGACCGCCCCGAGATCCGTATGGAGGAGGAGATCCAGGCCGCTACCGATGCGCTTCGTGCCTTCCTGTTCCGGCGCGTTTACCGCGATAATGCCGCCAAGGATGAGGAGATCAAGGCCAAGGAGATGCTGGCACAGCTTTATGCCTATTTCGAGGCCAATCCCGAGCGCCTACCGGGGCTTTACGGCAGAAACCTTGCCACCGAGTCGGTGGGGCGGTGTGTTTGCGATTATCTTTCGGGTATGACGGACCGTTATGCCATTGAGCTTTACCGCGAATTATTTATTCCGGAGGTGTGGCGCGTCAAATGATACCAAAGGAAATTATTGAGGAGATCCGCTATCGCTGCGACATTGAGGAGGTCATCGGCTCCTATGTCACACTCAAGCGCGCGGGCTCCAATCACAACGGGCTTTGCCCCTTTCACAGCGAAAAGACCCCGTCCTTTACCGTATTTCCCGCCACCAAAAGCTTTTACTGCTTTGGCTGCGGGGCGGGCGGTGACGTGGTCACCTTTATCCGCAAAATTGAAAATCTTGATTACGTGGCTGCCCTTGAATTTCTCGCTACGCGGGCGGGCATTTCGATCCCCAACGAGGCGGTCTTGTCAAATGGGCGGGAAACGGTATCAAGAAAACGCATTTACGAGATGAATCTGGAGGCCGCACGCTTTTTCCGCGGCTGCCTGTTTGATCCCCAGATCGGCGGGGAGGGCATGCGCTACCTTGCCGAGCAGCGCGGCCTATCCGCGGCGGTGATCAAGCGGTTTGGCCTTGGATTTGCCCCCAACGACTTCGGTATGCTGACCAACCATATGCGCCGTCAGGGCTTTACCGAGGAGGAGCTGGTGGCAGGCTTTCTTTGCGGCAGATCCCAAAAAACGGGCCGACTGTTTGATCTCTTTCGCAACCGTGTGATCTTTCCCGTCATCGATACGGCGGGGAATATCGTGGCCTTTGGCGGACGGGTGATGGATGATTCCAAGCCGAAATATCTCAACTCCTCCGACACCCCCGGCTTCAAAAAGAGCCGTGTGCTGTTTGGCCTCAATTACGCCAAGGGCAGCTGCGCGGAGCAGCTGATCCTGTGCGAGGGGTATATGGATACCATCGCCATGCACACCGCAGGCTTTTCCAATGCGGTGGCCACCCTCGGCACGGCCATCACACCCGAGCACGCGCGGATGCTCTCCCGCTACACCAAGCGGGTGATCATCAATTACGACAGCGACGAGGCGGGGCAAAAGGCCGCGAGCAAGGCCATGCGCCTGCTTGACGAGGTGGGGCTCGATGTCCGTGTGCTGAAGCTGACGGGAGCCAAGGATGCCGACGAATACATCAGGGTCTACGGCGCGGATGCATTCCGCAGTATGCTGAACGAGAGCCGCACGGGCTTTGATTATAAAATGGAAAACGTGCTGGCGCGGCACGACATTTCCCGCCCCGACGGTAAAATTGCCGCGGCGCGTGAGCTATCTGCCGTGATCGCAGAGACTGCATCGGGGGTGGAGCGTGAGCTTTATGTTGCCGCGGCCTCCGCCGCGCTCGGCATCTCGGCCGAGAGCCTTTCCAACGACGTGGCGCGCGCGCGCGCCAAGGCGCGCCGCGAGTTCAAGCAGCGGGAGAGCAGGGATGTGCGCCTGTCAGTCCGCAGCTTTGGCGATCGCATCAATCCCGATGCCGCAAAGGATCCTGCGGCGGCCGCCGCAGAGGAGACCGTGCTCGGTCTGCTGCTGCTTTACCCCGAGCACCGTCACGCAGTGGCAAGCGGCACCGCAGCGCTTACGGCAGAGGATTTCTTTACCGCCTTCGGAAGGCGTGCCTTTCTTCAGATCATGGCCGCAGAGAACAGCGAAAGCGGCTTTGATTTTACCGCACTCGGCGCGCATTTTACCCCGGATGAAATGGGGCGTCTGGTGCGCCTGCAGCAGGATAGGCAGTCACTTTCACTCAATGATGAGAGCGTGCTTCGCGCGGCGATCAAGGCACTTGCCGACGGGCACGAAAAGCGCGTGGCGCGGGAGTCGGGCAACTGGCAAAGCGAGCTTTGTCGCCGCCGCGTGGCGTGGAAGAAAAACAAGGACGAAAACAACAAAACGGAGGGCTGATATGAGCAAAGCAGAACAAAAGGCGACCGTGGCAGAGGAGATCAAGGAAAACCAAGAGGCTCCCGCCGTGGCAGAAGAAAAAAAGGTGGATATGAATGAGCTGATCGAAAAGGGCAAGAAGGGGGCGCTTTCTTCCTCCGATCTTGACGAGGCCATGGAGAGCATGGACTTCGATATGGATAGCCTGGAAAAGCTCTATGAGGCGTTTGAGGACAACGGCGTTTCTCTGCCCGGTGACATTTCCTCCAGCGAGATGAACGAGATCGAGAACGAGGTCGAGCGCTTTGGCGACGGCGAAAATATGGAGCGCGCGCTGGAGCAGGAGGGCCTTTCCATCGATGACCCTGTCCGTATGTATCTGAAGGAGATCGGCAAGGTGCCGCTTCTCAATGCAGAGCGCGAGCGCGAGCTGGCGGGGCGTATGGCAGAGGGTGACGAGGAGGCGAAAAACGAGCTGGTGGAGGCCAACCTCCGTCTGGTGGTCAGCATTGCCAAGCGCTATGTGGGGAAGGGTATGTTCTTCCTTGACCTGATCCAGGAGGGCAACCTCGGCCTGATGAAGGCGGTGGACAAGTTTGACTACACCAAGGGCTACAAATTCTCCACCTATGCAACCTGGTGGATCCGTCAGGCCATTACCCGTGCTATTGCCGATCAGGCAAGAACCATCCGCATTCCCGTACATATGGTAGAGACCATTCATAAGGTCTCCCGCTATCAGCGCCAGATGCTGCAGGAGCTGGGCCGCGAGGCGACCCCTGCCGAGATCGGCGAGAAAATGGGGCTTAGTGCCGAAAAGGTGCGGGAAATCATGAAGGTCGCGCTGGATCCCGTTTCCCTTGAGACCCCCATCGGTGAGGAGGAGGACAGCCACCTTGGCGACTTCATCCCCGATGAGGATACCCCTGCTCCCTCCGAGTCGGCCTCGGACACGATCCTGCGCGAGGTGATCGAGCGTGAGCTCAACACCCTCACTCCCCGTGAGGCACATGTCATCAAGCTGCGCTTTGGCCTTTACGACGGACGTACCCGCACCCTTGAGGAGGTGGGCAAGGAATTTGACATCACCCGTGAGCGTATTCGCCAGATCGAGTCCAAGGCGCTGCGAAAGCTGCGTCATCCCAGCCGTGCCCGTCACCTGCGAGGCTTTTTGGATTAAACTTTACAAATCATGCACAAATACCGTGATATTCCACAAATATCCAAGACCCCGTTGGGATAAAATCACGATTTTTTTGGCTGATTTGAAGAAACTTCACCCTCGCATTTGTTCAACCTACCCGCGCCCGAGCGCGCTCCGTCGCGCGCGAGGGGGATTTTCTCCGGCGTGTTGACTTGACAGGAAAATAAAAATTGTGTAAAATAGATATGTTATATTGTACGTCCCCGCGCGAGCGCGTGAGGGGATAAGGAGGTTCTGTTATGGCAAAGAGAGTAATCTGTCTTATGCTTTGTGCGGTGCTGCTGGTGCTGTCGTTGGCGTCCTGCTCCAACGATGGCGATTCTGCGCTGGATACTGCACAAAATGCTTCCCGCTACACCACAACGCTCAATGTCTGGATGATCACCGAGAGTGAGCTGATGGCATATGCCAGCGACCTGGTCGTAAAGGGCTTTAATCCCAACGAGAAGGACGAGAAGCGCACCGAGGAGGAAAACGCGATCGTTCATTCCCTCACGGAGGAGCAAAAGGCCGCTTGGAAGCAGATGTATGAGATCAGTTACCAGATCAACAAGATCACCAAAAACGATTTCAAGACCAAGTTAAACCTTAAGCTCTTCACCGAGGATCAGTATTATACCGAGCTGGAAAAGGCGATCAAGAAGCAGGCAGAGGACAAGGCAAACGGTGTCAATTCCTCGGTCAACAACAACACCAGCGACGAGACCTTCCTCAACGAGTATAATATCCCCGAGCTCAAGTATCCCGAGGTGCCCGAGCACCAGGTGGATATTCTGTTCCTTGGCGGCTTTGAGAACTATGACCGTTACATCACCAACGGCTGGCTTACCGCACTCGACGGACTGATCGAGGAGAAGGCAAGCGTGCTGAACGATTATATCAACGGTGTTTTCTTTGACGGCGCAGAGCGCATTGTGGATATGACCTACGCGATCCCCAACAACAGGGGCATTGGCGAGTTTGTTTATCTTGCGGTCAACGAGGAGCTGATGAGCGATTACGGCTACGTGCCCGCAGATTTCTCCACCTCGTCGGTCTTCGATGCTACCTGCAAGACCTTCCTTGACTACATCTACAACGACGAGGAGCTCGGCGCTACTCCCATTTACAGCGAAACGGGCAAGGTGGAGCTGAACCGTGTGCATTACTGGAGCTATGATCTTGACACCGGCTCCGGCGCACATATCCTCGCTCCCGACGAGTTCTCTATTTTCGGCACCATTTATTCCGACAGTAACATTCGCGGTGATCAGCTGGTCTATTCCAATATCCTGACCAATGCCAGCTACCTCAGCCAGCTTGAGACCAAGATCTACTACGAATCCAAGGAGGGCTACATCACCACCGATCCCAATGCCGAGGTGGCAGTCAAGATCGTGAAGGGCGGCGTTGCAGAGAAGCGGGCACTGGAGGAGGCAGGCTACTGCGTTCTGGTGTCTGAGGCGCCCCGTGCCACCAACGAAGAGGTGTTCAAGTCCATGTTCGCCGTCAGCGCATACAGCAACGAGGCCTCCCGCTGTGTGGAGGTGATCTCCAAGATCAACACCGATGCCGAGCTTCGCAACCTGCTGCAATACGGCGTGGAGGAGGTCAACTATACTCTGGCTTCCGTTGTCGAGAACGATGTGACCTACCAGTATGTGGTTCCCACCGAGGATAACCTTTATGTGATGGATGTGGAAAAGACGGGCAACGTTTTCCTCACCTATCCTTCCTCTGCTGACGAGATCCACCGTTGGGAGGATGAGAAGCTGCTCAACAGCTCTGTGCTCACCTACCCGACCCTTGGCTTCTTCCTTGATGTCGGAACCGGCGCTCGCCTGAACTCCAATAGCATGCGCGTGGTGCAGGCCGTTTCCGATCGTTTTGGCGAATATGTCAACAGCATCTCCTCGCTCGAGGAGTTTGCCGCTCTGCGTACGGCTGTGCTTACCAACGGCGGTAACAGCACGGCATTTGCCACCTATTTGCTTAGCGTGACGGGTGACGTCAGCTGCGAGATCGAGGTGGAGCAGAATGGCGCTACCGTCAAGCAAACGGTTACGGTGGATGCGGCAACTCTTGCTGCCTCCATTGACGTGATGATGAACGCGGAGGAGCTTAATCCCGACGACAAGAACAAGACCTTCTCTCCCGCTTCCTTCTATCTGTACTGGATCTCCCTGATTAAGGGTTAATCACAAAAAGGCACGCTTCGGTCTGCACTTGGTTTTGAAAACTCCTGCGAGAGCTTCAAAACGGCGTAAATTGGCTTCAATTTACCGTTGTGCAGTCGGGTCGTGCCTTTTTTCGGAGGATGTATGCTATTATATAAAGGAAGGCAGATCACCCATGTGATATGGGATTTCAACGGCACGGTGCTTGACGATATGCAGGCCGGCATCGACAGCGTTAACGAGATGCTGGCGGCTCGCGGGCTTCCCGTGCTGCGCGGTATTTCCGATTATCGCCGCGTGTTCTGCTTCCCGGTGCGCGAGTACTATCGGCGCCTGGGCTTTGATTTTGAAAAAGAGGATTACGATACCGTTCTCGCACCCCTTTGGGTCAGGCTTTATCGGGAAAAGAGCGCCACGTCGCCACTGTTTCCCGGTGTGAGGCCGCTCCTTGAGGCGCTTCGCGCGGTGGGTGCTTCGCAAACGCTCCTTTCGGCCACGGAGCAGGAGATGCTACGCGAGCAGCTTCTTGCGCGGGGCGCGATGGATTGGTTTGATGAGGTGTGGGGAACGGGAAGCATCCATGCACACGGAAAGCTGGGGCTTGCCGCGGCTTGGAGAGCGGCTCATCCCGATGCTGTACCCTTGATGATCGGTGATACGACCCACGATGCCGAGGTGGCGCGGGAGATCGGTGCCGCTTGCGTGCTGGTGGCATCGGGATGCCATAGCCGCGCGGCGCTGGCCGCGTGCGGGGTTCCCGTGGTGGAGGATCTTTTTGAATGCCGCGATCTGCTGCTTCGGCAGGATTAAAAGAGATTGCCGAGCGTAAATTGCTCCAGCCGCCGTAGCTGCTCAACCCCCACAAGCGCAAGACTGCGACACCGCTCAAAGTCGTTTTCCTCCTGCACCGCCGCTGCATGGTGCAGCTCGGTCAGAACGGTGGTCATATTGCGGACCTCGGTCATGGAGACCGAAAGACTGATAAAGGGATGCTCCCTTTCCCAAAAGGCCTCCAGTGCCTCCACGGCCGAAATCGCCTCCGCGGCGGAGGGCAGCGATCTCAGCTGCTGCTCCATTTCGGCTGCGGTGCGGTTGACATAGAAATAGTTCCATATAATAAGGAAGAGTAAACAGAAAAATATCAGTAAAGAGGCAAAAACGCTTTTCATGTGTCCTCCTTGTCGATCCAATATAGCTCGCCGCCATCGTCTATCCCGAGAAAGAAGATGTCGGCGAGCTTTTTCCTTCTTTTCTGAAGCTCCTGCTCCAGTCTCTTGTCCGTGAAGAAAAAAAGCTTCATATTGTATTGGTTGATCACGCCGTCTGCGATGAGAACGTGCACAATGCCGTTTTCCTGCGGGTCAAGCCCCAGCGCGGCGGCATCGGGCGGCTGTGCGCTTTTTCGCGGAATGATGGAGATCTTGCCGTTTTGCTCTAAGATCGCATAATCCACCTGTGCGATCGAGCCAAGGCCGCTTTGGCGGATCTCGCTGATCAGCTCGTCGATGGAGATGCGAATGCGCCGCATCTCGCCCTGGTCGATCTTCCCGTGGCGAATGAGCACGCTGGGCCTTGCCGAGGCCAGGTTTTTCAGCCGCGGAATTTTGAGCAAAATCACCGAAAGGATCACCTCCAGCGTGAGAATGGTCACTAAGGGAATGATGGCGTGCAGCACGGGGATATCCTGGTCCACGATGGGAAGGGAGGCGATCTCGGAGATCAGCAGAGTGGTGACCAGCTCTGAGATCTCAAGCTCGCCGAGCTGCCGCTTGCCCATAATACGCATCGTGGCAATTAAAGTGACATAAACCACAAAGGTTCGGAACAGAATGGTTAACATAAACTCACCTCGGAGGCATAGTTTGCGCGCTTTTTGGAAAATATATGTGTATTTTGCCATAAATCAGGGCGGGAATTTGAGGAAATCGTGGGGGGAAAGGACAAAAAATAAAAAAGTTGTCAAAACCCCCTTGACAAAGGGAAATGAAAGTGATAGAATAGACGAGCACCGCAAAAAGCGGGGTACCGCAGAGGAGCCCTGAGTCCTGAAAAAAACTTTGAAAAAAGTTTAAAAAAGGGGTTGACAAGCGAGGTCTGTTGTGGTATAATAGCAAAGTCGCCGCGCGAAGCGGGGGCGAAACGGTCCTTGAAAATTGAACAGTAAGAGATAAGTATGAAGCATATGTAAGTGCGAAGAACATCTCGACAATTCTGAAAGAGAAAATACAACTCTAAAAAATAGTAAATGAGCAATCAAGCTCGGAATTGATTTTATCTCCCTTCGCCGGGAGTTAAGATACCATGATTTCGAGAGTTTGATCCTGGCTCAGGATTAACGCTGGCGGCGTGCATAACACATTCAAGTCGAACGGTGACGGGGGCTTCGGTCCCCTGATCAGTGGCGGACGGGTGAGTAACGCGTGAGCAACCTGCCCTTGTGTGGGGGATAACGTCTGGAAACGGACGCTAATACCGCATAACCAGATAGTACGGCATCGTACAGTCTGCAAAGATTTATTGCACAAGGATGGGCTCGCGTCTGATTAGATAGTTGGTGGGGTAACGGCCTACCAAGTCGACGATCAGTAGCCGGACTGAGAGGTTGAACGGCCACATTGGAACTGAGATACGGTCCAGACTCCTACGG
>JAZNFZ010000087.1:0-7855 GCA_045576195.1 Eubacteriales bacterium | reverse complement strand
CCTACGGCGCCAGCTCCCTCCCGGAGGGAGCCTTTGAGAATCGCTTGCGAAATGGTTGAAATGTTCACATAATTGTGTTACAATGAAGAAAAAGGGAGATAATCTTATGGGTAACATTTCCGAAGCTATTTGTTCTAAAATAAAATCGACCATAGACTCGTGGTTTGAAAATGGTATTTATGCTATTTCGTTTTTTGTTTATTCCAACGACGCATATCAATACAAAAATTATAGTAACATATCCACATTTGCCATCAGTTATAATACAGAGGAGGATTGCAATGGTGCGGATCTGTATGATGAAGAACGCTGGAATTATGCGTTTTGGAGGCAGGACGAAACTCCCATCATCGATCCCGATGAAGAACCTGAGATGACCAAACTTCTCTTTGATTGGTATAAAGAAAACGGCATTTCCGACATAGGTAAAGAAGATGACGATTGCTATGACAGCAATTTTAATTACATTGGGAAAGGACCTATTGGTCATTATGAATTATTGCAAATCGTTTCGGAAGTTGCCAACAAATTGCAGTCGGAGGGATATATTGAACAACACTTCGGCAAAAAGATTCCTATAATTGTGCATGGCTTGGAATATGCATGGTATGACATTGAAGCCACAACAAAGGCTAATCCTCATGGAGAAGCAGACACTTTTATGAAAGCAATGAAAGAACTCGGTATGATTCCGTAATAATAAATAATACTACATAGATTCGTTTGCAAGCATAATGTTCAGTCTCCGGAAGATAGCGGGTAAGACTAACATTCCATCATCGCCAAGGGATAAGTGTACCCTTACAGCAAAAATCATGGATTGTTTTTGTACGATAACCTTATATGGATCTGTTTTGTAGTGGTAACACAAAGAAAAAGTCCACCGCCTTGTGCGGTGGGCTTTTTCTTTCCTTTGGCAGGGGCAGGAGGTGCGAGAAATCACGCAGCACCGAAGGTGCGGCGGGATCTGACACAAAACAGTTGAAATACTCGCGCCTCTGTGGTATAATAAGGTAAAGAAAGGCGGCGGGTGCTGTCTTACTCATTCACAACCACAAGAAAAGGGGGGCCTTTATGGAAGCGAAAACGCGCGGCACGGTTATGTTGACCGTGAAGATCGTCCTCACAGTCGGCTTGATGCTTACCTCGGTATGGGTGGGGCTTTTCGCCCTCGTGATGGCCCTTATGATCGGCAGCGTATCGGGCGTGATCCTGTCGGTCGCCTCCATCTTTTTTCTCCCCTCCCTGCTGCCGTTCATCTGGCTGAAAAAAAGAAGGGTCTACCTCATCAGCTGGATGTGCTGCATCCTGGCGGTGGGGGTGGCATTTGCCATTCCGTATGGCATAGAACGGTATGAGGAAAGCATTACCATCAACGTAACGCCCAACATCAACGTTCACGAATATCTGCCCTTCAGGGAGGATTCCAAGATCGTCAAGCTTGACAGCAAAACGCTGAAGCTGACCGACCGTCTCCCGATCCTTGACGGCGCAGCGGCAGCCTTCCCCGTGTATGCGGCCTTTGTCCACGCCGTTTATCCCGAAACCACCGAGCTTTGGGACGGCGTGTTTGAATACAACAACACCGTGGGTGGGTATGAAAAGCTCGCCGAAAAGGAGACCGACCTCTTTTTCGGTGCTGCCCCGTCAAAGGAGCAGGTGGAATACGCCACCGCCTGCGGCACTACCTTTCAGTATACCGCCATCGGCACCGAGGCCTTTGTCTTCTTTGTCCACAAGGATAACCCCATAGAAAGCCTGACGACCGAGCAGATCAGAGGCATCTATTCGGGCGAGATCACCAACTGGAGCGAGGTGGGCGGCCTTGACGAGAGGATCGTTCCCTTTCAGCGGAATGAGGGCAGCGGCAGCCAGAGCATGCTGATCCGCTTTATGGGCGACACCCCCATTATGGAGCCCGAAACCGAGGTGATCCGCGGTATGGGCGAGATCATTGAGCGGGTGGTGGACTACCAAAGCAGGTCGGGCTCCATCGGTTTTTCCTTCCGCTACTATGTGGAGGGGATCATCAAAAATCCCGACATCAAAATGATCGCCGTGGACGGCACTGCCCCCACGGTGGAAAACGTCAAAAACGGGAGCTATCCCATCACCACGCCCGTGTATGCGGTCACCTATGAGGACAACCCCAACCCCAACGTGGCGGTGCTGATCAACTGGATCCTTTCCGACGAGGGACAGTATATCATTGAGCAAACGGGCTATGTTGGTGTGAAAAAATAGCCTTTTGAGGGGCGCGCCCGATTGACAGCCGAGCGCGCGCGGCATACTATAGGACAGAAAGCAAGAAAGGAGGATCCCCCGATGAACGAGGCCAACGAGGTAATTGAGCTGACCCCTGCGGTGCCAAGAGACTATGAGGCCGAGATCCTCGGCATGACCCGCAGCCATCTCTCCCCCAAGCTTTTGCGCGAGCAGCTCCTTACCTACCACGAAAACGACATTGCCGCGGCCATGGAGCGCCTTTCGCCCGAGGAGCGCCGCAAGCTTTACAACATTCTCGGTACAGAGGCCCTGGCGGGGGTCCTTGAGTACGCCGAGCACGCGGGCGAGCTGCTGGGTGAACTGGGGCTTCGCCGCAGGCTGGCGGTGCTTTCCCTGCTGGAGCCCTCCACCGTCTCCCGCTATCTGGATGAGCTGCCCTACGAGGAGCGCAACACCGTGGTGGAGCTGCTGGACGAGGAGACGCGGCAGGAGATCTCGCTGCTCGACTCCTTTGACGAGGCCGAGATCGGCAGCAGGATGACCACCAATTTCGTGACCATTTCGGCGGATATCTCGGTACGTCAGGCGATGAAATCGCTGATCAAGCAGGCCGCTGACCACGACAACATCTCCACCATCTATGTGGTGGATGCGGAGGAGACCTTTGTGGGCGCCATTGACCTCAAGGATCTGATCATTGCGCGGGAGGATACCGATCTTTCCACCGTGATCCTCACCTCCTTCCCCTATGTTTACGCCCACGAGCGGATCGAGGCCTGTATTGACCGCATTCGGGAATATTCCGAGGACTCGATCCCCGTGCTGGATGCCGAAAACAAGCTGCAGGGTGTGCTGCTCTCGCAGGATATTGCCGAGCTGATGGCCGACGAAATGAGCGAGGACTATGCAAGACTCGCGGGCCTCTCGGCAGAGGAGGATCTGGAGGAGCCCCTTAAAAAGAGCATCGGCAAGCGCCTGCCCTGGCTGATCGTCCTGCTGGGGCTGGGGCTCATCGTCTCGGCGGTGGTGGGCGTTTTTGAGGGCATTGTGGCACATATTTCGATCATCGTCAGCTTTCAATCCCTGATCCTCGGTATGGCGGGCAACGTGGGCACCCAGTCGCTGGCCGTGACCATCCGCGTGCTGATGGATGAGCAGCTGGAATGGCGGCAAAAGCTGTTTCTCGTGGGCAAGGAGGTCCGCGTCGGCCTGATCAACGGCATCATTCTGGGGCTTTTGTCCTTTTTGCTGGTGGGGGTCTACCTGATGCTGGCCAAGGCGCAGGAGCCGCTGTTTGCCTTCTCGGTATCGGCCTGCACCGCCCTTGCCCTGTTGGTTTCGATCCTGCTTTCCAGCCTTTCGGGCACCATTGTGCCACTTTTGTTCAAAAAGCTGAAGATCGACCCCGCCGTGGCCTCGGGCCCGCTGATCACCACCATCAACGACCTGGTGGCGGTGGTCTCCTACTACGGCCTTGCCTATCTCCTTTTGATCCTCGCCCTGGGGCTTTGACCAAGGCGGGCAGATCTCCCGTGAGAATATAAAAATCGGCAGAGACATTCTTGTCTCTGCCGATTTTTGCTTTATACCGTCTGACGGGGATGCTTGTCTCAGTCCAGCACACCTGCAAGGGGCTTGACATCAAAGCGGGCGGCAAGGCCGCGCAGAATGTCATCGGAGATGGTGTTCTTGACATGACCCAGCGTCAGCATATAGATCTGCGCCGTCTTCTCCACGGTCTCGATCAGGCCAAAGGCCTCGTCAATATCCTTACCCGTGCCGTAAATGCCGTGGTTGGTCCAGACCACCAGGCGGAAATCCTTCATCTTCGCGGCCGTGGCCTCGCCGATCTCATTGGTGCCGCAGACCATGCAGGGCAGAATGCCCACGCCATCGGGGAAGACCACGATGGCCTCGGTGTTGGAGCTCCAAAGGCGGTGTGCAAAATCCTTCTCGTCAAGCGGGCAGACCGCGTTCATGGCAATGGTGTAGGTGGGGTGGGTGTGCATGACCACGCGGTGGGCGGGGTCAACCGAAAGGCGGGCGATGTGGCTCATCATATGGGCGGGAAACTCCGAGGTGAAGCGGCCGCCGTCGCAGTAGCCCCACAGAAGCTCTGCGGTGGTGCCGTCCTTGGCGATGCGGACGATGCCGAGGTTGGTTTCGGGATCGGTCTCCACATTCTTGAAATATTTGCCCGTGCCCGTGACCACAAAGATCTTGCCGATCAGGGGGGTGGCGTCAAAGCCCGTAGGGATCGTGCGGATCACGCGGGAGAGATCAAGATACTCCGCGACCTCGCTCTCCTCAAGCAGATAGCTGATATTGCCGCCGTTGCGCTCGTCCCAGCCCTGACGGTACATGTTGGCGGTAATGCGCTTCATTTCGGTGATAAACGGTGCCTCAAAAATGTTTTTCATAGCAAACACTCCTTTTGTTTTCATCGGTTTTATTGTATCACACCAAATTCTGTTTGTCTATGCCTTTGCCACAAAGTTAAAAAAAAGCAGTTTTCGGCAAAAAATACCGCACAAATCAGGTCTCCTCCCGCGAAAACGAGAAAAGCCGATAGTTCCCTGCCAGCACCCTTTCCACAAAATCCCGCTCGGAGAGAATGGGGCTGTCGGTTTCAATGCCCGCAAGCCCCTTCGTGTGGCGCGGACCGTTGTGGTTGTCCGACCCCGCAAAGGGCAAGAGGCCGTATTGCCGACGATAAAGCCTTGCCATACCGTTTTCAAACTCGGTGCGGCAGCCGTTTTGCTCCTCAACGCCGTGCACCGCGCGAGGATAGAGGCCGATGTGATCAATATAGCGTGCCTCGCGAAAGGGGTGCGCCTGGATCACCAGCGCGCCCTGCTCCATCAAAAACGGCAGCTGTCGGCTTTTCTTCATATCCATGATCTCGGGGTGCGAAAGATACCAGTCCTTGTCAAGGCCGTACACCAAAAAATCGATACCGTTATTGGATGTATCCGTCATTTCCACGCCGCAAAAGACCCGAAGCCCAAGCTCCCTGCCGATCTGCCTTGCGCGCTCGTAATCCGAAAAATAAAAGTCGATCTGCTCCTCATAGGGCAGCTGCTTGTCGACATTGATGCTGCCATCCAAGAAATGATTGGTCACAAATACACCGTCGTACCCGAGATCGCGGTAAAACTCCAGCGATTCTCTCACCTCGGCCCGTCCGCAGCGGCTCACGGGCGCGGTGTGCATATGCGTTTCGTAGCGGAACATCGCTTCACCTCATACTGATTTGATACCCCTATTGTAGCACAATAAAGGGCATAAAACAAGACAAAAAACCCGAAAATTTTGTAAAAAAGGTGGACAAGTCCACCGCCGTGTGCTACAATAAGGGTGATATTTCATCAAGGAGGCAAGCTATGCTACCCAAGCCGCAAAATTATACGGTTTATCCGTCCATTGTCAAGGCAGGCACCCCCACCACGATCACCGTAGCCCCCACCGAAAAAGCATTTCTCTTGTTCGAAGGGGAGGAGTATGATGTTTGTGTGGTCGCCGCAAATTGCGATCTGCCCGCCTATGTTTCCCCCGTCGACAAAACCGATCTCAAGCTCACCGCAAGGGGCGGCGTTCTGCAATTTTGCCACACCTTTGCGGATGAGGGAGAGTTTTTCGTCCTTTTGAAGAAAAACGACATCCAGCTGGCAAGGCTCCCTCTCTTCTGCCTGGCAGACGATCTTTACGCCCTGCGCCCCTTAAAGGGCGATCTGCACGCCCACAGCTTCCGCTCGGACGGCGCGCGGGATCCCGCAGCGCTGGCGGGCCATTATCGCGAGCAAGGGTATGAGTTTTTCGCCCTCACCGACCACAACCGCTACTACCCGGGCGGCGAGATCGACGAGACCTATCAGGGCCTTTCTCTCGGCATCACCCACATCCGGGGCGAGGAGGTGCACACGCCCCCCAGCATCGTGCATATCGTGCACGTGGGCGGCGGGGAGAGCGTGACGGCATTCTACCACAAGCACCCCGAGGAATACCGAAGCGAGGTTGCCGACTACCTTGCCAACCGCGTACCCGCCGAAATTCCCGAAAAATACCGCGAGCGCTATGCCATGGCAATGTGGGCAACCGACCGCATCCACAAGGCGGGCGGCCTTGCCATCTTCCCCCACCCCTTCTGGCGGCCGCGCGGCATCACCTATAATGTATGTGATGAATTTGCCACGTTGCTTTTGAAAAGCGGTATGTTTGACGCCTATGAGCTGATCGGCGGCATGGGGCAGGTTGGCATCAACCGCTCGGTGGCTTTCTGGGCTGACCTGCGCGCCGAGGGCCTGCGCCTCCCTGTGGTGGGCTCCAGCGACGTACACAAGCTGGAAAACTCCTCCTATTTTGCACACACCTTCACCATCTGCTTTGCCAAGAGCAACAGCCCCGCCGACATTCTCGCCGCCGTCAAGGCAGGCAATGCGGTGGCGGTGGAGCTGACGGGCACCGAGGAAAAACCCGAATATCGCTGCTACGGCAGCCTGCGCCTGGTCACCTACGCGCAGTTTTTGCTTCAGTATTACTATCCGCGCCTGACACGCATCTGTCAGGGCGAGGGTGTGGCCATGCGCGCCTTTGCGATGGGTGATGCCGATGCCGCGCTGGTGGAGTGCCAGGTGGCACAGTCCGAGCGCTTCCGCCGCCGCTTCTTTGGCCTTGACGAGGCACCCATGCCCTCGGCTGCAGTCCTTGATTTTGAGGCGCGCTGGCGCGAGACACACCTCGACGGCCCCGAAACCAAGGGCAGCACCATCGTCGCACCCCCCGTCACCAGACAGATCTAATAAATATCCCCCCGTAAAACGGGGGGGTATTTCATTTTCGGGCATAGCCCTAACATTACTGGCAGCGCACAAGTGCGCCTTTTATTGGCCTGCCAGCCATGCAATTATTACGTAAACCCGCTTGAGCGGGACTAAGTCCCAAGCCTCCCTTGTGTAAAGGGAGGTGGCACGGCTTGCCGTGACGGAGGGATTGTAAAAAGCGATAATCTACACAAAACAATCCCTCAGTCAGCTTCGCTGACAGCTCCCTTTACACAAGGGAGCCTTTGACACAAGATAATTCTACGCTGAATTTTTATTTGCTTTCTGCTCATCGGCAAAGCCTTTATGTAACCCCGCCACTATGGCGGGGTTTTCGTTTTACAAAAAGCATAACCGCACAAAAAAGCGCGGTTATGTAAAAATGTTTTCTTTTAATTATCGTTCTCCTTTATCGAAAAACGTTGGGTTTTGCCGGTCTGGTCCAGTTTTTGACCCATTTTGCATATAACTTTATTTCCTCGTATATGCGTTCTCCGTTTTTATCGAAGTTTATTGTTACGGTATCTGTTTCAAAATTCCACTGATTCGTACATTCCGCCTCCTTGTACCACCCCGCAAATTTGTATCCGTCACGCTTTGGGTCATACGGTGGCTTTGTTAATTTTCCACTTTCTTCTGCTATATCAATAAAGAAATATCCTGAGTTGGGATTTTTTTCATAGTTGAAAAAGAACGCGATGTTTGCTGGTAGAAATGAATCAATATTTTCTTGGTATATTAATTGTTCGTTCACATTTTCTTCTATTGAAATTTTACGATAAACAATTTGCGGAACTACATTTTTGCTT
>JAZNFZ010000086.1:0-12575 GCA_045576195.1 Eubacteriales bacterium | reverse complement strand
GTGAGGAGGGTTCTGCCGCCGCTCCTACCGCGGGACTTCATTTTACAGCCGAGCTGCTTGAGAGGATAAAGGCAAAGGGAGTGAAGATCGCACCTGTAATGCTTCATGTGGGACTTGGTACGTTTCGTCCTGTCAAGGTTGACCGAATCGAAGAACACGTGATGCACACCGAGTTTTTCTCGGTGCCCGAGGAGAGCGCCGCGCGGATCAACGCCTGCCGCAAGGCGGGCGGACGGGTGGTGGCGGTGGGCACCACCTCCTGCCGCACGCTGGAGAGCGCCGCCGATGAAAACGGCAACGTGCGGGCAATGTCAGGCGACACGGGTATTTTTATCTATCCCGGCTACCGCTTCCGCGCCGTGGATGCGCTGATCACCAATTTTCACCTGCGCGAAAGCACGCTGGTGATGCTGGTTTCTGCCTTTTACAACCGTGATGCGGTGCTTTCCGCGTATGGAACGGCGGTAAAGGAGGAATATCGCTTCTTTTCCTTCGGCGATTGTATGCTGATTGTATAAATCGTCCAATACTGTGTTGCTCCTCGCCTACTCCCTCGACGTAGGTAACTACGCCTTCGGGAGGGCGGCTCCGGTGCGCCTTGTCTTGAACGATTTCTCCTAATCAGCAGAGATCCTGCATTCGGTTAGCAGACATACGCCGATTGTATAATCGGCCAATACGGTGTTGCTTTTGCGCACTTGTCTTGCTTGCTTCTTGAATGAACGGGGAAGTTAGAGCAAAATTCGATCCTGCGTCCCGCAGACATCGCGGGCGGCAAAATGCGGATAGGATCCTACGAAAAAATACGAGCGCTGCTCTGCGGCGCGGAAAGGGGCTGCTATGCTGGACATTGAAATTTTTACCAAGATCGCCTACTCGGCCGTTGCCATTCTGATCGCCGTGCTGGCGGTATATCTGGCAGTGAGGCTGATCGGCAAGCTTGCCAAATTTATCCTGATCGCCATTGCGGTGGCGGCGGGGCTGTGGCTGCTGTTCTCGCAGCGCGCACTTCTTGGCGGCTTGCTTTCGTTTTTTGGCGGCCTTGATGCTGCGGCGGAAAAGGCTCTTGCCGTTTTGAACGGAGCTTTGCAAAATGCCGCGTAACGGTGTGAGAAACAGGAGGGTCGCTATGAGCGAAAAAATCAAGATCCTGGCGGTGGTCGGGCCTACGGCAAGCGGCAAATCCGCCCTTGCGGTGGAGCTGGCAAGGCATCTTGGGGGAGAGGTGATCTCCTGCGATTCGATGCAGATCTATCGCGGTATGGATATCGGAACGGCAAAGCCGAAAAAAGAGGAAATGGGGGGCATTCCCCACCATTTGATCGATATTGCATCGCCAAAGGAGCCCTTTTCCATGGCGGAGTATACCGCGGCGGCAAAGGCGGCGGTGGAGGACATCACCGCGCGGGGCAAGCTGCCCGTATTTTGCGGCGGAACGGGGCTTTATCTGGATGCATTTCTGCGCGGCGGCGCACCGAGGTCGCCGGGGGCGGATCCTGCGATCCGCGAGGAGCTGACGAAATTAGCCGCAGAACGGGGTGAGAATTACCTCCACGGTCTGCTTGCCGAGGTGGACCCCGAAAGCGCGGCGGCCACCCATCCCCACAACCTGCGCCGCGTGATAAGGGCGCTGGAGATCTACCGCGCCACGGGTATACCGAAAACCGAATGGGACAGACAGACAAGAGAGCTGCCCGAGGCTTATCTCGCGGCGGTGCTTTACCTTGACTTTGCCGACCGTGCGCTGCTGTATGAGCGGATCGAGCGGCGCGTGGACGAAATGATGCGGGCGGGGCTGCTTGAGGAGACACGCCGCCTTTGGGAGGAGGGCGTTTTTGATGCCTCCCCCACGGCGGCGGCAGCCATCGGCTACAAGGAGCTGCTGCCCTATTTGCGGGGCGAGGTCGATCTTGCAAAGGCGGTCGAGACGCTGAAAATCGCCACCCGCCGCTACGCCAAGCGGCAAATTACCTGGTTTTCCGCCAAGGATTACATCATGCCGCTGCGGCCGGATGCCGACGGCACACTCTTGAAATATGAAGAAATTGTAAACAATGCACTGGAGATGAGCAAAAAGGCTCTTTTTATGATATAATAAAATATCTATAAGTCTACAATTCACGCGCGGCGCGCGATAGGGGGTGACGGCATGGCAATACGGCAGCAGCTCCATCGGCAGCAGATCCTGCAGCTGATCGCAATTGTGTTGCTTTTTGTTCTGCTGGTCACTATGCTCGTGACCGAGACAAGCCGCTTCTTGGGAGAGGCCTCCACCGAGCGTGCCTTGGTCGTTACGGTCCCCTCTACCGCCCTGCTGCAGGGTGTGCTGCTGCGGGATGAGATGGCGCTGGAGGCAACGGGCAACGGCCCTGTGGAATACCTTGCCGCCTGCGGTGAGCGTGTGACCGCAGGGGATGCGCTGGCAAACGTCTTTGTGGACGACTCCAACAAAAACAAGCGCGCGCGGGCGGCGGAGCTTTACGCCGAGATCGCGCGTCTGGAGGCAAGCCTTGCCGAGGAGCAGGCCTGGCAGCCCTTATACGGCGTGGCCTATTATGACCTGATGCTGGCGGCAAGCGGCGGCGACCTTGGCGGCGCGGCGGCGGCAGCAGACCCGCTCTGCGCGGCACTCGGCGCGCGGGATGCCGATCATCCCACGGCGGCGGCTGCGGTGCAGGCGCGGATCGACGAGATGCGCGACGAGATCGCCTACCTTGTGAAATATGACACCAATCCCGAGCAGATTGGCGCGCCGAGCGACGGCTGCTTTTACCCCACGGCAGACGGCCTTGAGGGGGTGCTTACCACCGCCCTTGCCGAAACGCTGACCCCTGCCGCCCTTACCTCGCTGCTGGCAACGCCGCAGTCCACGAGAGGCACGGTGGGAAAGCTGGTGCTGGGTGACCGCTTTTTCGTGGCGGTGACCTGCCCCGTGGCTGTTGCGGACGAGCTGACGGTGGGTGAGACCTATGCGGTAAGAGCAGGGGGGAGCCCGCTTTCGCTGCGGCTTTCCCGCATTGCGCCCGAGGAGGGCGGCGATGGGGCCCTGCTGCTGCTTGAGGGGGATGCGCTCCCTGTCGCACTTTGCGGCGTGCGGGTGCTTTCTGTTGAGATCGAGCTTGGCAGAGCGACCGGCATTGCGGTGCCGCTCTCGGCCCTGCGCGAGGAGGACGGTGTGACCGGTGTGTATGTGCTGCGCGACGGTGTGGCGAGCTTTCGGCGTGTGACCACCGCATTCCACGGAAAAAACGGGTGCTATCTCGCGCAGGTGCGCGAGGAGGAGCCCTTTTTGCAGGAGGGAGATCGGATCCTGGTGACCGCGCGACGCATTTATGAGGGAAAGAAAATAAACTGAAATGAGCTTAGCATACATCGACCGCAATCTTCTTGCGGTCAGAGAAGCAATAGAAGGAGCCGCAGCCAAGAGCGGACGCGGCAGCGCGGTCACGCTTCTGGCGGCGGTGAAATACGCCACGGACGAGGAGCTTTCCTACCTGCTCTCCCGCGGTGTTCGCCATGTGGGAGAAAACCGTGTCCAGCAGCTGCTGGCGCATTGGGAGATCCTGCGGGAGAGCGGTGCCGAGGTGCATTTTATCGGCTCTCTGCAAAAAAACAAGGTCAAATATATCATCGATAAGGTGGCAATGATCCACTCGGTGGATTCGGTGTCGCTGGCGCTTGAGATCGAGCGGCGGGCGGCGGCCTGCGGACGGGAGATGCCCGTGCTGGCAGAGCTCAATATGGCGGGCGAGGAGAGCAAAAGCGGCGCACTGCCGCAGGATGCTGCGGCGCTTTGCCGTGAGATCCTGTCGTGTCCGCATCTTCGGCTTCGCGGCTTTATGACCATGGGGCCGCGTTTTGAGAGCGAGCAGGAATACCGCCGCTATTTTGCAAATACCCGCACCTTTGCCCTGTCACTTTGGTCCGAGCTTGGGCTCGAGGGCGCGCCCCTGCTTTCTATGGGGATGTCCGAGAGCTTTGTGCCTGCGGTGCTGGAGGGGGCGGACATCGTCCGCGTCGGTCGGGGACTGTTCCTCGGACGCGAGGAGCCACCCGCAACAGAAGAACAAAAATAAAAAAATAAAAAAATACAAACATACAAAATGGAGGTTGACATGAAAAATCCCTTTATCAACAAGAAGAACCAGAACGATTACGATTCCTACGACTCCTACGACGAGGGCTTCTACAACGGCGATGACGCCGAGCTTGACGGCGTTGTGGAGGAGGATACCTTTGAGGAGGCTCCCGCAGCCCCCGCTGCTCCCGCAGCCGCTCCCGCAGGCAACACCCTGAAGGTGGTGAAGCCCCGCAGCTCTGCTGACGGACGCGATGTGGCAGACTATCTTGTCAAGGGTCACACCGTTGTGATGAACATTGAGGAGCTGGAGCGCGCCGATACCCTTCGTATCATCGACTTTTTGCTCGGCACCCTTTACGTGCTGGGCGGCGAGCTGCGCCGTGTGACCAAGACCACGCTGGTGCTTTCTCCCCGTGCAGGCGAGATGAGCGGTGACGACGAGAACGACGAGATCGACAACTGATCCCGATCGCACCAAAGCCAAAGGAAAGGAGCGCCCCGCATGAAACTTGCCGTTATGATCGTAATGGGAACGGCGCAGGCCCTGATCTATGTGATCGAGCTTTGCATGCTTATACGGGCGATCCTTTCCTGGTTTCCGATCAGCGACGATAACCCCATTCTCAATTTCGTATATATGGTGACCGAGCCTGTTGTTGCGCCCGTGAGACGGCTGTTTGAGCGGCTGAACTGGTTTCAGAATCTGCCCATCGACATTTCGTTTCTGGTGGCCTACCTGCTGCTTACGCTGGTCAGCTCGCTGCTTCCCCTGTTTGCCTGATGGTGGCGGGGGAGGATCGCGCGCGCCTTTTGGCGCGCGCAAGAGAGCTTTTGGCGCGCGCCGAGCGGGGCGAGGTGACCTATACCCCATTCCTTGACCCTGCCGAGCAGCATTTTCTGTCTCTTGAGCTGGCCTATGCCCGCGAGCGGTGGGTGCTTGACGGCGGCTATGCCGCGGCCGAGCGTCGCCGCATGCTGTTTTTGCCCGATTATGTGGCAGAGGCGGGGGAGCTGCGGGAGGAGCTGCTGGCACCTGCAAGAGAGGAGTGCCTCCTTGCGCTTACCGTGCGAGGCAGCGGATACCGTGCGCTGACCCATCGGGATTTTCTCGGCGCGGTGCTGCATCTCGGCATCGCCCGTGATGCCATCGGCGACCTTTTGGTGCCCGACCCCTACACCTGCATTCTGTTTTGTGACCGCACCATGCTCACCTTTCTTTGCGGTGAGCTTTGCCGTGTGGCAAGCGATGCCGTAACGGCAAAGCCCCTTACGCTCCCGCCCGATTTTGACGGCGGGCGAAAATTTGAGAGGCTGACCGATACCGTGCCCTCGCCGCGTGCGGATGCCGTGGTGGCGGCGCTTTGTCGCCTCTCCCGCGAGCGCGCGCAGGCGCTGTTTCGCGCGGGGGCGGTGGAGGTGGACTTTGAGCCTGCCGAAAAGCCTGACCTCAAGGTGGGGGAGGGAACGGTGCTTGTGGTGCGCGGTTATGGCAAATTCCGCATTTGTTCACTTTCGGATCTGACAAAAAAAGGAAGATATCGCCTGCTGGCAGAGCGCTATCTTTGAGTGTTTTTTTATTTTACAGGAGTTTTAAAGACAATGGCAAAAGATTACAGTGCATCTCTGAACCTGCCGAACACCGCGTTTGCAATGCGCGCGGAATTACCGAAGCGCGAGCCGCAGATGCTTGATTTCTGGGCAGGGCTCGA
Source organism: Eubacteriales bacterium (assembly GCA_045576195.1). Classification (GTDB taxonomy): domain Bacteria; phylum Bacillota; class Clostridia; order Oscillospirales; family CAG-272; genus Firm-07. The sequence continues at coordinate 6,785 of JAZNFZ010000086.1, read as the reverse complement.
CCTTTACGGCCGTATGCAGGAAAACGCGGCGGGCAAGCCCACCTTTGTGCTACATGACGGCCCTCCCTTTTCCAACGGAAACATTCATATGGGCCACGCCCTCAATAAGATCCTCAAGGATTTTATCAACAAATCGCATACGATGATGGGCTATCGCGTGCCCTATATTCCCGGCTGGGATAACCACGGCATGCCGATCGAGAGTGCCATAATCAAAAAGAACAAGATCAACCGCAAGAGCATGTCTGCCTCCGAATTCCGCTCTGCCTGCCACAAGTTCGCGCAGGATTTTGTGGATATTCAGAAGGAGCAGTTTAAGCGCCTTGGCATTACGGGCGACTGGGAGCACCCCTATTGCACCATGACCCCCTCCTTTGAGGCGCGCGAGGTGCGCGTGTTTGGCGAGATGTTCCGCAAGGGCTACATCTATAAGGGTCTTAAGCCCGTATACTGGTGCCCCAAGGACGAGACGGCGCTGGCCGAGGCGGAGATCGAGTACCAGACCGACCGCTGCACCTCGGTGTATGTCAAGTTCCGTCTGGCCGACGATAAGGGCAAGCTTGCCAAATACTGCGATCTTGCCAAGACCTACGTCATTATCTGGACCACCACCATCTGGACGCTGCCCGGCAACCTTGCCATTGCCCTCAATCCCGTGGAGCAGTATGCCCTGGTCAGTGCCAACGGCGAATACTACATTGTGGCCGAGGCGCTGCTGGAGCAGACCATGCAGATGGGCGGCATCACCGCGTATGAGGTGATCACCACCATGGCGGGCAGTGAATTTGAGTATATGACGGCAGAGCACCCCTTCCTTGATCGGAGATCGGTGCTGGTGAATGCCGACTATGTTACCATGGAGAGCGGCACGGGCTGTGTGCATACCGCCCCCGGCTTTGGTGCGGATGACTATCTCACCTGCCGTCGCTACAATATGGATATTATCGTTCCCGTTGATGACCGCGGCTACCAAACGAAGGAGGCGGGCAAGTTTGCGGGAATGCGGTATGATGAGTCGAACACCGCCATCCTTGCGGACATGACCGAGAGCGGCGCGCTGTTTGCCTCTGCCGAGATCGAGCACGAGTACCCCCACTGCTGGCGCTGCAAGTCGCCCATCATCTTCCGCGCCACGCCCCAGTGGTTCTGCTCGGTGGATGCCTTCAAGGAGGAGGCCGCCAAGGCCTGCGAGAAGGTGCAATGGCTTCCTGCCTGGGGTGGTGAGCGTATGGTGCAGATGATCCGTGAGCGCGCCGACTGGTGCATTTCCCGTCAGCGCCATTGGGGTCTGCCCATCCCCGTGTTCTACTGTGAGGATTGCGGCGAGCCTGTTTGCAATGAGGAGAGCATTGATGCCGTATCGAAGCTTTTTGGCGAGAAGGGCTCGAATGCCTGGTTTGATATGGAGCCTGCCGAAATGCTGCCCGCGGGCTTTGCCTGCCCCCATTGCGGCGGCAAGCGCTTTACCAAGGAGACCAACACCCTTGACGGCTGGTTTGACTCGGGCTCGACCCACTTTGGCGTGCTCTCCGATGACGAGTGGCCTGCAGATGTGTATCTGGAGGGTGCCGATCAGTACCGCGGCTGGTTCCAGTCCTCGCTGCTGACGGCGGTTGGCTCTACAGGCAAGCCCGAGGCACCCTTTAAGACCGTGCTGACCCACGGCTGGGTGGTGGACGGCGAGGGCCGTGCTATGCACAAGTCGCTCGGAAACGGCGTGGATCCCCTGGATATGATCAACAAGTACGGTGCCGATCTTGTCCGTCTTTGGGTCGCCTCTGCCGACTATCACGTGGACGTGCGCTGCTCGGATGCCATCTTCAAGCAGCTTTCCGATTCCTACCGCAAGATCCGCAACACCGCAAGATTTTTGCTGGCCGATCTTTACGATTTCAACCCCGACACCGATGCGGTGAAGAACGAGGAGCTTTATGAGATCGATCAGTGGATCATGTCCCGTATGAACGATCTGGTGCGCGATGCCCGCCGTGCTTATGAGGGCTTTGAGTTCCACCTGATCTATCACGCCATCAACAACTTCTGCACCGTGGATCTGTCCAAGCTCTACATTGACATCACCAAGGACCGTGTGTATGCCGAGGCTGCCGATTCGAAGGCACGCCGCAGCGCACAAACGGCAATGTACTATATCATCAGCGCGCTGACCCGCATTCTGGCTCCCCTGCTGTCCTTTACGGCGGAGGAGATCTGGCAGGTCATTCCTCGCTGTGCGGGGGATGCTGCCGAGAGCGTATTCCTCAACGACCTTCCGCAGTACGATGCGGCGCTGGCCTTCCCCGAGGTGCGCGCACGCTGGGACCGCCTGCTTGATCTGCGCGACTATGTGATGAAGGCTCTTGAGCTGGCCCGCGCCGAAAAGCGCATCGGCAAGTCGCTGGATGCCAAGGTGCGCGTGTATGCCGCCGATGCCGATTCCTATGCGCTGCTGGCCGCGTTTGAAAGGGAGCTGCCCACCGTCTTTATCGTCTCTCAGGTAGAGCTCCTGAAGGGCGAGGCTCCCGCAGATGCGGTGACCGAGGAGGGCGCACCCATTGCCGTGGCAGTGGAGGCGGCCGAGGGCGAGAAGTGCGATCGCTGCTGGAACTATACCACCAACGGCACGAAGGATGACGAGGGCGGATGCCTCTGTCCTCGCTGCCGCGCCGTGCTTGGCATTTGATGAAACAATGCTGCCGCAAATGCAACGGGCATTTGCGGCAGTTTTTGGGAAAGGATTATGTATGACGCTTATGATCTGTGCGATCGCCATTGTGCTGGCGGTCGTTGCGGTGGACCAGGTCAGCAAGGTGTTGATCGTGGCGTATCTCTATGAGGGGCAGTGGCCCCTGATCCCGCAGGTGCTGCACTTTACCTATGTGGAAAATCGCGGTATGGCCTTCGGTATGCTCGAAAACCACCGCTGGGTCTTTCTCCTGCTGTCTGCGGTGGGCATTTTACTGGCATCCTTTTATCTGTTTCGCTATGTGCGCCGCCGCCTTTCCGTGGTGGGGCTGTCGCTGATCGTCGGCGGCGGCATCGGCAATATGATCGACCGTGTTTTCCGCGGCTTTGTGGTGGATTTCATTGATTTTTGCGCCTTCCCGAGCCTTTGGAGCTGGGTGTTCAATGTGGCCGATGCCGCGGTTTGTGTGGGCGCGGCGCTGTTTATGCTTGACCTGATCCTTGAGCTGATCGCGGAGATCAAAAGGGAGAGGGCTGCTGCGGGAGGAGAGAGTGACCATGCCGACGGTCCGTGAGGTGAGCGCCACGCCCGCCGATGCGGGAAGGCGGCTTGACAGCGTTCTTGCCGAGCGGCTGGAGCTTTCCCGCGCGGAGGCTGAGCGGCTGCTTGATGAGGGGTGTGTGACCCTCTCGGCGGGAAAGCCGAAAAAGAACTACCGCCTGTTGGGAAATGAGCAGATCCGTGTTTGCCTGCCCGATCCCGTGCCTGCGGATGCCGCACCCGAAAATATCCCCCTTGACATCGTTTATGAGGATGCTCATATCGTGGTGGTCAACAAGCCGTCGGGGATGGTGGTGCATCCCGCCCCCGGAAACGAGGGGGGAACGTTGGTCAACGCCCTGCTTTACCATTGCGGTGACTCGCTTTCGGGCATTGGCGGGGTGGAGCGACCCGGCATTGTCCACCGCATTGACAAGGATACCAGCGGCCTTTTGGTGGTGGCCAAGCAGGACGGGGCGCACCGCTTTTTGGCCGAGGAGATCAAGCGGCACGCGGTGCGAAGACGCTATGAGGCCATTGCGCTGGGCAATTTTAAGGAGGATGCGGGCACCGTCAATGCCCCCATCGGCAGGCATCCCGTGGATCGCAAGCGAATGGCGATCGTGCGGCGTGCGGGCGAGGGCAGAGAGGCGATCACGCATTTTCGCGTGATGGAGCGCTTCGGGGGCTTTACCCATCTTTCCTGCGAGCTGGAAACGGGCCGCACACACCAGATCCGCGTGCATATGGCCTCGCTCGGGCATCCGTTGCTCGGTGATCCTGTTTACGGCGGAGACGGTACGAGATTTGAGGCAACTCACCGCAAGCTGATTTGCGGCCAGTGCCTGCACGCAGCCGAGCTTTGCCTGACACACCCCAAAACGGGGCAGGAAATGCGCTTTTTTGTCGAGCCTCCTGCTGAATTTTTGAAAATATTGGAGCTTTTGCGCCAGCAGAGCTGATAGCAGGGCCTTGCTCTGCGAGAGAAAAGGAGATCAAAATGAACTATAAGCTTGCTGTTTTTGATATGGATGGCACCATTCTCAATACGCTCGACGACCTGACCGACAGCCTTAACGCGGTGTTTGCAAGACACGGCATTCCCGCCCGCACGGTGGAGCAGGTGCGCCGCGCGGTGGGCAGCGGCATTCGGCTGACGGTGGAGCGGAGCTTGCCCTGCGGCACCGATGCTGAAACGGTCGATATGCTGTTTGAGGAAATGAAGGATTATTATGCCGACCACTGCGCCGAGCGGACCGCACCCTATGCGGGGGTGGTGGATATGATCAAGGAGCTGCGCGCAGCGGGCGTGAAGACCGCGGTGGTCTCCAACAAGATCGACAGCGCGGTGCAGGAGCTGGCCCACGTTACCTATTTTTCGGGCTGCTTTGATACGGCGCTGGGTGAGCGCGAGGGGCTTTTGAGAAAGCCCGCGCCCGATATGGTGGAGCTGGTGCTGCAGGAGATGGGTGTTTCGCGGGAGGAGGCGGTTTACATCGGCGATTCCGATGTGGATGTGCTGACCGCGAGGAACTCCCAAATGGACGGCATTTTTGTGACCTGGGGCTTCCGTGACGAGGACGAGCTGCGCGCCGCAGGCGCCACGACGATCGTCGGGACCGTGGAAGAGGTCAAGCAGTTGATCCTTGGTTGAGTAAAAAAACAACCCCCTGAAAGGGGGTTGTTTTTTTAGCGGTAAAGTCGGCCTGTTTTTTCAAGGAAGTTGGAAAGGCGCAGCATATGGTCGGTCTGGATAAAGTCGTAGCCGCGATCGCAAAGCCAGCCCCAGCTGCCCTCGGGGTCACCGAGGAAGGCGCGGTCATCGCTGTGGCCGCCTGCCAGCACCTCGCGGTAGTTGTAGACGATGGCGTTGACCCAGACCAGAAGCCCGCTTTGGTGCATTTTGTCGATAAATTCCTCCGTGGCAAAGGGGTGTGTGTCGTTGGCAAAGAGCACCTCGGCGCCCACCAGGCGCAGCTTTCTTGCCTTGACCTGCTCCAGCTCCTCCTCCCGTCGGATGATGGGCAGATATTGCATATCGGGGCAATACTCCTCGATGATGTCAAGCAGCTTGTCGCGCACAGCGGTCTTGACGATGACCTGATCCTGCATGCCGCGGGCGCGGATGGACTCGGAGATCTCCTTGGGGTAGTTCCAGAATTTATCCGTGTTGATGTAGCAGCGGCCGCGGAACTGATCCAGCACCTCGTCTAAGGTGTGAATGCCGAACTGGGTGGGATCGTTGTCGATGTTGATGTAGCGGAGCTGCTTGACGAAATCCCAGGGCATATGGCCCAGCTTTTCGCCAAAGCCGAGAAAGGCATCCTCCTTGCCGGGGTGAAAGACCACCAGCTGCCCGTCGGCGGTGCGGTCAATGTCGATCTCGATCACATCGGCGCCGTCCGCGAGAGCCGCCTCATAGGCGGGAATGGTGTTGCAGGGAATGTTGCCCCCCCAAACGCCGCGGTGTGCTACCAGCAGACACTTCTTTTTTGCGGATTCAAACAGATCAAAATTCATACGATGCCTCTCCTTATGATGATGAACGGTGTGTTTTTCTCCATTCTTTCATGATAATATTTATATTAAGGCACAATACATAAAGCCGTACGCTCTTTACACATTATACCATAATACCTTGTTGAATTCAATAAGTAAACTCAAAAAATAATATTTTTTCGACATTTAGTCGCTTTTAAGATATACTAATTCGATAAAATATTACTATATTTGACAGGAATATGCAATTAACTGTGGAGTTAACGGTGTGTTGAGGTAGCAAAAAGAAAGAGGCATCCGAAGATGCCTTAAAGCGCTTATAATAATTTTGTGATACTAATTTTTAGAAGAATCCTTCTTGTTTTTTAAGTGTAAAATAAATAATACGATCGTTGCTATCAACGCAGCATAAAATGCGGTGGTGGATACATTAGAAAATGTTATCCCTGTCAATGTCATAAGATACAAAACCAAAACAGAACATATATATAACGCTATAAACACTCCCGAAAGTATAAGTGCTTTTTTTATTAGATTAAACATGGTATAGCTCCTTTAATTCAACCGAAAAGGCTAACAAACAATCGTCTTTTCGGCTGAATTATTTTTGATTATAGTTTAAAACAATGAACCGACAAATTCACATAGCTTTTTCACGCCATACGTTACACCACCTACAACAACAGCTGTACCGCAAACAATGCCAGCTGCGGCCAGCATGCCCAAGATTAGTGGCATGCCGCCGTCTGTTTCCATCAGTTCTTTATCAGAAAGATTAACGAATGTGTTCATATAAAGACTCCTTTCTTAATTAGCAGCTGCACCGGCAGCGATGCCAATAGCCGCCCCCGCCGCCAGACAGTGTCCCAATAACACCTTGACCCCAAAAATTGTGAACAAAACAGGACCAAAAAAGCCGCCTTCAATCTGCTGCATTTCACAAACAGACATTTCGTTAAAGTTGTTTTTAATCATCTCCATAATTATGTATCTCCTTTGGATAAAATTTATATTAAGGCACAATACATAAAGCCGTACGCTCTTTACACATTATACCATAATA
>JAZNFZ010000085.1:0-30905 GCA_045576195.1 Eubacteriales bacterium | reverse complement strand
CTTGGCAAACAGAACGCCGCCTGCCGTGTCCACAACAAATGCTACAAGACCGAGGACGAGAATGAGAAGCGTTGCGGGCGCTAAGAACTGATCGTAGCGCATCTGCGTAGCGATCGTGATACCAAGGAAGATGGTGATAAGGTTGGCAAGCACTTTCTGCGCGGTTTCGGAAAGCGAATCCAGAACACCGCACTCACGAATGAGGTTACCGAACATCAGGAAACCAACAAGTGAAACCGACTCGGGAGCCACAAGACCTGCAATCACCGTGATAACGATGGGGAAGAGGATCTTGGTGGTCTTGCTGACCGAGCCGGGGCGGTAGGGCATACGGATGAGGCGCTCCTTTTTGGTGGTCAGCGCCTTGATGACGGGGGGCTGAATGAGGGGCACCAGCGCCATATAGGAGTAGGCCGCCACCATAATGGGGCCGAGGAATTGCGAATTCAGCTTAATGGCCACCGCAATGGCGGTGGGGCCGCCTGCCGCACCGATGATGCCGATGGCCGCCGCATCCGTCAGCGGGAAGAACATAGAGGCCAGGCACATGGTAAAGAAGATGCCGAACTGTGCGGCGGCGCCGAACAGCATCAGCTTGGGGTTGGAGAGCACGGGGCCGAAGTCGATCATGGCACCGATGCCGATGAACAGGATCAAGGGAAACAGCTCGTTGGCGATGCCCGCGTTGAAGAGCGTGGTCAGAGGGCCGTGCTCGGCAATGGCATCCGCAAAAGGGATGTTTGCGAGGATCGTGCCAAAGCCAAGAGGCAGGAGCAGCGTGGGCTCCATCTCCTTTTTGATGGCAAGATAGATCAAAATGCCGCCGATCAGCCACATAACGGCTTGCTTCCAATCCAGCGCAAGAAAGCTTTCATACAAAAATGACATAGTGTTCTCCTTTGGTCGCCAAAATTTCAATATTGCTTTGATTGTACTACACCTTTTGCGAAAAGTCAATATGCAAATGTAAACTTTTCCTATTTAAATATAAGGTGTGACAAAACAGATAAAAACGGCGCACAGGGGAAAATACCCCGGTGCGCCTTGTGGATTTACGTTCGGTTCTCCTCAACGACCTCGTCGGGCCGAAAGACGATCGAGATACACCAAACGGCGGCAAGTGCCACAACGGTATAAATAATACGGGCAAGCAGTGTGCCTGCACCACCGCAGATCCATGCTACCACGTCAAATTGAAAGAGGCCGATCGCGCCCCAGTTCAGTCCTCCGATGATGGCAAGGATCAGAGCGATACGATCCATAATCATCATGATTTTGTACCTCACTTTCAAGACCGTTTGGGCGGTCTTTGTCGTTAGTTTGTGTGCTCTTTGCCGTGCTCAAACAGGAAAAAAATGCTTTTTTGGCGTTTACATTGCAAGAAAAATGTGGTATACTACAAATGAAGAAAATTTTGCGCGAGGGGAGGGGACGGTACCGTGCAGCCACATAACGGCGAAAACAGAATAAAGGAGCAGATTCCTGCCTACGTTACGGCGGTGATGGAGGCGCTTTCGGCGGCGGGGCACCGCGGCTATCTGGTGGGCGGTAGCCTGCGGGATCTGCTGCGGGGAGAGGTGCCGCACGATTTTGACCTGACCACAGATGCCACGCCCGAGGAGATGTGTGCCGCCTTTTCTGCCTTCCGCGTGATCCCCACGGGCCTCAAGCACGGCACGGTGACCGTGCTTTCCGACGGTCACCCCGTTGAGGTGACCACGCACCGTACCGACGGTGCTTATCTGGACAGCCGCCACCCCACCTCGGTCTCCTTTACCCGTCGGCTTGAGGAGGATCTCTCCCGCCGCGACTTTACGGTCAATGCCATGGCGTGGGGGGAGGAAGCGGGACTTGTTGATCTGTTTGGCGGCAGGGAGGATCTTTCCCGCGGCATCATTCGCGCGGTGGGTGACCCCGTGCGCCGCTTCCGTGAGGATGCGCTGCGGATCCTGCGCGCCTTTCGCTTTTCGGCAAAGCTGAATTTTTCGATCGAGGCGGAAACAGCCCGCGCCGCCGCCGCCTGCCGCGAGGGGCTGGCGCGGATCTCGGTGGAGCGCATTTTTGCAGAGCTTTCCGCCCTGCTTGAGGCTGCTGCTGCAGAAAAAGGCCTTGCGGCTCTGCTTGCGGCGGGCTGCGCGCCCTTTGTTTTTTCGGATCTGCGGGTGGACGAGGGGGCGCTTGCTCTGCTGCCCCGTCTGCCGCGTCGCGCGCCGCTCTGCTTTGCGGCGCTGCTGCGCGAGAACACCCCCGAGGCCGTGGCAGAGCTTTGCCGCCGCCTTCATACATCTAACCTTTTTTCTCATACCGTTACGGGGCTTCTTGCCGCCGCTGCCGAGGAAAAGCCCACTACGCCCTATGAGGCGCGCCGCTATGTTGTGCACCATTTCCACCACTGGGAGGATGCGCTGTGTCTTGCCGAGGCGTGGGGCGAGGAGGTGGCGGCAGCAAGGGAGCTTTGCCTTGCGGTGTGTCGGGATCGCAGCGCGGTGGATCTGCACCGTCTGGCGGTGAACGGCAAGCAGCTGCAGGAGGAGGTTGGTGTGCGCCGCGAGAAAACAGGTGAGCTGCTGCTGCGCCTGCAGGATCTGGTCTGGCAGGAGCCTGCGCGCAACCGAAAGGAGCAGCTGCTCCTTGCTGCGCGCTGTATTTGTGAGAGGGAGGAAGGTTTTTTATGACAGAGATCGGATTTGAGGAGCTGGCCTTTTGCTCGGCAGACGGTCACACCTCGGTGCACGGGTATATCTGGTGGCCGCTTGACAGAGCGCCCCGCGGCATCATTCAGCTTTCCCACGGAATGTGCGAATATGTACAGCGCTATGACGCGTGGGCGCGCCGCTTTTGCGAGGCGGGCTTTGTGTTTTGCGGCAATGACCATCTGGGTCACGGCAACAGCGCCGAGGGTCCCACCGACCTTGGCTTTACCGCGCCGCGGCGCGGTGCGGATTTTCTGGTGGAGGATCTTCATACCATGAGCACGCTGGCCCGCCGTAAATTCGGCGATCTGCCGCTGGTGCTTTACGGCCACAGTATGGGCTCGTTTGCCGCACGGGTGTATCTTACGCGCTACGGCGAGGAGCTTGCCGCCGCGCTGATCAGCGGCACCGCAGGCCCCGAGCAGCCCACGGGTCTTGCGCTTGGCCTCACCCATCTGTTTGCCGCCGTGCGCGGCGACCGTCATCGGAGCGCGCTGCTCACATCACTGGCCTTCGGAAGCTACAATCGGCGCTTCCGCAAGGAAAAAAATGAGTTTTCCTGGCTGACAAGGGACGCGTCGGTCCGCGAGACCTACGGTAAGGATCATTTTTGCCACTTTGTGTTCACCTCGGCGGGGTATGAAACGCTGTTTTCCTTGCTCCACCGAGTCTCGGCTAAAAATTGGGCGGCAGACGTACCGAAAAAGCTGCCGATCCTCCTTTTTTCGGGTGAGGAGGATCCCGTTGGCAATTACGGCAAGGGAGTGCGGACGGTTTACCGCCGCCTGCTTGCGGCGGGCGCGGAAAGGGCACAGCTGAAGCTTTATGAGGGCTGCCGCCACGAGCTGCATTGGGAGGAGAACCGCGATGCGGTCTTTTCGGATCTGCTTGCCTTTCTTGAGGAGGTCCTTGTATGAGCTTTGAAGAAATAAAGGCCACAACGGGGCGAGTTTTAGGCGTTGATTTTGGTGAAGCGCGCACGGGGCTTGCCATTTCGGATGCCTCGCGCTTTCTCTCCTCGGGCATCGGCAACATCCCCGGCGGCGGACTTGAAAAATCGGTCGAGGCAATTGCCGCTGTGGTCGAAAGGGAGGGCGTTGTCGGTGTGGTGATCGGCCTGCCCGTGAATATGAACGGTACCGAGGGGCCGCGCGCCGAGCGGGTGCGCCAATTGGCAGAGCTGTTGCAAGGGCGACTGCCCGCAGTGCCCGTGGCACTGCTTGACGAGCGAATGACCACCATGGCGGCCTCGCGCTTTCTCAATGAGACCAACACCAGGGGCAAAAAGCGCAAGGGCGTGATCGACACGCTCTCCGCTCAGATCATTCTGCAAAACGCCCTGGATCGCCTCAAGAATTGATATGGCAAAAAACAGTAAAACACCGCAACACGGTGTGAAAAACAGTAGGGAGATGCAGCGCCTCTCCGTGACGGTGGAGGGGGAGGAGGTCTCTGTTTTGCTGCAGCGCAAGCGGGTAAAAAATCTCAATCTGCGCCTTTGCCGCGACGGGAGCCTTGCGCTCTCGGCTCCGCCCCGTGCGCCGCTTTCCCTGATCGAGGAATTTTTGGAGCGTTCCGCCCCCTTTATCAAAAGGGCGAGAGCGCGGTGGCAGGCAAAGGGTGCTGCATCGGCACCCTTGTGCGGGGCGGCGGGAGAGCGTTTCCTGCTGCTCGGCAGCGAGGTGACCGTGGTACATCAAGCGGGAAAGAAAAACGCCTGCGCGCTTGTGGGAGACCGTCTGCTGCTGACGCTGCGCGATCCCGAGGATCGGGCGGCACGGCTGCGGGTTCTTTGGCGCTTTTTTCGAGAAACGGCGAGGTCCGCTCTCACCGCAGAGCTGCTGCGGCTGCTGCCCCTTTTCCCGGTCCGCGAGGAGGTCACGCCCGCCCTTTCCTTCCGTGCTATGACAAGCAAATGGGGGGTCTGCCGCCCACGTGAGAACCGCATTACCCTCAACATCTATCTGATCTTTTTGCCCCCGCCGCTGGTGGAATACGTGATCTGCCACGAGCTGGCGCATCTTTGGCACGCGGATCATTCTGCGGCCTTTTGGGAGTGGCTCACCCTCCACCTGCCCGATGCCGCCGAGCGCCGCCGCGCCCTGCGGGAGCAGCGGGTGCCGCTCTTTGAGAGAGCATCATAACAGAAACAGCATCGCTCGGTGTGTCTGCTTTGTGGGGACACGCCGTGGGATGCTGTTTTATTCTTGAAAATCAGGCTTTTTTAACACCCTTATGGGTCTTTTTTACGCGGAGGGCGATGAACGCGCCCACACCGAGGGCCACGGCACAGGCGACCACGATCACCACGGTCATGGTGCGGCTGCCGCCGTCCACATCAATGGCGGGAAGGTCGCAGAGGTCAAGCGAATTGCCAAAATCGGTCATTTGCAGCGTGAGGGTGGACATTCTTTCCTCCACCATGGCGTTGAGGCCGATGAAGTAGGAGGTCTCCTTGAGGGTCTGAAAGTGCGCGTCGATGTAGCTGCTTTCCTTGGGAAGGCGCATAATAATGTAGTAGCCGTCGTCAAGCTCCAGCACCTCGCTGACCCCATACTCGGTCAGCGCAAAGGCGGCCTCCTCATAGGCGGCATCCATCTCGCCGCGCACAAAGTAGTAGCCATCGCCCATCATATCGCCGTGGTCGTTATTGAAGGGGCCGCCGATGGCCTCACACATAGCGGTATAACGCGTACCGTTATCGGTCTTTTCCGCAATGGTGGCTCTGACCTGCGCGGCATTGGCGCGATTGACCTCGTCGGACAAGCCGTTATCCTTCCCTATTACCACCTGCACGGTGCGGATGCAGGCATCGCTGTCGATCAGCTCGCGGGCGTGCTCGTCCGAGGTGTCGATCTCGCCGCGGTCGATCATTTCAAGCACGATCTCAGTGGGGAGATAGTCGGAGATCGCCAGCAGGGTGCGGAGGTGACGGTCGGTCAGGTGGTCCTTCTTGAGGCTTTCGATATAGGCACTGCGGTCGCCGTCAAACACCTGCTCCATCACATCGTCAAGGTATTCGCTGACCTGCTCGCCGATCTTGCCCTTTGTGAGGGGAATGTCATAGTCCGCCGCAATATCCCGCAGCAGCACCTCGCGGGACAGCAGCCGATCCTTGATAAATGCCGCCAGCGCCTCGCGCTCGGCGGGGTCATCCATCACATCCTCGCCCTTGGCAAGCACACGGTCGGCGATGTAATTTTCGGCAAGATAATAAAGCTCCTCATAAAGAATTTCCACATTGCCGACCCTTGCCACCACCCGAGAGGCGTTGGCAGAGGCGCGCACCCTGCCTGCAGAGCAGCCGCAGAGCGTGAGCAGTGTGGCGGCGATCAGCAGAAGGGAGAGAACGGTGCGGATCTGTTTCATAGCAAAGCTCCTTTTTTTGAGAAACGAAAGCCCTGCCGCAGGGGATTTTCCGAGCGGTATAGCGCTTTTCGCCTCCAGTATACCCCACAGATGTGAATATTTTGTGAATTTGAAGAAGCGAGGCTGCAAAAGGGAAAAGAAAATCATCAAAAGCCCCTTTCCAAAACCGCAGTTTTGTGATATACTGAAGGGGAACAGACGATCTTTTCAAAAAGGGAGGCTTTGCTTTGAAGGAGACATACAGTATTTCGCTGGCGGATCTGATCCGCGAGTTTGGCCTTTCTGCCTGCTATCTTCCCGATGAGGCAGAACACATTCTGATCTCGAACACAGAGGTAAACCGTCCGGGGCTTGCGCTGGCAGGCTTTTTTGAGTTTTTTGAAGCATCCCGTCTTCAGATCATCGGCAAGGCAGAATGCCGCTATCTTGAGGAGTGCGACGAGCTGACCCGCCGCAAAAAGGTAAACGACTTTTTCAGCGAGGAGCCTGTTGCCGTGATCATGACCACGGGCATGAAGCCCTTTGAGTGTATGTCCCGCGCTGCCGCCGATTACGGCGTGCCGCTGCTGCTGACCCACGAGAAGACCAGCCCGTTTATGGCGGCGCTCATCGCCTTTCTGAACGTGCAGCTGGCCCCTCGCGTTACGCGGCACGGCGTGCTGGTGGAGGTATACGGCGAGGGCCTTTTGCTGCTGGGTGACTCGGGCGTGGGCAAGAGCGAGACCGCCATTGAGCTGGTCAAGCGCGGCCACCGACTGATCGCAGACGATGCGGTGGAGATCAAGCGCGTGTCGGCCAAGACCCTGGTGGGTGCCGCACCCCCCATTATCCGCCACTATGTGGAGCTGAGAGGTATTGGCATTGTGGATGTGCGCCGCATCTTCGGTATGGGCGCGGTCAAGGATTCCCAGGGCATTGACCTGGTGATCAACCTTGAGCCCTGGGTGCAGGGTAAAATGTATGACCGACTGGGACTGGATGAGGAGAAAATGGATATTCTCGGCAACAGGGTCCCCTGCATTACCATCCCCGTCAAGCCCGGTCGAAATCTGGCGGTGATCCTTGAGATCGCAGCGATGAACAACCGTCAGAAGCGGATGGGCTACAACACCGCAGAGGAATTTAATAAAAAGCTCATGAGTCAAATGGGCCAAGATATGGACTGAGAAAGGGAATTGATATGAACACAGCAGCTATGTTGGAAAAATTGGAAAAAGGAGAGCTTGACGCGAGACTGGCCTCCCTTTACGGCGAGGATATGGTGGCGGTGCAGCGCGCCCGCTACGAGAGAGCGGTGGGAGAGTTTGCTACGCTTTACGGTGCTGACCGTGAGGTGTCGCTTTTCTCGGTGACGGGGCGCAGCGAGCTTTCCGGCAACCACACCGACCACAACTTCGGTTGTGTGGTGGCGGCATCCATTGACCTTGACGTGATCGCCGTGGCCTCCCCCACTGCGGACGGCAGAGTCCGCGTGAAATCCGAGGGCTATCCCGAGGATGTGGTGGATATTAACGACTATACCGCACCTCGCGAGGAGCGCTTCTCGCACTCCGATGCGATCATTGCGGGTATGTGCGCGGGAATGAAGAAAAACGGATACCGTGTGGGGGGATTTGATGCCTACACCACCTCCAACGTCCTCAAGGGCTCGGGACTTTCCTCCTCGGCCGCATTTGAGGATATGATCGGCAATATTGAAAACTACTTCTACAACGAGGGCAAGGTGGACAACGTGGAGATCGCCAAGATCGCCCAGTATGCCGAGAATGCATTTTTCGGCAAGCCCTGCGGCCTGATGGATCAGATGGCCTGCGCGGTGGGCGGCATCATTGCCATTGATTTTGCCGATCCCGCAAGGCCCGTGATCGAGAAGGTGGATTTTGACATTACCGCGGCGGGCTACCGCCTTTGCATTGTGGATACCGGCGGCAACCACGCCGACCTGACCCCCGATTATGCGGCCATTCCCGCCGAGATGAAGGCGGTGGCGGCAGCGCTCGGCAAGACCGTGCTGCGCGAGACCGATGAGGCAGCGCTCCTTTCGGCAATTCCTTCGCTTCGCAAGACCGTGGGTGACCGCGCGGTGCTTCGCGCACTGCACTTCTTTGCAGAAAACCGCCGTGTGGCAAAGCAGAAGGCGGCGCTGCAGTCGGGCGAGATCGGCACCTTCTTCGACAACGTGCTGGAGTCGGGCCGCTCCTCCTTCTGCTACCTGCAGAACGTATATGCCAACAGCAATGTGGCAGAGCAGGGGCTCTCGCTGGCGCTTTGCCTCGCGGAGCATTACCTCGCCGATAAAAAGGGCGCGTGGCGCGTGCATGGCGGCGGCTTTGCGGGCACCGTGCAGGCCTTTGTGAGAACCGAGGATGTGGAGGGCTTCCGCGCGCTGATGGACGGCGTGTTCGGCAAGGGCGCTTGCATCGTGCTGCGGATCCGCGCCGAGGGTGCCACCAAGGTGGGTTGATTTTGACGACATCGGGGCTGTTGTGATCGCAACAGCCCCATTTTAAGGAGAACATATGAGAAAAAGAGAGAACAAAGAGGAGGCCATGACTCCCGAGGAGCGGCTCCGTCGGCAGCGGACACGCCATTTGCTGCTGCTGGTGGGAAACACGGTGGTGTTTTTTGCCCTTTACCGCGTGCTGCTGTATTATGCGGAGATGGCCGAGGACGGGATCTGGGCGTTCCTTGTGATGCTGCTTTATATGGGACTTTTGCTGGGGTTTGTGCTGGGATATCTCATTTACAACCGCTTCTTTTACCGCAAGGGGCTTCTGCCCGAGCAGCTGCCCGCGGAGTGGAGCGCCGAGCAAAAGGTGGCTTTTCTTGCCGACGGCGAGGCGCGTCTGCAAAAGTCCAAGTGGATGATGACGGTGATCTTTCCCTTGGTGGTGACCTTTCTGATCGATGCCATTGACCTTTTCCTGATGGATTTTCTGAGGGCGTGATGGCATATTCGTTAAAGCTGCTTTACTCGGGCTCGGAGGGAAACGCGGCACTGCTGACGGGCGGGGAGACCTCTGTCCTCATTGATGCGGGGCGCTCCTGCCGCGCGCTGACGGCGGCGCTTTTGAAGGCGGGCAGTGCACCTGAGCGGCTCGCGGCGATTTTTCTGACCCACGAGCATCGGGATCACACCGCCGCGCTTGAGGTCTTTCTCTCCCACCATCCGATGCCGGTCTATGTGGCAGGGGCCTCGGCCGAGCGCCTGCTTTCCCGCGGGGGAGAGGCGCTGCGCGCGTGTGCTGTGCCGATGCCGCCACTTTTCACGGTCAGTGTGGGAGAGCTGACCCTCTCCTCCTTCCCCACCTCCCACGACAGCGCTTGTAGCGTGGGGTATCGAATTGCCATTTCGGCCGAGGACGGTGTGCGTTTTGTTGGATATGCTACCGATCTTGGCGTGGTGACACCCGCCGTGGAGGAGGGGCTGCTTGGCTGTGAGGCGGTGGTGATCGAGGCCAACCACGATGAGGAAATGCTGATGACGGGGCCCTACCCCGCCGAGTTGAAGCGCCGCATTGCCTCGCGGCACGGTCACCTTTCCAACAGCGACTGCGCCGTGCTTGCCGCAAGATTGGCGGCGGCGGGCACCTCCCGCTTTTTACTGGCCCATCTGTCGGAAATCAACAATACACCCGATCTTGCCCTTGGCGAGGTATGCGCCGCGCTGGCGGATACCGCGCACTGTGTGGCGGCAAGCCCCACGGAGATCACGGAAATTTGAGGTGACTATGTTACGGATCAAGCTGATCAGCATTGGAAATTTAAAGGAATCCTACCTGCGCGAGGCGGTGGCGGAATACGCCAAGCGGCTTGGCGCGCTGGCAAAGCTGGAGCAATGCGAGCTGAAGGAGGTGCGCCTTCCCGACAATCCCTCGGCGGGGGAGATCGGGGCGGCTCTTGAAAGGGAGGCGGAGGCCGTGCTTGCGGCCATTCCGCCCCGCGCCTTTGTGGCGGCGCTTTGTGTGGAGGGCAAGCAGCTCTCCTCAGAGGAGCTGGCGACAACGCTTTCTGCGGTGATGCAGCAAAGCGGCGAGCTTTGCCTTGTCATCGGCAGCTCCCACGGACTCTCCCCTGCGGTGAAGGCACGGGCAGACCTGCGGCTTTCGGTGTCAAGGCTGACCTTCCCCCACCAGCTGATGCGGGTGCTGCTGCTGGAAACGGTTTACCGCAGTCTGTCGATCCTGCACGGCAGCAAATATCACAAATAAAAAAGCCCCTTGACGTTACGGATAACGCCAAGGGGCTTTGCTTTACAGGGGGAGCAGCTCCACCAAAAATACGGTGAGGCAGGCGGCTCCTGCCACCACGGGGAGCTTGACACCGCGCAGTCCCAGCACCGCCGCTACGGCAAGTGCCGCCAGCGCCGACCGGATCGTGGCGGTGGCAGAGAGAATGGCGGGGAAGGTCATCACAGACAGGGTCACATAGGGAACATAGTGAAGAAAGGAGCGAATGGTACGATTTTTGATCTCGCGGCGAATGAGGACCAGCGGCAGCACGCGAATGAGATAGGTAACACCCGCCATCACAAAAATGGCAAGCAAAATATTGTTGACCGTCATGCCTTGCCCTCGCTTTCTTCTTTAATGGGAAAGAGAAGGGCGGCACCGCCTGCAATGAGAACGGTGAGCAGGATGATGCGGAAGCCCTCGGTGAGAAAGGTGAGCGAGAAGAGACGGCAGAGCACCTCAAGACCAAGGGAGGCTGCCATAGAGACCGCCACCACGCCTGCGATCACGCGGCTCTTTCTGGCAGGGGGCAGCACAACGGCAAGGAACATGGCGTAAAGCGCCACGCCCAGTGCCGAGACGGCACGGGAGGGCAGAATGCTGCCAAGCAGCGCACCGAGCAGCGTGCCGAGTGTCCAGCCCGGGGCCGCCATGGCGATGACACCGTAGCTGTAATAGGGGGAGAGAGCACCGTCCACGGCAATGCTGACACCAAAGATCTCATCGGTCACGCCATAGCTGATGAGCAGACGGTGCAGCAGCGAGGTGGAGGGAAGGATCTTTTGGGAGAGCGAGCAGGACATAAGAAGAT
This sequence comes from Eubacteriales bacterium, assembly GCA_045576195.1. Classification (GTDB taxonomy): domain Bacteria; phylum Bacillota; class Clostridia; order Oscillospirales; family CAG-272; genus Firm-07. The sequence goes on along the minus strand of JAZNFZ010000085.1, from coordinate 19,800 downwards.
AGCGCAGGTTGATGACAAGCTGGGAAAAGGCCAGCTCCACATAGGTGGTGCCAAGCCCCAGCAGAACAACGCCTGCCGCCTCACCTGCCGAGGTGAGATTGAGCAGCGACATCAGTGCTGCCTCAAGGGGAGAGATGCCTGCCCCCACTGCTTTAATGCCCAGCGCCAGTGCTACGGCAAAATAGCCAAGGCCAATGGGCAGACCGTCTCGCAGTCCGCGCAAAAAATGGTCACGTCGTCTCATCGGGGTGCACCTCCTTTCTGTCATACCCTACTATTTTAGCCCATTACGCCCCCAATGTCAAGTCAAAATCGCAAAAAAGAAAAAAACGGCGTGCCTGTCCGAAAAAGGAAAAAAGCCCCGAAACGGAGTGCGTTTCGGGGCTTTTTTGCAAGCATAGATGATCCAAACGGCGCTTCAGGGCTGTCTTTGCCGACGCCGCCGTCTCTGGCGGTGGATGTGCCGCTCGAAATCGCCGCCATCTAACAGCGCGGCGATCACATATTGCTCAAACATCGGTACGGTGCAGGAGTAAAAGCCGACGCGCTCGGTGTAGCGCGCAAGCCAGCGCTCGGGCATCACCATATAGCCCACGCGGAAGGAGGGGGCAATGGTTTTGGAGAAGGTATTGAGGTAGATGACGCTTTGGCTGCGGTCTGCCGAAAAGAGCGTGTCCTCCGCCTTGGGCGAGGGGGAAAATTCAGAGTCGAAGTCATCCTCGATCAGCACTCTGCCGCGCTCCGCCACCCAGCGCAGATATTCCTGCCTTTTGGAGGCACCCGCGCTGATGCCGCTGGGGAAGCTGTGGAAGGGTGTGACGTGCAGGGCATCGGCTCCCGAGCGCGCAAGCTCGTCGGAGCGAATGCCGTCCGCACCCATACGCAAGGGCTCAATTTTCATACCGTTTGCGGCGTAAACGCGACGGATCTTTTCGTAGCAGGGGTCCTCGACGGCAAAGGTCGCGCCCTGGCCGATCATCTGGGCGATGAGGCTGTAAAGGGACTCCGCCCCCGAGCCGATCACCACCTGCGAGGGCCTTACCACAATGTCGCGGCTTCGGGCAAGGTAGGAGGCGATGGCTTCCCTCAGGCGCCGGGAGCCGTTATTGGGGGATTTGACCAAAATGGCCTCGCGCTCCTCCGTGAGCACGCGGCGCATGGTTCTCGCCAGCACCGAGAGCGGGAATTCGCTGCCCGAGCTGTGCAGGGTCGCGGCGGGGCGCGGTGCTTGGGGGGTGTCGATCTTTTCGCCCGTCTCGCCATCGTGAAAAATGGCAAAATACCCCACCTTTTCTCGCGCTTTGGCATACCCCTCATCGCAGAGAATGGCGTAGGCGTGCTCTGCCGTGATCACGCTCACGCCGTGCGCGGCGGCCAGCGCCCGCTTGGAGGGCAGACGTGTGCCATAAGGGTAATCGCCGCGCACAATGCGCTCGCGAAGGGTGCGGTAGATCTGCAGATAGGCAGCTTCGTCTGCTTTCTTTCTCATAGCGTCAGGCTCCTTTTTTCATATTGGTCTGTTTTCTTTTTAAAAAAATGCAATATTTATATAACCACTATCAGTATACCGCAAAAGCTGCCTTTTGTAAAGGGGGAGGGGGAAAAAAGCATACTTTGCGCTTTTTTGGTGGATTTCGATTTTTTTCGCACCTTTTTGCGGCCGCCTCATACACTGATAGCGAGGGAGAGAAAGATTGCTCCCGAGGCTATGAAGGAGGATTTTGGTATGAACAACTGCTTTGGTAATCTGTTTGGTGACAACTGCTGCTGGATCATCATCATCGCACTGATCGTGCTTTGCTGCTGCTGCAACTGACCCCCTCGCCAAAGAACGCCTCCCCCGCCAATGGGGGGGATGCGTTCTCCTTTTCTCGGCACGGCGGTTGTGATTTTTGCGGATCGCTTACTTGCGAATGTAGCTTTTCTTGCTTGTATTTTACTGCAAAACGGGTGGAAAATTTGGTTTTGCTTTTGGAAAAGCAGTTCATTTTTGCATTTTCAAAAATAAAAACTTGCAAAAAATGCAAAAAATCTCAATTTTTTTGTGATTTGATATTGCAAAACGGCGCGGGATATGCTATAATGCCTTTTATATGATAAGGAAGAGAAAGCGAGGTGCTCTGAGTGCAGTATTTTGAAAAGCGCGAGGTGAGCGAGGAGGAAAAGGCTCTGCTGCGGGAGATGATCGAGGAATCCCGCGCGGAATACGTCATTCCCAACCAGGCCTTTGATAACTACCGCGTCAAGCGCGGTCTGCGCGAGCCTGACGGCACGGGCGTGGTGGCGGGCATCACCCGCATCGGCAATGCCCACGGTTATATTATGAATGAGGGTGAGCGCACCGCCGTGGACGGTGAGCTTTATTACCGCGGCTACCGTATGTCTACCCTTTGCGAGAATTTTATGAAGGAGGATCGCTTCGGCTTTGCCGAGTGCTGCTATCTTCTCTTTTTCGGCCATCTGCCCACGGCATCGCAGCTGGATCATTTCCATCGGCTGCTCAACTCCTATGCCAAGCTTCCCCCCCGCTTTGACGAGGATATTCTGATGAAGGCTCCCTCGCCCTCTATTATGAATAAAATGGCCATCGGTGTGCAGTCGCTCTATGCTTATGACGATAATCCCGATGACACGGGGCTTGAAAATATGGTACGCCAGTGCATGCAGCTGGTGGCGCGCCTGCCTGTGATCGCGGCGCACTCCTATGCGGTCTACCGCAACGTGTTCGGCGGTCACGGCCTCAATCTGCATAATCCCCACGACGAGCTTTCCACCGCGCAGAACTTCCTGCGTATGCTGCGCGCCGATGCCAGCTATACCGATGAGGAGGCCAAGCTGCTGGACCTTTGTCTGGTCATTCAGGCTGAGCACGGCGGCGGCAACAACTCGGCCTTTGCCTGCCGTGTGCTTTCCTCCTCGGGCACCGATACCTATTCTGCCATTTCCGCGGCCATCGGGTCGCTGAAGGGCCCCCGCCACGGCGGTGCCAACATCAAGGTGCAGGAGATGTTTGACTGCATCAAGGCGAAGGTAAAGAACCCGAAGGATGACGGCGAGGTCAAGGATTTTCTCCTCAAGATCATCAAGGGCGAGGAGGGCGACGGCAGCGGTCTGATCTACGGTATGGGTCACGCCATCTACACCAAGTCCGACCCCCGTGCCGTCATTCTGAAGCGGTATGCTGAGGATCTGGCCGAAAAGGAGGGCTTTGGCGACGATTTTGCGCTGTTGGAGGCCATTGAGCGCCTGACTCCCGATGTCTTCCGCGAGTACAAGGGCGTAAGTAAAGAGATGTGCGCCAACGTGGATCTTTATTCGGGTCTTGTGTTCCGTATGCTGGGCATTCCCGTTTGTATGTATACCCCGCTGTTTGCCATTGCCCGTGTGGCGGGCTGGTGCGCGCACCGTATGGAGGAGTACAGCACCGCCAAGCGCATCATTCGCCCTGCCTACAAGTGCATCACCCATCCCAAGGAATACGTGCCGCTCTCCCAGCGTCACTGATCAAACGAAAAGATCCTCGGTGCTCGGCACCGAGGATCTTTTCTTATTTCTTGCCCCGTTTGGGGGCATTTTTCTTTTTGGGAGAGGGTGATTTGCCGCGAGTCAGCCCCTTGGGAGAGGACTGCTCCTTGCTCTTGGTTCTCGCTCCCGCAGTGGCGCTTTGCTTACCGCCCTTGGGCTTTTTTTCATACCGTTTGCCGCTGTTTTGGCTGCCTTCGGTATGCTTGACGCGGGTAGCGCCCCCCTCGGGGCGCACCAGGCAGCTCGGCGCAAAGCCGATGAGATCCTCACGGCCCGCCCGTCGCAGTGCCTCGCGCACCGCAGGCGCATTTTGCGGGCGGTTAAACTGCAGCAGTGCGCGCTGCAGCTGCTTTTCGCGGTAATCGGTGGTGACGTGGACCTGCTTCATGGTCAGGGGGTTGATGCCTGTGTAGTACATCACGGTGGAGGCGGTGCCGGGGGTGGGGTAGAAGTCCTGCACCTGCTCGGGGGCGTAGCGATCGCGCTTGAGGCACTCCGCAAGTGTGACGGCATCGGCAAGGGTGCTGCCGGGGTGGCTGGACATCAGGTAGGGAACGAGATACTGCTCCTTGCCCATACCCTTGGTCAGCTCAAAGAAGCGCTGACGGAAGCGGGTGTAGACCTCAAAATGGGGCTTGCCCATGGCATCAAGCACGCCTGCGGCGCAATGCTCGGGAGCGACCTTCAGCTGACCGCTGACGTGATCGCGCACCAGCTTTTTGAAAAAGCGCTCGTCGGGGTCGGCAAGCAGATAGTCAAACCGAATGCCCGAGCGAATAAATACCTTTTTGACCCCCGACAGGGCCTCCACGGCCTCAAGGAGCCTTACGTACTCGCTGTGATCGACCTTGAGGTTTTTGCAGGGCGTGGGAGAGAGACACTTGCGGTGGGTGCAAACGCCTGCCGTCAGCTGCTTCTCGCAGGCGGGGGCGCGGAAGTTGGCGGTGGGGCCGCCGATGTCGTGAATGTAGCCCTTGAAGGTGGGCATGGCCACGATCTGCTTCGCCTCCGCCACCACGCTTTCGATGCTGCGGGAGCGCACGGTGCGCCCCTGGTGAAAGGCCAGCGCACAGAAGTTGCAGGCACCGAAGCAGCCGCGGTTGTGGGTGATGGAAAACTGCACCTCCTCAATGGCGGGCACGCCGCCCTCTGCCTCGTAGCAGGGGTGATAGGTGCGGCAGTAGGGCAGGGCATACACGCGGTCAAGCTCCTCCCGCTCGAGGGGGGGCATGGGGGGATTTTGCACCAGCATACGGCCGTCGTAGTATTCGACCAGCGCCTTGCCCGAAATGGCATCCTGGTTGCGGTATTGCTCACCAAAGGCCGCGGCCAGGGAGCGCTTGTCGGTCTTCAGCTCATTGTAGTCAAAGGCGGCGGCCACGGGGAAATGCACCGCATCCTCGCGCTTGCCAAGCCACACCGTGCCGCGCACGTCGCGGATCTTTTTGACGGGCACGCCGCGCGAAAGCAGCTCTGCCACGCGCAAGAGAATGTTCTCGCCCATACCGTAGGTCAGAATGTCGGCGCGGGAGTCCACCAGCACCGAGCGCCTGACCTTGTTGTCCCAATAGTCGTAGTGGGCAAAGCGCCGAAGCGATGCCTCAAGGCCGCCGAGGATGATGGGCACATCACCATAGGCCTCGCGGATGCGGTTGGAGTAGACGATGACCGCACGGTCGGGGCGCCGCCCCGCCTTGCCGCCGGGGGAGTAGTAGTCCTCGGAGCGGCGGCGCTTGGCGGCAGTGTAGTGCGCCACCATCGAGTCGATGTTGCCCGCCGTGACCAGAAACCCGAGACGCGGGCGGCCAAACTCGCGGAAGGCCTCTGCGCTGCGGTAGTCGGGCTGGGAGAGGATGGCCACGCGGTAGCCCGCCGCCTCCAGCACGCGGGAGATGATGGCCACGCCAAAGGAGGGGTGGTCCACATAGGCATCACCCGTTACATACACAAAATCGGGGGCATCCCAGCCCCGTGCCTCCATATCGGCGCGGCAGATCGGCAAGAAGGTGTTTTGCGACATAAAAGGCTCCTTTCGGCATTTACTGACAACAGTATAGCACATTTTGAAGGGAAAGAAAAGGGGGTGAGGAGAAAAATCTGTGGGGTGCGCCCTGCGATTTCTCACGGCTGCGCCCAAAGGCCCCCCCGGTGCAAAGGAGCTTCCGACACAATGGGGTGGGGGATGGTAAAAAACATTTGCATTGGCTACGGGCCGTCCGGGAGGTCGGCCCCTACAAGGGAATGCGAAAGCCGTAGGGGGCGGCGCCTTCGACGCCCCGCCATCCGCTTTGGTGCCGAGATTCTTCGTTTGGCTCCGCCCGCACTCAGAATGACACGGAATGTTGTGAGGTAGCGTGCAGCCGCGGAATGGATCGCGGATGGCGGGGTGCGGAACGCCTCCCCTGCAAGGCGCGGTCTTGAAATTTCCCCTTGACAAAAAAAGGAAAGCGTGTTATACTAAAATTACCAAAAGAAAAACACTTTTTTGCCTATTTTTGTGCAAATTGGCTATACACAACAAAAAGGAGGATGATCGCGATGAAAATCAAGCACCTGCACCGAAATCATCCTTTGCTCTTTTCGTTTCTCGGCGCGTGTGGGCGAGGGTGATTTCCCCCCACACGCGTTTTGCGTTTCGCACAGGGAACCGTCCCCTGTGTCACTAATTATATATGGAGGTAATACAATGAAGCCTTATAACTATTTCCTTCTTTTGCTTACTGTATTGTTTATTTTCTCTATGGTTTCTTGCACTCCCATATCTACAGACCCTCCATTTCCCGATCAAGAAGATGATCTGCCTCAACTTCCCGATAATGTAGCGGTTTCTGATAAAGACAAAAAGATCTTTGACATCGTAACCAGGCGCTACACCGATGCGGAATTGCAAGAAATATATGACCTTAACTGTGATCTTTCTGCTAGGCAGTATGAAACCTTTGAGTCTTTTAATGCCGTATATCCTGCCGAATGTGTTAGAGAAACAATAGTTGATGGTGAAATAATCGCATATTGTGTGAACTATTGGGGAGAAACCAAGGTGCTGACGGTTAGCCTTTCTAAAAACACCTCAAAGCAAGATGTTATGTCATTTACAATGCATACTCTCCATTTGGCCAAAGCCGATTTTGATAGTCTTGTTCTTTACGAATCTACAATGGAGGATGTTCGATTGATAGATCCTTTGGGCACGTATTGGGTACTTTCTATGTTTAGGGGCTGGGACTCGTCAGTACACTATACAACAGACGGATATGATATAAGTATTTCATATACAGCCGATCACATAATCAGAAAAATTTCTATTGAATTGATTTGAGCAAACCTAGCATATATAGAAGCCTCGCCAGGCAGATTTGTTTCTAACACAGGGAACCGTCCCCTGTGTCAGTAGTGCTAATTTGTTGGCTACATGTTTCGACCTGCTTACACAGAATATATATAGCGGAGATTAATTCGTGAAAAAAAGATTTACTTTATTTGTTTCACCAGCGCACTATATTGACACGATTGTCATATTTGCATTGCTTGTGTTTTTATTGATCGGGATTATCTTGTTTGCCATTTGCACTCATGATTGGGAGGCCTTCTATATCCCGATAAGTTGTTGGTTTGTTTTTTTAACTGCTGCTGTTTTGTCGTTTCTGTTGTCAAAAAAGGGACTGGTTAAGGTGTATTTATATGAGGATAAAATTCAGAGCAGATTGTTAAAAAAGATATGCTGTGAATTATCCTTGAAAGATGTTCATTATGTTAGATTTGTTCAATCTTGGAACTATGGGGCTGATACAACGCCTATCTATATGGTTTTGTCAAAAGAGAAAATTGAGGATTTGAAAAATTTAGCTTTAACCTATGATTTGAAACGGCAAATTGTGTTAAGAGTCACCTCTAAAAATTGGGGGGTTATGAAAGAGTATTGGCAGGCAACATCACTTAATTGTTTTGACTATTCCTTTTCAACCTTTAAGCAGATTGTTATAGAGCAAAAAAAGGTTTTGTATAGTAGAACAGGGGACGGTTCCATGTGCGAAACCGAATAGCACAGGCAACGGCTCCGCGCCGGACCCCAACACCCCTCGGCAGGGGGATTAAATCCCCCTGCCACCCCAGCCTCCAAAAGCCCCCTTTGTGTAAAGGGGGGTGCCGAGGAACGAGGCGGGGGGATTGTAAAAGGCAAAAAGCACACAAAACAATCCCTCAGTCACCTAACGGTGCCAGCTCCCTTTACACAAGGGAGCCTGTGCAACACGCCCCGCCGCGCAAATTTTGTCGCGTGTTGGCAAATGTAGCTGCGGCGAAAAATGAAAAAGGAGGACGGTATGATACAAGAAACGCGCACCATCCATTTCGCACAGGGAACCGTCCCCTGTGTCTTATGTCTTATATGTGTCTTATATGCTCCAACAATTCGGTAGAAAGGAGAATATGGATGAAAGGCAAATTAAGAGTATTTGTATTTCTTCTGACTTTGCTGATCGTCGTCAACCTTCTTCTGCAGGTGCTTTTCTTTCAACATTCTTTCAGGCGGGTATTCGGCTTGTCTGTGTTGGGAGGTTGGGAGGAGCTGTCCGACGATGCAAAGAATTTTTTAGGCGACAGCTCAAAATACATAGGGGAAATGTCGTCTGATCTGATCAACCGAAACGGCATCATAGAGGCCTACATCCCCGAGTGGCGTCCGGTAAACGGATACAAAAGCGCCGCATATAAGGTTTCGTTACACAGGGCGCACGCAAATGAGAAACAGAACAGAGCCTTTTATTCCTTTATCGGCAGTCAAGAATTTGCCTATATTCGAGCGTCCCTGAACGAAGCCACGGGCGAGAGGAGGATCTATTTGGACGGCATCCGTGAAAAAGAAGAGGATCCCTATCTCGGAACGGTTCTTCACAATCTTCAAAGAGAGCCAACGGTACAATTTTTTTGCGGTCAGCTCTGCAAGATCAATGAGGTTACGGTCATCGGGGTGTCAGATCACTCCTTTGAGTATCAGGTATACTACAACACCAATCGGGGCTATTTTGTCAGGCTTTATTATATCAGAGGCGATGGGCTTGAGGTGCTTGAATGCACAGGCGAGGGATTTGAGGAGCTGGAAAGAGAATACGATCGCAATTTTCGGTCAAATCCGACCATAATCGGGGATAAATATTTCCCTCAATCAAGGGATTGGGCAAGATTTTTGGACTTCATCGATTATGAAAAAAGCACGCCGCGCGCCGTTTGGCTGACAGAGTGTGCCGTCCGCCTTGCGGCCTCGGCCGTTCTCACCGCGGTGACCGTTACCGTGGGCATCGTTGTCATTAAAAAACGCGGGTGCAAAAAAGCCGCGCCTGCCGAAAAGTAACCCCGTTTAAGGGGGAAATAAAAAACGAAACAGCCGAGCTTACTCGGCTGTTTCGTTTTGCAAAAGTGCCTTTTTTGATACCGTTTGCGGCCTTTTTGCGATTACTCCTTGATGATGAAGCGGTCAAGCTCGGAAAGCAGCGCATCGGCGTGCTCGGAATGGACCGTCATGGTGATGGGGGAGAGCAGGTCGAGGCTGAAAATGCCCATGATCGACTTGCCGTCTACCACATATCTGCCCGACTGCAGGTCAATGTCGGTGTCGCTCTTGGCAACGATGTTCACAAAATCGCGCACGTCAACGATGGTCAAAAGGCGGATCTTTACACTTTTCATATTCCTTCTCCTTGTTGTTTGATTCGGGGTCGACCCGTTCTGCTTTCATTATAAACGAAAGGGGGGTGTTTGTCAAGGAAATTCTTGCCGTGCCCTGCAAAAATATTTCGTCAGAGTCCGTCAAAGTGCGGGAAGAGCCCTTGACATTCTTACAATATAAGTGTATAATAGAGTTAATGTATACAATGGCAATTCAGTTGTTTGTGTATATATGCTTTGAAAACAAAAAAGGAGGTAATGAAATGAGTATCGGACTTGCAATCGGTCTGATTGCGGCCGCGCTGCTTCTCGGCTTGGTCATTGGCGTACTGATGCGCCGTATGATCGCGGAAAAGAAGATCGGCTCCGCAGAGGCAGAGGCAAAACGGATCCTCAGCGATTGCGGACGGCGTGCCGAGGCTTTGAAAAAAGAAAAGCTGCTGGAAGCAAAAGAGGAGATCCTGCGTCAGCGCAACGAGACCGAGGCTGAGCTCAAGGAGCGCCGTGCGGAAGTAACGCACATGGAGCGCCGCCTGACTCAAAAGGAAGAAAACCTGGACCACAAATCTGAGGTCCTCGACAAAAAGAATGAGATTCTCGAACAAAAGATCCGCGACAACGATGCCCTGCGCACGGAGATCGCGGGCACCCTTGAGCAGCACAAAAAGGTGCTGGAGGAGCTGGCAGGCCTTACGGCCGAGGAGGCAAAGGAGGAGCTGATCGAGCGCGTGGAGGGCGAGGCCAAGCACGAGCTGGCGCAGCGCCTTGACGAGCTGGATGCCCAGTTTAAGGACGAGGCAGAGGCAAAGGCGCGCAACATTCTCTCGCTTGCCATTCAGCGCTGCGCCACCGATCACGTGGCGGAGGCCACCATCTCCGTGGTACAGATCCCCAGCGAGGAGATGAAGGGACGCATCATCGGCCGCGAGGGCCGCAACATTCAGAAGCTGGAAACGCTGACGGGTGTGGAGCTGATCATTGACGATACCCCCGAGGCCATCACCCTTTCGGGCTTTGACCCCGTCCGCCGCGAGGTGGCGCGTCTGGCTCTCGAAAAGCTGATCGCCGACGGACGTATCCATCCTGCCCGCATTGAGGAGACCGTGGAAAAATCCCGCCGCGAGGTGGATGCCGTGGTCAAGCAGGCGGGTGAGCGCGCCACCTATGAGGTGGGCATTCCCAACCTGCACCCTGAGCTTGTGAAGCTGCTGGGTCGTCTGCGCTACCGTACCAGCTACGGTCAGAACGTGCTGAAGCACTCCATCGAGGTGGCATTCTTAGCAGGTATTATGGCCGAGGAGCTGGGTGTGGACGCCGCAACCGCCAAGCGCGCGGGTCTTCTCCACGATATCGGCAAGGCCTTCCCCCACGATGTGGAGGGTACCCACGTAGAGCTGGGTGCCAATGTGGCTCGCAAATTTAAGGAGAGCCGCGATGTGGTACACGCCATTGAGGCGCACCACAACGATGTAGAGCCCCAGACCGTTATTGCCATTCTGGTGCAGGCGGCAGATGCGATCTCCGCTTCTCGCCCCGGTGCGCGTCGCGAGGATCTGGAGAACTACATCAAGCGCCTTGAGAAGCTGGAGGAGATCGCCAAGAGCTTTGATGGCGTGGAAAAGGCATTTGCCATCCAGGCGGGCCGTGAGCTGCGCGTGATGGTGAAGCCCGAGGACGTGACCGATGATGGTATGAAATTTGTTGCACGCGAGATGGCCAAGAAGATCCAGGAGGAGGTCAAGTACCCCGGCCAGATCAAGGTCAATGTGATCCGCGAGAGTCGCGCCGTGGATTACGCGAAGTAAAAAAGCGACCGACTGTCCCGCAAGGGATTCTCATATATATTTATAGAGTTTTTTTGCGAACAAGCGCTCTGACGCTATGAAATACATGAGAAAACGGGCTGTTGCCGAAAGGCAACAGCCCGTATTTTTTTAAAGATCGGAATCCATACCTCGCAATGCCTTTTTGAATTGGAAGGTAAATAAGACCGCGGTGAAGGTTACCGCAAGAACGTCGGCAATGGGCTCTGCCCAATACACACCAAGGGTGGGATCGCTTGCCAGCCTCGGCATGATGTAGATGAGGGGCAAAAGGAGCACGAATTTTCGCACCACTGCCACAAGGACAGAGGAGGGGGCATTGCCAAGGGAAACAAAGGTCATCTGGCAGGCGATCTGAATACCAAACAGGATCATGCCGCCAAAATAGATGCGAAGCGCCCTTGAGGCAAATGCGATGAGCGCCGCATCGGGCGTGAAGATCGAAACGAAGGCCGTAGGAAACAGCATCACCGCCGCCCAGATCGCCACCGAATAGAGCAAGCAGGTTCTGAGCAGGATCTGATAGGTCTGTTTCACGCGCTGCTTGTTTTTGGCACCGTAATTGTAGCTTAAGATCGGCTGCGCGCCCTGCGCGATCCCCTGTGCGGGCAGCAGGGCAAACTGCATAACGCTTGTGAGAATGGTCATGGCGCCGACGGCAATATCTCCGCCGTATTTGAGCAGGGAGGAGTTGAAGCAAACCGAGATGACGCTCTCGCTTGCCTGCATGATAAAGGTAGCCGTGCCCAGTGCAATGCAGGGCAGCACGGTCCCGGGGGAGGGGAGGAAATTTCTCGGGCGCAGCTTGAGAATGCTTTTTTTGCTGCACAGAAAGGCGAGCACTCACCAAGAGGAAAGCGCCTGCGAGAGAATGGTTGCCAGCGCCGCTCCCCTCACGCCCATACCGAGCCCGTAAATGAGGATCGGATCAAGAACGATATTGGCCACCGCGCCGACGATCACCGAGATCATAGAGATGGCGGTAAAGCCCTGCGCGGAAATAAAGGCATTCATGCCAAGCGTCAGCTGCACAAAGACGGTGCCTATGGCGTAAACGCTCATATAATCGGCGGCATACTCTATGGTTTGCGCGCTGGCACCGAATGCGAAAAGGAAATCTCGGCTAAAGATCAGCAGCAGAGCCGTGAGAATGGCGGAAAGGATGAGCTGCAGGCCGAAGCAGGCGCCCAGCGTTTTTTCGGCGCCTTTGATATCCTGCTTGCCCATCAGTATGGAGGCTCTCGGTGCGCCTCCCGAGCTGACGAGTGCCGCGAATGCCGACACGATCATAATAAGGGGCATACACACCCCAACACCCGTCAGGGCAAGGTCGCCGACCTCGGGCATATGCCCGATGTAGATCCTGTCAACGATGTTGTAAAGCATGTTGATCAGCTGTGCCACCACCGTTGGCAGAGCCAGGCGGAGCAGGAGCCTGCCCGGTGGGGCGGTTCCCAGCATTTCTTTGTTATCTGTCATAGTAAGGCTCTCTTTTTTTGTTTGTTTTCCTTTGTGATTACGGTCGGTGTCAGGTATGATTTTTGACTTGACGCTGTGTAATATTATATCCCTTTTGGCACCAAATGTCAATAATGGGTGCTTGTTTTTTGATTTTGCGGGAAGAATAAAAGCCCGAGCGAAGACCTACGGCCCTCGCTCGGGTGTGCTTGATCGGTGCTTTTGCGGGGCTTACCGTGCAAAGCCGTGGAGAAAGCCGTTTGTATCGGCAGAGCAGATGTCGCCGCCGATCACGCGACCCCGATAGATCAGGAGATTGGCCTGCACAGTGCCCGCAAAGCCCTCATAGTTGGTGACGCGGTAGGTATAGCGCTCCACCGTTTTGGCGCTGTATTGCGAGAGATCCAGCCCCTGCCCTCGCTGCAGCTCGTTGTAGGCGGCAAACACCTTGTCAAACTCCCGTGGGATGGTTACCGTGGTCTCCTCGGTGGGGGTGGGATCGACCTGCCAGCCGAATTGGGCAAGAAAGGCGATGCGGTCCTCGTTGCTGCGGATCTTGTCGAAATTGAGGGTCTCCTCCTTCCCCGCCTCGGCAGAGGCGGGCTGCAGCTCGGGGACAAACACGATCAGCGAAACAAGCGCCAGCAGCGCCACTAAGATCACGGCAAAAAAGCGAAGCGTGCCCGCGCGCATGGAATATACAAACATAGAAAAAGTCCTCCCTTATCCGTGTGTTCCGTTAAAACATACGCGAGACGGAGAGCTTTTATGCCTGCCACCGAAAAAACCTACGCCCCGCTCCCTTCATATGCTGAAAGGGAGCGGGGCGGCGAGAAAAACCCCGCACGGAGCCGTGCGGCGTTTGTTTGTTTTAATACTGTCTGCCCCAGACGACCATTTTCTTGGCGGGCTTGCCGCAGCAAACACAGACGTCGGAGAGCTTTTCCTCCACAAAGGGAATGCAGCGGGATTTTACGCCGCCGGTCTTTTCCTTGATGGCCTCCTCACACGCCACGTCGCCGCACCACATCGCCTTGATGTAGCCGGGCTTGTGCTCGGCAATGTCGAGGAATTCGTCAAGATCCTTTGCAACAAAGGTCTTTTCCGCAAGGTTCTTGCGGGCGCGCTCCACCAGCTCATCGTGCACCTGCGCGAGCATCGCAGCGACCTCCTCTTCGATGTTGTCAAGGGAGACGAACTTCTTTTCGCGGGTCACGCGGCTGACCAGCACGCAGGAGTTGTTTTCGATGTCGCGGGGGCCGATCTCAAGACGGACGGGTACACCCTTCATCTCATACTGGCTAAACTTCCAGCCCGTGGACTGGTCGCTGTCGTCGAGTTTGACGCGCAGGGTCGCAGCAAGACGGTCCTTCAGCTCGTTTGCCTTCTCCAGCACGCCCTCCTTGTGCTGGGCGACGGGAATGATGACCACCTGAATGGGGGCCACGGCGGGGGGCAGGATCAGACCGTTGTCGTCGCCGTGGGTCATGATGATGGCGCCGATGGAGCGGGTAGAAACACCCCAGGAGGTCTGGTAGGGGTACTGCACCGTGTTGTCACGGGCGGTAAAGGTAATGTCAAAGGCCTTGGCAAAGCCGTTGCCGAAGAAGTGGGAGGTGCCGCCCTGCAGCGCCACGCCGTTGTGCATCATCGGCTCGATGGTATAGGTGGCCTCGGCACCTGCAAACTTTTCCTTGTCGGTCTTGCGGCCCGTGATGGCGGGAATGGCCAGTGCTTCCAGGTAAAACTCCTCATAGACCTTCAGCATCTGCAGCGTTTCTGCCTCGGCCTCCTCGGCAGTCTCGTGCATGGTGTGACCCTCCTGCCACAAAAACTCGGAGGTGCGAAGGAAGGGGCGGGTGGTCTTTTCCCAACGGACCACGGAGCACCACTGGTTGTAGAGCTTCGGCAGGTCGCGGTAGGACTGGATCACATTGCGGAAATGCTCGCAGAACAGCGTTTCGGAGGTGGGGCGCACCGCCAGCCGCTCGGAGAGCTTGCTCTCACCGCCAAAGGTGACCCAGGCGCACTCGGGGGCAAAGCCCTCCACGTGGTCCTTCTCCTTGGTCAGCAGGCTCTCGGGAATGAACATGGGCATATACACGTTTTCGTGGCCCGTTTTCTTAAAGCGTGCGTCAAGATCCTTTTGGATGTTTTCCCAGATCGCGTAGCCGTAGGGGCGGAAGATCATGCAGCCCTTGACCGAGGAATAATCCATCAGCTCGGCTTTTTTGACGACGTCGGTATACCATTGTGCAAAATCCTCGTCCATTGAGGTGATCTGCTCAACCAGCTTTTTTTCTTTTGCCATATCTGTGTTCCTTTCGGGTGAGGAAATGTGAGATCGTTACCCCTTAATATAACACAGTTTCTTCTCTTTGTCAAGTGCCGACCGAAAAAAGGGGCTTTTGCCGCCTTCCCGCGAGGGCAAAAGTGGGCGCCATTCGGCCGAGGAAAAGAAAATATGCATAAATGTATAAAAGTGGGGAAAAATATACAATAATTATGAAATATTTTTGAAAAGTTCACACTTTTTTATTGAAATTGGGGGGAGAATATGATATACTATAATTCTAAAAATTCACACACACTGTGCGCGGACGCGCGCACGCGACCCACAGGGGAGAAAGAGGGACGCACATTGAAACACCAGCAGAGCTTTGATTTGTGGAGAAGCAGCACCGCCGTGGACGAGGAGACCCGTGCGGAATTGAATGCCATTGTCGGCGATGATGCCGAGATCTACGACCGTTTTTATCGGGATATGGCGTTTGGCACGGGCGGTATGCGCGGCCTGCTCGGCGCGGGCACCAACCGCATCAACCGTTACACCGTCCGAAAAGCGACGCTGGGCTTTGCCCGCTATCTGAAGCAAACGAACGCGGAGGCCTGCGACCGCGGCGTGGTCATCGCTCACGACAACCGCCGCTGCTCCCGCGCGCTCTGTCTTGAAACCGCAGGCGTGCTGGCGGCAGAGGGCATCAAGGCCTTTATTTTTGAAAATCTGCACGCCACCCCCCAGCTTTCCTTTGCAGTGCGCCATTGCCACGCCGCAGGTGGCGTGGTCATCACCGCCTCTCACAATCCCCCCGAATACAACGGCTACAAGGTCTATGACAAGCACGGCTGCCAGCTGACCCCCAAGGACAGCGATGTGCTGATCCGCCTGATCAACGAGATCGACGATCCTCTTGCCGTTCCCTCGCTTTCAAGAGAGGAGGCAGGGGAGCGGATCACGGTGCTCGGCCCCGAGGTGGATGAGGCATATTACGATGCCGTTATGGGCATCCGCCTGCGCCCCGAGGTGGCGAAGGAGGATCTTTGTGTGGTCTATTCGCCCCAACACGGTACGGGAAACGTGCCTGTGCGCGAGGTGCTTGCGCGCTGCGGCTACCGCGTGACTCCCGTGGAGGAGCAGTGCTTCCCCAACGAGGATTTTGTGAACACCAAAAACCCCAACCCCGAGTCGGCATCCGCCTTTGAGATGGCGCTTGACTATGCACGCCGCCTCTCGGCCGATCTGATCATCACCACCGACCCCGACTGCGACCGCCTCGGCGTTGCCGTGCGCGAGGGAGAGGGCTATGTGCTGATGACGGGCAACCAGACGGGCGCGGTGCTGCTGGAGTATATCCTCTCCACCCGCAAGGAGCAGGGCACTCTGCCCGCTGACGGCGTTGTATTTAACACCATTGTTACCTCTAATCTGGGCGACCGTGTGTGTGCCGACTACGGCGTACGGGTGGAAAAGACCCTGACGGGCTTTAAGTTCATCGGCGATAAGATCCACGAGCTGGAGCGCTCGGGCAAGGGCAGCTTCCTGTTTGGTTATGAGGAGAGCTACGGCTATCTGATCTCGGATTTTGCAAGAGACAAGGATGCCGTGCAGGCCTCGCTGATGCTGTGTGAGGCAGCCGCTTATTACAAAAAGCAGGGAAAAACGCTTTACAGTGTGCTGCAGCAGCTTTACGAGCGCCTCGGCTATTGCCTTGACTCTCAGATCAGCGTGGTGCATAAGGGCGCCGCGGGTGTTGCAAAGATCGCCTCCTTGCTTGACGGCCTGCGGAACGCCACCCCCAAGGAGGCGGCGGGCATTGCCGTGACTCTGGTGGAGGATTATCTCGGTGATGAGATGCAGGCGGCGGGCTTCCCCTCCTCCAACGTGCTGCGCTTCCTTCTGGCAGACGGCAGCTGGGTGGCGATCCGCCCCAGCGGCACCGAGCCGAAATGCAAATATTACTACTGCGTGGCGGGACGGAGCCGCGACGAGGCCGAGCGGAAGCTGATGGCCTTCCGATCCTGCTTTGAGCGTTGATTTTTGAAACAACTTTCACAAAAGCTGAGGTAAAAAAAGCCTGTTTGGGCGGCGCTTTGCAAAAAATTGATGAAATTTTGGCAAAGCTCTTGCCAAAACAGAAAAAATGCGGTACAATGTATGGTGGTACCAAACGGTTATCTTAAAAAATATAAAAAACGGAGGATTTTTACAATGTCTGTAAAAGTTGCTATCAACGGCTTTGGCCGTATCGGTCGTCTCGCGTTCCGTCAGATGTTCGGCGCAGAGGGCTACGAGGTTGTTGCCATCAACGACCTGACCAGCCCCAAGATGCTGGCTCATCTTCTCAAGTACGACACCGCCCAGGGTCGCTACGATCACGATGTCGTGGCTGACGACGAGGCAGGCACCATCACGGTTGACGGCAAGACCCTGAAGATCTATGCCGAGAAGGACGCAAACAACTGCCCTTGGGGTGAGCTTGGTGTTGACGTCGTTCTGGAGTGCACCGGCTTCTACTGCTCCAAGGAGAAGAGCCAGGCACACATCAACGCTGGCGCAAAGAAGGTCGTGATCTCTGCTCCCGCAGGCAAGGATCTGCCCACCATCGTTTACAACGTAAACCACAAGACCCTCACCAAGGAGGACAACATCATCTCCGCCGCATCCTGCACCACCAACTGCCTGGCACCCATGGCAAAGGCTCTCAACGATTTCGCTCCCATCCAGAGCGGCATCATGACCACCGTCCATGCTTACACGGGTGACCAGATGATCCTCGACGGCCCCCACAGAAAGGGTGACCTCCGCCGTGCACGTGCAGGCGCACAGAACATCGTTCCCAACTCCACCGGTGCCGCTAAGGCAATCGGTCTGGTTATTCCCGAGCTCAACGGCAAGCTGATCGGCTCCGCTCAGCGCGTTCCCACCTGCACCGGCTCCACCACCATTCTGGTTGCCGTTGTTAAGGGCAAGGACATCACCGTTGACGGCATCAACGCCGCTATGAAGGCTGCTGCTACCGAGTCCTACGGCTACAACACCGAGGAGATCGTTTCCTCCGACGTGATCGGTATGCGTTACGGCTCTCTGTTCGACGCTACCCAGACCATGGTCGCTAAGATCGACGACGACACCTACCAAGTTCAGGTCGTTTCTTGGTACGACAACGAGAACTCCTACACCTCTCAGATGGTCCGCACCATCAAGTACTTCGCAGAGATCTAAGTCTCTTAAAAAAAGCACCGCTTCGGCGGTGTTTTTTTTGTTTTCACGCCCAAAAAGGCGCAAAGGCAAAGAATTTTTTGTTTTAGTATGGACTTTTTGAAAAATTTGTGTTATAATACATTCTAATTAGCAAAAGAAAGGAGCTGGTGAAATGGATCCGCTACCCCGAAGTACCACGGTGATTTTTGTGCTTGACTGTCAAAATCCCCCTGCCAATCAAAGAGCCTTTTCGTTTCCGAGGGCGGTACGCCCCTTTATGCGGAGTTGATCGCAAGACCCTCGCACGGAAAAAACGAACCGTTATCTTGATTTGGAGGATTTTATTATGGACATATTCAAGCAGCTATTACTGCAATTTGTACTTATTTTACTGAACGCATTTTTTGCCGCCACCGAGATCGCCGTGATCTCTCTCAATGAGAAAAAGGTGCGCGCCAACGCCGAGGACGGCGACAAGAAGGCGGTGAAAATGTTAAAGATCATAGAGGATCCCACAAAGTTCCTCTCTACCATTCAGGTGGGCATCACGTTGGCGGGCTTTCTCGGCTCGGCCTTTGCGGCAGATAACTTTGCCGAGCGACTGACCTCCTTCCTGATGCGGAGCTTTGAGATCCCTGAGGCGCGCCTCGAGCTGATCGACACGCTTTCCGTGATCGTGATCACCCTGATCCTCTCCTTCTTCACCCTGGTGCTGGGTGAGCTTGTGCCCAAGCGCGTGGCCATGCGCCACAAGGAGAAGCTGGCGAGCGGCGTGTGCGGCATCATCTCCTTCTTAACGGCGGTGCTGAAGCCCATTATCTGGCTGCTGTCGGTCTCCACCAACGGTATGCTGCGCCTGTTCGGCATTGATCCTCACGCCAAGGAGGAGGCGGTGTCCGAGGAGGACATCGTGATCATGCTGGATGCGGGTGCCGATGAGGGCACGCTCAACGAGGACGATATTGCCTACATCAAAAACGTGTTCAAGCTCGACCGCCTGACGGCTGCGGATGTCATGACCCAGCGCAGCGCGATGGTCACGGTCACCGAGAGCGTCACCGAGGAGGCGTTGCTTGCCATCATCGGTGAGGAGGGCTATTCCCGAATCCCCGTGTATAACGAGGGCAATGAGAAGATCGCAGGTATTTTGCACGTGCGCGAGTATCTGCTCCACCACAAGGAGCCCGATTTCAAGCTGGAGGATGCGCTGCTGCCTCCCGTATTCGTGCCCGAGACCATTCACCTGGACGCGCTCTTTAAGGATATGCAGAACGATCATACCCATATGGTGATCGTGGTCAACGAGTTTGGCCATACATCGGGTATCGTCACGATGGAGGATATCTTGGAGGAGATCGTGGGTGAGATCTGGGATGAGCAGGACGAGGCGGTGGAGGTGATCGTGAAGATCGATGACGATCACTATCTCGTGCAGGCCACCATCTCCATCGATGAGTTTTTTGAGTATTTCTCGCTGGAGCGCGACGAGGAGATCGAGTCCACCACCCTCAACGGCTGGCTGACCGAGCATTGTGGCAGCATTCCGCAGGTGGGCGACTCCTTCACCTACCACAACCTCTTGCTTACCGTCACCAAGGCAGACGACCTGATGGCAGAGGAGCTGTCGGTTGAGATCTTAGAGGAGGATCCCGAGGCCTGCGAGGAGGAATGATAAAAAAAGAACCGCCAAACGGGGAGTACTCTTAAGGACAGTTTCAAGTTCAGAAGATATAATATCTACAGACAGGAAGAGGACAGAGAATGTTTTTACACTCTCTGTCCTCTTTTCTTGACAAGCACTGCATTTGTGGACACAAATACTACTTTTCGTTATGAGTTATGAGTTAT
>JAZNFZ010000084.1:0-3660 GCA_045576195.1 Eubacteriales bacterium | reverse complement strand
CTTTATGTAGTAAAAGCAAATAGGAAGCTTGAGCGCCTTGGCTAATTGAGCGATGGAATCCTTTATATATCCTGTCTTTCCAGAATAAGTACGATTTCCCTCGGGGAACACCATAATGGAGCCGCCCTCCTTGGCAACACGCATACAGTTGATGATTGCCTTGAGGTCGGTGGTTTGCTTTTTGATGGGAATGGGGGCGATCAGAAAGCGGATGATGGAGGAAAGCAGTCCCTTGGAAAAGATATCCTCCGTAGCGAGGTAATAGATCGGCCCCTTGAAGGAGATGCCGACAAAAAACTGGTCAAACGGCGTTTGGTGGTTGAGCAGGATCAGGTAGGGGCGTTTTTCCTGCTCGCGAAAGGGGAGGATCTTGATGCGGTAGCGCAGCTTGATATAAGGATACAGAAAAAAGAACAGCAGATTTCGCACCAAGCGGTGTCTCGGTCTTGTCCATTTTTTCTTCTTTTTATTTGTTTTTTTCATAGGCACCTCCCGCAAGTCGGTTGCACATGCTGTTGAAAACATACTGCCATCATTATAATAAAAAATGTTAAAAAAGTCAAGATTGATATGACAAATTGCGCGAAAGTGTCACGTTTATCTCGAAAGCGTGGCACCCTGCTTGTATATTGCAAGCCGAAAAGCAGACAAACAGATATTTTTTTTGCTCAAATTGCTGCAAAAAGAGGGAAAGTGTGTTATAATAGATGCAGAAAGGCTTGCAGAGCAAGCCTTTGGCGCCGCCGCGCCCCCCCGCACTCCGTGCGGCTGCATCATTGACGGCCTCGCAAAAATGCCCTTGCGAGCAAGCATTTTTGCTTCGTGGTAAAATAGAGCAGAAAGGCAAGCAGAGCAAGCCTTTGGCGCTGCCGCGCCCCCGCACTTCGTGCGGTAACGGAGAGAGATTTATCAGCATTTTTAAAAGCTACAATAAAAAAGAAAAGGAGAAACCGATATGTCAGTACAAAAAATTGATCGCGCAAATTTTGAGGCTATCAAGAGCCAAAGCAAGACCGTTCTGCTTGATTTTTATGCAGATTGGTGCGGCCCCTGCCGCATGGTCTCTCCCATTGTGGACGAGATCGCAGAGGAGCGAGAGGATATTGTGGTGGGCAAGATCAATGTGGATGAATGCCCCGATCTTGCGGGCGAGTTTGGCGTGTTCAGCATTCCCACGCTGGTGGTGATGAAGAACGGCGAGATCGTAAGCAAATCCGCAGGCGCACGCCCCAAGGATCAGATCCTTGCAATGTTAGATTAAAATACGCGGTGCTTTTGCGGTCGCGTGCTTGCGACGAGGAGGAGACAGAATGGAGCACATCTATGATATGATCATCATAGGCGGAGGGCCTGCGGGCTATACGGCGGCGCTTTATGCCGCGCGGGCCGGGCTTGCTACCGTCGTGGTGGAAAGGATGGCTGCGGGCGGTCAGATGGCACTGACCGATGTGATCGATAATTACCCCGGCTTTGAGGAGGGGATCGACGGCTTTACCCTTGGAATGAAAATGCAGGCGTGTGCCACACGCTTTGGCACCCATACCGCGTATGCCACGGTAACGGGCGTGAGCCTTGCCGAGCGCATCAAGCGAGTGACGACCTCGGCGGGGGAGCTTTTGGGGCGTACGGTGGTCATTGCCACGGGCGCTGATCCAAGGGAGCTTGGCATTGCCAATGAGGAGGAGCTGGTGGGGCGCGGGCTCCATTATTGCGCCCATTGTGACGGCCGATTTTATAAGGATCGGACCGTAGTGGTGGTGGGCGGCGGCAACAGTGCGGCCTCGGATGCGCTGTATCTGTCCCGTCTTGCCAAAAAGGTATATCTGGTACATCGCCGAGATACGCTGCGTGCCACCGAGATCTATCATAGGCCGCTGCGGGAGGCGGAGAACGTGGAGCCTCTTTGGAACAGCGTAGTCACCGACTATACGGTAGAGGGCAGAGTCACGGGAGTGAGGCTGAAAAATCTTGTGACGGGCGAGGAGCGGACTCTTGCGGCGGACGGCGTGTTTGTCAGCATCGGAAGAAAGCCCAACACTGCGCTCCTTGCGGGTGTGGTGGCCCTGGATGCCGCGGGCTATGTGATAGCGGACGAAACCACCAAAACGAGCATCGACGGCGTGTTTGCCGCAGGTGATGTGCGAACAAAGGCCCTGCGGCAGGTGGTGACGGCGGTGGCGGATGGCGCGGCTGCCGCACATGCTGCCGAGGAGTATCTTGCCGCCTCAAACGCCTGACGGAAGCGCGAACAGAAAAAACGGCCTGCAACGGTATGAAAAAACCGCTGCGGGCCGCTTTTTGTTTAAAAGCGGCAGGAAAGGGAAAAGACTCTGCGGAAAATCTTCTCCCCCCTGTCGAAACGGCTTTTCATACCGTTTGGAATGCTCTTGCTTTTTTGCGATGCTTGCGGTATAATAAAGACAAAAGAGAAAACGGAGGATTTCGGATGAAGTACTTGATCGTAGTTGATATGCAAAATGATTTTATTACAGGTGCCCTTGGCAGTGATCTTGCCACGGCCATCCTGCCCCGAGTGGTGGAAAAGGTGAAGCATTTTGACGGCAAGGTCATCTTTACGCGGGATACCCACTTTGCGGATTATAGGGAGACGCAGGAGGGTAGAAAGCTGCCCGTGCCCCATTGCATCAAGGACAGCGAGGGCTGGCAGATCTGTGAGGAGCTGAGGCCTTATGCCAAAGCCGTGGTGGATAAGCTGACCTTTGGCAGCATCGATCTTCCTGCGGTGCTGCGGGATCTTGGCGAGCCCATTGAGTCAATCGAGCTTTGCGGGCTTTGCACCGACATTTGTGTGATCTCCAATGCGATGGTGTTAAAGGCTGCATTCCCCGAGGTGCCGCTTTTTGTGGATGCCGCCTGCTCCGCAGGCGTTTCGGTGGAGAGCCACAATACCGCACTCGCCGCCATGAAGGCCGTTCAGATCGAAATTGTATAAAAAGGGGGATAATGGTATGAATTTTACGGAAATTGCCGAGCGGCGGCAGTCCTGCCGCAGCTATGATCCCACCCGCGCGGTGGAGGAGGAAAAGCTGGCGGCGATCCTTGCCACCGCGCGCCTTGCACCCTCGGCGTGCAACGGTCAGCCCTACCGTATCACCGTGTGCAAGGGCGAGGCCGCCCTTTCGGCGGCCAAGGCAACGCAGGGGATGGGGATGAATAAATTTGCCACCGATGCCCCCGTGCTGCTTGTGATCTCGGAGCGCCCCTATGTGGCCTCCGCGGCCCTTGGCGCGAAGGTAAAGGGCAATGACTATCGCTCCATCGACATTGGCATTCTGGCTGCCTATATCACCGCCGAGGCCACCGCAAGAGGGCTTTCCACCTGCATCCTCGGCTGGCTTGATGACAAAAAGCTCCGTGAGCTCTGCCACCTGGATGCCCCCGTGCGCCTGGTCATTACCCTCGGCTACGCGAGGGAGGGGGACCCCCTGCGCGAAAAGCGGCGCAAGGCGCTTGCCGATCTGGTGGATACCATAGAATAAAAAAAGGCCGCACACCGAATTGATATGCACCCCAAAAGTTAGACACTTTTGGAGGTGCATATTTTTATGAGCAAAATAGGGAGAAAAAACAAAAGATACACGCCGGAATTTAAAATTCGTGTTATAATGGATATGCGAGAACACCGATTGAATTACCACG
>JAZNFZ010000083.1:0-7849 GCA_045576195.1 Eubacteriales bacterium | reverse complement strand
CACTTCGTTCGTAATGATGTTGCGCCCGTTGGTCGCAATGATGTGATGTTTGCCCACTGTGCCATAGGCACTACATCATTGCCGAAGGCTACATCATTAGGCGAAGCCGACATCACTTGCACGTAAGGGCAAACATCGTTCGGCGACCTGCTTTTTCGCAGGTCGCCGTTGTGGAGGTTTTTTGTATTTTTGTGGCAATGCGGGGTGCGGGCGGCTTCCGTCGCCGCCGAATTGACAAAACGGCGACTTTGTGCTATACTATATGTGCTATACTATATACAAAAAATATGACCTCAGGCAACCGCAGCGGCGATCCCAAGATCC
This sequence comes from Eubacteriales bacterium, assembly GCA_045576195.1. Lineage (GTDB taxonomy): Bacteria > Bacillota > Clostridia > Oscillospirales > CAG-272 > Firm-07. The sequence continues at coordinate 7,525 of JAZNFZ010000083.1, read as the reverse complement.
GAAAAGCGGTCTTGCGCTGACAGAAAGGAGCGTTATGCTGACACGGGCGCAGATCCATCGGCGAAACGGGTTCGGAGCATTTTGACGTATTCCGCCCGCCGCCGGAGGCGTTGGGTGCCCTCTCCTACGGGCATCTCGGCAACGCCGAGGTGGGCATATTTGATGCAAAAAGGGGCATGGCGGTGTTAAAAACGCTCCGGGAGCGCGCAAGCTACGATCTTTGCAAGGAGCCGCGTGAAATTCCGCTTTCCTACTACGCGGGCATCACGGTCTGATCCCTGTTTTTGCATTGTCTCATCAACAAACCACAAAATTTACCGCTTGCCTGTGGGGTCTGCCCCGCAGGGAAAAGGAGGTCTTCTTATGAAAAGATGGATCGCGATCCTATTGTGTGCCGTTGCCGTGCTGGGTGTGGGAGGCGGCATTGGCCTTGCCATTTACAGCAACCAACCGCAAAATGTGCTGCTCGGCGCGGTGACGGGCGCGGTGGAGGATCTGCTGGAGCGCCCCGAGATCGAGCCGCTCTACGATATGCTTTCCGGAGGCTCCCTTGCCTTTGAGGCGAACAAGATCGAGCGAGACGGTGTGAATCTGATCAGCGGCTCTCACCTGTCGGGCAAGCTTTTCTTCTCCCCGCGCGCCGTGATGCTGGACGATCTTGACATTACCTACAAGGGCACCCATCTGATGGGGGAGATCTATCTCTCCGATAAGCTGCTCTACGTCTCCGAGAGCGAGGTGCTGAAGGGGACCTATGGTGGCAAACGGGATGAGTTAGCCGAGGATTTTGCCAATTCCATATTCGCCTTTGAGGCCTCATCCGATTACGCCATTACGGATGAAGCGCTCTACGAAAGCATCTATCACGCGCTCCGCATGCTTGACAACGGGGATCTGAAAAAGGACGCTCCGCGACTGGCGCGGCGTGTGGGCAAGCATCTGCTTGAGATCCTTTATGAAAACTTCACCTTTGAAATGCACCCCGAGCGGATCCGCCTGAACGGCGAAACGGTGAAGGCGCGCACCGTCAGCGTGATTGCAGACGGCATTGCGCTGGCCAATGCGCTGTATGATATTATGGATTATCTTAGTGAGGATGAGGAGATCGCCGAATTTTTAGACGAGCATCTGCTTGCTTATTGCGATATGAAGGGGCTCTCCTCCGAGAAAACACCCGCCGAGCATTACCGCAATTACCTCACGCAGCTGAAGCCGCAGGTCGATGAGATCTGCCGCGAGCTGACGGACTCTGCCACAAAGGAGATCGTGGTAAAGGTCTCCACCAAAAGGGGCAGCAGCAAGCTGCTGCGGATGACGGTGATCGTCGGGGAGAATACTGTGCTTCATCTCGATTGCGGCAAGGACGGTATCAAAAACACCAAAAAAATCACACTGCGCTGTCAGGGTGAGGAGTACACCTTTACCGTAAACGAAAGCAACCGCAGATCCTACCGCGCCACGTTGCGGTATGGCGACGAGACCCTTTCGGTTGCCGTAAACAAAAAAAGCGAGAGCTATGTTCTCTCCCACAAGGACGAGGGTGCCGACACCTCGCTCACGGTGCGGGGCGGGCTTTCGAAAAAGGGGGATAAGACCGAGGTAACCATTGAAAGGATCGCCCGGAGCTATGTCTCGTTTTTTGACCGAAAAGAGGTCACGCTGACCACAGAATGCGACATTTCCTTAACGCTTGACCAACACGCCCGTATGCCGCGACACGCCACCGAGTATGAAAGGCTCTCCGACATTGCAGAGACCGACGTGGAGCTTTGGCTGATGGCCTTTTCCCCAGTCGGCAAAAAGGCTCTTTCATAAGACATTTGATTGCCGCAGTTTATATTGTGCCTTCCTCAAAACAATAAAAATCCCGCACCGTTGTGCGGGATTTTTGCTCTTTGGAGGCCTCGCGCTACTTTTCGATCAGCCCAAGGCGCTCCAGCGTGGGAAAGAGTGGAGCGGAGAGCATACGGCAGGCGGCCTCGGCCATACTCCGCGTGCTTTCGCAAAAGCCGCGCCGATACCACTCCAGCATGGAGGTCATCAGCCCCGATATGGCGAACAGAAACACCTGCGAGCGCATCCAATCGCTCTCCTCGGGCAGGAATTTTCGGGGATTGATGTGATCGCTGATCGAATATTGCAGCGAGGACTGGATCAAAAGGCCCGTGAGATTGCTTTTTTCAAAGGCATCCAGCATCTCACGGCGCCGGAGCCAGAACAGATAGAACTGCTCAAGGTCGCGAGCAAGCGAGCGCTGCTCGTGATCGGTATACTCCGAGCCGAAATGCTGAAAATCCGCCAGGGTGTGGTCAAGCAGGGCGCGCAGAGCGCCATCCTTGCTCTCGAAATAGCGATAGAAGGCCTTGCGGGGCATGGAAAGCGCCTCGCACAGCTCGCTGACGCTGATATCCTCAAAGCGCTTACTCTTCATTTTGTCAAGCAGAGCCGTTTCGATCAGCTTTTGGCGCGTGGCCGATTGCTCGGTTTTACAAAGCTTATACATAAGCTCCTCCCCAAAAAGTTTTACTGCCGTGTTCTGTATCGATCGTGGGATTCAAGTACATTATAACAAAGGACTTTCCTTTCGTCAATGACGTGAAATACGATTTTTTTTGCTCTTTTTTGTGTATTATGTCCAAAATGTTAACAAATAATTTGGCGTGGGGTGTCACACAAGCGACATTCTGGTGCTTTCCAAGCCCCTTATATTTTGCTACAATAATAGGTGGATATGTCTTCTGTCAGTCCAAAAATATCAGGAGGAAAATTAAACATGTCTAAGCAAGTCAAATTAGATGAAAACGGCAAGCGCAGGTTTGGCATACGCGACAAGGTCGCCTATGCGGCAGGCGACCTTGGCTGCAACATGAGCTTTTCGCTCAAGGGAACCGTCCAGACCTTCTGGCTGGTCTTTATGGCCCTTGAAACAGGCCTTCTCTCCCTGCTTCTGCTGCTGGTGCAGATCTGGGATGCAGTCAACGACCCGCTGATCGGTACGCTGATCGACCGTGACAAGAGAAGCTACAAGCACGGCAAGTTCAAGACCTATATCTTCATCGGTGCCTGCGGCCTTTTGGTGGGCGGTGCGGCAGTGTTCCTGCCCTTCCCCAATGCTCCCCTTGTGCTGAGAGCGATCCTGTTCGTGCTCGGCTACATTGTGTGGGATGCATTCTACACCATTGCCAACGTGCCCTACGGCTCTATGCTCTCCCTCGTTACCGAGGATGTGGGCGAGCGCGCACAGCTTTCCACCTGGCGCTCCATCGGCTCTATGATCGGCAATATGCTGCCGATGATCATTCTCCCCATGCTGATCTGGAAGAAGGTCACCTGGGACGGCACCACCGACTTTTTGGGTAAGATCGAGATCCCCGAGGGCTTTACCAAGGAGCAGTTCCTGACCAATCCCCTCACCGGCAACCCCTACCAGCCGGGCGAGGCTGTGCTCAGCCCCGTGACCGGCAAGCAGGTTGAGGTCCTGCTTGGCGAGCGCGTATTCTGGGCAGCGCTCATTATGGGCATTCTCGGCTTCCTTGCATTTATCTTTATGCTCAAGAAGATCACCATTCGCGTGGATGAGAACACCGTAAAGACCAACGAGGCCGTGGAAAAGTTCAATATCTTCCAGGCCTTCGGCAAGTTCATGAAGAACCGCCCCGCAGTTGGCTGCACCCTTGCCGCTATGGGTATGTTCCTTGGTATGAATGCCGCCACCACCGCAAACACCATTATGTTTGCCACCTACTTCAACATGGCCTCCCTTTCGGGTCTGGTCCAGATGATCGGCTTCCTGCCTATGTTCCTCTTTATGCCCTTTATCACGAAGATCGTGGAAAAGTACGGCAAAAAGGAGGCTTCTGTGGTGGGCACGCTCGCCTCCATCGGCGGTGCTGTGGTCATGCTGATCTTCCCCCTCATCAAGAATGTGGGTGTTGCGCTGATCGTCTATCTGCTCGGTCTTGTGGTCTTCGGCATCGGCATGGGCGTTTACACCTGCGTATCCTGGGCAATGATGGGTGATGCCATTGACTACAACGAGTGGAAGTATGGCACCCGCGAGGAGGGCATGGTCTACTCCCTGCACTCCTTCTTCCGCAAGCTGGCGCAGGGCGTTGGCCCCTCTCTTGTTCTTCTGGTCATGGGCTGGCTCGGGTACGAGGCCAAGTACGGCACCATCGCGCAAAGCGCCAAGACCGCGCACAATATGTGCTGGCTGGTGGCAGGGCTTTATATGTTCAGCGCAGTGCTGCAGTTCATCGGTCTTGCCGTGATCTACAACCTTGACAAGAAGACGCTGGCAAAGATGAACGCCGATCTCGGCCGCGGTGCCGAGGCAGGCGAGACCGATGTTGCCGCTCAATAACCGATCATAAATTTTCTTCACGGCGTCCGACTCACACACGTCGGGCGCCGCTTTCAATCAAAAAGGAGATATGCAATGAGAACGATTTTAAGCTTGAATCAAGGCTGGCAATTCACCAAAAACTGTGCCTCTCTCGCCGAGCGCGGGGAGAGCATCGCGGTGGATCTGCCTCACACCTGGAACGCCACCGACGGGCAGGACGGCGGCAACGACTACTTCCGCGGCTCCTGCCTTTACGAAAAGACCCTGGTGGCGGCCGAGCTGCCCCGTGCCGACCGCTACTATCTTGAGATCTGCGGCGCCAACTCCTCGGCTGACGTGTATGTGGGCGGCAAAAAGCTCATGCACCACGACGGCGGCTACTCCACCTGGCGTGTGGATCTGACCGAGCACCTCGCGGACAGGACCGAGCTTGCCATTTTTGTGGACAACGCCCCCAACGACAGAGTTTATCCCCAAATGGCAGACTTCACCTTCTACGGCGGTCTTTACCGCAACGTCAACCTCGTTTGCGTGGCAAGCTCCCACTTTGACCTTGACTACTACGGCGGCAAGGGCCTGATGGTCACCCCGAAGATCGACGGCAAGGATGCCGACGTAGAGGTGGAGGTTTTTGTCACGAACAAGAAGGAGGGGCAAGCCCTCCGCTACACCATCACCGACAGGGAGGGCAAGGAGATCGCCGGCGCGACCGCAGCCGACACCAAGATCTCGCTTGCCATCAAGGATGTGACGCTCTGGCACGGTCGCAAGAATCCTTACCTTTACACCCTCACCGCAGAGCTTCTCGAAAATGACACTGTTTTGGACACCGTTAGTACCCGTTTTGGCTGCCGCACCTTCGAAATCGACCCCGAAAACGGCTTTATCCTCAACGGCGAGGAGTACCCCCTGCGCGGCGTTTCCCGCCATCAGGACCGCCTTGGCATCGGCAACGCGCTGCTGCCCTGCCACCACGAGGAGGATATTGACCTCATTATGGAGGTAGGTGCCACCACCATTCGTCTCGCGCACTACCAGCACGATCAGTATTTCTATGATCTGTGCGACGAAAAGGGCCTTGTGATCTGGGCGGAGATCCCCTACATTTCCAAGCACATGCCCGCAGGCCGCGAGAACACCGTCTCCCAGATGAAGGAGCTGATCACCCAGAACTACAACCACCCCTCCATCGTGGTGTGGGGTCTTTCCAACGAGATCTCGATCGGCGGCTCTGACGAGGATCTGCTGGAAAATCACCGCATCCTCAACGATCTTGCCCATTCGATGGATAAGACCCGTAAGACGACGGTTGCGGCGGTTTCGATGTGCAAGATGGACGATCCCTATCTGCAGATCCCCGATGTGGTCTCCTACAACCATTACTTCGGCTGGTACGGCGGCGAGACCGGTATGAACGGCCCCTGGTTCGATAAGTTCCACGCCACCCATCCGAGCATTCCGATCGGCTGCTCCGAGTACGGCTGCGAGGCGCTGAATTGGCACACCTCCTCCCCGCGGCAGGGCGACTACACCGAGGAATACCAGGCCTACTACCACGAGGAGCTGATCAAGCAGCTCTTCAGCCGCAAGTTTATGTGGGCGACCCACGTCTGGAACATGTTTGACTTTGGCGCGGATGCCCGAGCCGAGGGCGGCGAGAACGGCCAGAACCACAAGGGCCTTGTCACCATGGACAGAAAATATAAGAAGGATGCCTTCTATGCCTATAAGGCATGGCTCTCGGACGATCCCTTCGTGCATCTGTGCGGCAAGCGCTATGTGGACCGCGTGGAGGATGTGACCCGCGTGACGGTCTACTCCAACCTTCCCGAGGTGGAGCTTTTTGTCAACGGCAAGAGCCTTGGCAAAAAGAGCGCGCCCGACCACTTCTTCTACTTTGACGTGCCCAACGTGGGCGAGAGCGTGATCGTGGCGAAGGCAGGCGACCACAGCGACGAGGGCAAGATCCGCAAGGTGGAGGAGCCCAACCCCGACTACGTGCTGGTGGAAAAGGGCGCCATTCTCAACTGGTTTGACATCAAGGAGGTGGAGGGCCGTCTTTCCCTCAACTCCAAGATGGGCGATGTCATCAGCACCCTGCGCGGCAAGCTGATCTTTATCCGTCTGATGAGCAAGATGATGGGCGGCAAAAAGGGCGACAAGAAGGTGGCTGGCTTTGAGATGACCCCCGAGATGATGGCTATGATGAACGGCTTTACCGTGCTCCGACTGCTCACCATGGCGGGTGGTATGATGAACGCGGAGTTCACCAAGGAGGATCTGCTGAAGCTCAACAAGAAGCTCAATAGAATCAAGCAAAAGAAAGCAAAATAATACCCTGTGGCGGGATCTCCCCGCCACAAGATCCGCCAACAGCAGCTTGCCGTTGGCGGATCTTTGGCTTTTCGCCCTCGCCGATCCTGACAAGTTCTTACAAAAGAACAGAGGCTTTTCCTCGCAATTCAAGCAAAAGCACCTCGGTTTTGTTGCTTTTAGACAAAAAATGCCGCGCTCAGTTGTTGATTTACACAGGTAGACAAATCGAAAAATTTGTGGTAAAATATCTATATAGGTAGTTTGTAGCGTTCTGCTACCCCGATGCAAAAGCGAGCATCGGATGCCCCAAACAGTAATTTACCCCCTTCCCGTTATTTTGGCAACAGATGCAACCCTTAGCAACACCGCAGGCGGCGATTACGATTATAACCAAGTAAGTAAGGAGATAAAAAATGAGCAAAGAGGCTTATGAAGCAGTTGAGATCAGCATTCTCCAGGTAAATAACTACGATGTCCTTACCGCATCCACTGAGGGCGAGGGCGAGGACTCGGGCTGGTCCGACTACTATTAAAAAAAACGCGGCAGGAACATTAGGGTGTTCCCCTAAAGGACAGTTTTCAAAAATACGGTATATCTCGAAAGAGGTATGCCGTATTTTGCTTTTGTGTCTACAAAAGCAGTGCTTGTCAGGAAAATTGATACGTCATAGGTGAACATAAAAAAGGCTCCCTTGTGTAAAGGGAGCTGACGCCGAAGGCGGCTGAGGGATTGTATTAACGCCATTTCAATCTTTTACAATCCCTCCGTCACGGCAAGCCGTGCCACCTCCCTTTACACAAGGGAGGCTCTTTTCGCCGCCCGATAGATAAACAAAGAGGACAGAGAACGTAAAGCATCCTCTG